>PUOC01000231.1 GCA_003551965.1 Clostridiales bacterium | reverse complement strand
GACATACAGGCACTGCAAGCGGAAAACCGCCGTCTTCGATCGGAAAACGAACAACTGCGCCAGCAGCTGGACCAGCTTCCTTGCCGGACATTGCAGGCCACAGGCACAGAAGCCGGGGCTGGTACCCTATCGGGGCAGGAAAAAATTACTTTGTTCCGGCAGCTGTTTCGCGGCCGCGAAGATGTCTATGCCAGACAGCACCTCCGCGAGGACGGCAAACCTTGGTATGCACCGGCATGCCGCCACAGGAGCGACGGGGGATGGTGCTCGAGAAAACCCCGCAAATGCGGAACCTGTGATCAGCAGGCCTTTATTCCCGTCAGCGACCAGGTTGCCCATCGACACCTGACAGGACGGCAGACCATGGGTGTATACCCTCTGCTGCCCGACGATACCTGCTGGTTTCTGGCTATTGATTTGGACAAAGATACCTGGCAGGACGACGCGCGGGTTATCCGCATGCTCTGCAGCGACTGGGGCATATCCTGCGCAGTAGAACGATCCCGTTCCGGTTCCGGTGCCCACCTCTGGTTCTTCTTCACAAGCCCTGTTCCCGCAGCCCTGGCCCGCCGCTTCGGATGCTTGCTCTTGTCGCGCGCTGCCGAACAATCGGGACGAGTTGAACTTCCGTCCTTCGACCGCATGTTTCCCAGCCAGGATACGCTGCCCAAAGGCGGCTTCGGCAATCTGATTGCACTGCCTCTGCAGCTGTATCCCAGACAGCAGGGAAACAGCGTTTTCGTGGATGAGAGCATGGAGCCGTATGCGGACCAGTGGAAGTTTCTGGCACAGCTTGCCCGTGTGTCCCGGGAAGAACTAAACGATCTGCTCGAGGCCCATACTAAGAAGAACGAACTGTTTCAAGAGGCGTTCCATGAACAGGGGGCCGACACCCCTTGGGCACCCGCCGACACACAAGACGACCAACCGGTGCCTCTGCCCGCAACGGTGCAGGCGACCTTATGCGAAGGTGTGGCCATCGCCAAGGATGCACTGCCCGCTTCGGTTTTGAATCGCTTGCTGCGGTTGGCGTCGTTTCCCAATCCGGATTTCTTCCGCAGCCAAGCCATGCGCCTGCCCATCTACAATAAACCGATGGTGATTCACTGCGGAGACAGCAGCAATCCCGATCAGATCTGGCTGCCCCGGGGATGCCTTCCGCAATTGAAGCAGTTTTTTGCAGACAATGGTGCGGAGCTGCAGGTGGACGATGAACGGACCAGCGGCAGCCCGGTCGAACTGTCTTTCTGCGGAGAAATGCGGCAGGGACAGCAGCAAGCTGTGGAAGCGATTTTGGAAGAAGATATCGGAATTCTCCATGCTGCCACCGGTTTCGGAAAAACGGCGGTCGCCGCCGATGTCATGGCCCGCCGCGGGGTGAATACGCTGATCGTGGTGCACACCACGCAACTGCTGACGCAATGGCGCGAGGAATTGGCATCGTTTTTCGAGCGTCCCCTAGATTCCATTGGCCAGTGGGGCGGCGGCCAGAAGCAGCTCACGGGCGAAGTGGATGTGGCCATGCTGCAGAGCTTAGTGCGCAAGGGCCAAACCGATCCCTTGGTGAAAGACTACGGACAGGTTGTGGTGGATGAGTGCCATCATATCTCGGCCTTCGGTTTTGAGCAGGTACTAAAGACCAGTCCGGCCCGCTATATACTGGGACTTACCGCCACGTTGCAGCGCCGCGACGGCCACCATCCCATCGTACTGATGCAGTGCGGTCCTGTGCGCTACCGCTATTCGGCGCAAGAAAAGGCCGTTCAGGAAGCTTTGGAACAGCGCGTCATTTTTCATCCCACTTCGTTTACGGTCCCCGCCCATATGGCCGACCCCACGATCCAGGAACTTCAGCAGCTGCTGTGCGAAGATGCGGTGCGCAATGAACAAATTCTATCCCTTGTGATTGCAGCTCTGGATCGGAAAAGAACGCCGTTGGTTCTTACCCAGCGGGTACGCCATGTGGAGGTACTGCAAGCGATGGCAGAAGCCCAAGGCTTGGAACCCGTGGTCTTCCACGGCCGCTTAGGAAAGCATCAGCGCCAGCGGCAGCAAGAACGATTAGAGGAACAAAAGCAGCGACCGACGCTGTGGTTGTTGGCCACTGGCCCGTATATCGGCGAAGGATTTGACTGTCCGGAACTGGATACACTGATCCTAGCCCAGCCCACAGCGGGCGGAGCAAGGTTGGAGCAGTACATCGGACGGGTACAGCGCTATGTTTCCGGGAAAGATACTATCGAGGTCCATGACTTCCTAGACGACTCGCCCATGCTGGCTTCGATGCAGAAGAAGCGGCGGGCGAAGTACCGCAAACTTGGGTTCGAACTGTGTACCGCCGGCGAAGAAACCCAAGGACGTCAGTTGACCTTTGATGCCTTGCTGGGGAGCTCGGAGTAACCGTGGGCGCCGGGCCAAGGCATGGTACAAAATGAATCGAACAAATTGCGGTACAGCTCTACTCATTCTTGGGTCCAATAAGCAATCTATTGAGGTTCAGACCAAGCCGTTGGTTCGGCCTTAGTAGACCGTCGCGCCTGCTCTCTTCGCTTTGCGGTTGTGCCGGTTCCTTGTTGGATACTAGGCAGTGCTGCCTTAAGGAGGAGTGGCGATGTTTGCCTTGCAGTATCTGGATATCTTCTTGGCAGGAGTCCTTGTTCTTGTGGTTCTGTCTTTGTGGCGGCGCTCCGGCAGCTTGGCTCGGGCGTTACTCTACGCGGCTGTGGCTGTTGTGGGCTTCTCGGCCGCAGCCGTGCTTGCTGTATCCTTCTATACAGGAGACGTGACCTTGCCGGCGCTGGTGTTTGAAGAAGGACAGGCGGCCGAGGACGAACGCATAGCGGTCCACGGGCCGGCGACGGATGATCCCTATCTAGCCCAACTGCGTGTTCGGCACAACTTGGACACCTTAGTTGAAGGCAGTGCCACCGATCTGGAGCGGATCTTGGCCGTCAGTACCTGGGTCAATAGCCTCTGGAGGCACGACGGTGACAACCAGCCCAGCAGCAGTGATCCGCTGACGATCATAGCCGAGGCCGAGCAGGGCAGCCGCTTCCGTTGCGTGGAGTATGCCATAGTGCTGGAGGGGGCCCTGAACGCCTTGGGCATTCCAGCCCGAAGAGTGGGACTGAAGACGGCCGATGTGGAAACAAGGCCCTCGGGTGCCGGACATGTGGTGGTGGAAGCCTATGCCCGGGATCTGCAGAAATGGCTGCTCGTGGATCCCCAGTTCAACCTCATTCCCGTGGCCGATGGTGTGCCCCTGCATGCCCTGGAACTGCAGCAGGCCCTAGCGTCCGGCAAGACCATTGCATACAAGAGTGTATCGGGAAGACGGCCCGTTGCCCACTGGCTTTTGACGCGGGTGATCTACCCCTCTTTCATCGGCCAGTACCTGTATTACTTTGATTTCCCCCTGGATCAGTCAAGCCAAGACAGTTCCCAGCATCTCATGCTCGTACCGGCAGGTGCAGCACACCCCCAAGTATTCCAGGGCCGCTTTCCCCTGGACTACATGGTATACACACACAATAAAGACCTGTTTTATGCACCCCCGCAGATCCAATGAGTCAAGGTTTTCCGGTGTGGGGAAACGCAAACGACGCTGTCCTTCGTTCTCGATCATAGGAGCTGCCCCAGGGCGCGAATAGGAACATTGCTGCACGAAGGATCTCGGGCGGAAACGGGCAGGGTCTCCCCAGTTTTGGATGCAGTGCAGACGGGTCATTAGGGGAAGGTATCCGCCGCAAAACTGAAAACAGGATAATAATGGCCGCTGTATGATGCCGGAGAAGACGCTTGCCCGTGCTTTTAGCCGTTCATAGGTGACGGGTGCTGTCGGGG
>PUOC01000312.1 GCA_003551965.1 Clostridiales bacterium | reverse complement strand
CGTTCGGCCGCCCACGCCGCCAGACAGTACAGACCAGGGGCAACAGTGCGCCGGGGGCAGCCAGCGGTTGTCGCCGCCGGCTGCAGCTGCACCAGCCCATTTTGGAGGTGCTCCTCGGCGGCAGCGACCTGGCCCTGCAGATAAAGGTACTGGCTTTCCCAGAGCGCTCTTTCTCCGTTGCCCCCGGCGTGCAGGGAGGCTGCGAGTGCCTGGGCCGATTGGGGACAGCCCAGCGACAGCAGCAGCGGCAAGAGCCTGCGGTCTCGCTGATGCCTCTCCCGGGCAAACAGCTTCCCCGCCCCATGGCCGTCTAGCACTTGGTAAGCCGCCAGGGGACGGCCCTGTGCGGCTAAGGCGCTGCTGTAGAGCAAGGCCCACTGCCACTGGTCTTTCATACTCACTGCACAGCGCACCGCATCCAACGCCTGCTGCACTTCCCATGCTGCACCCTGTTCCAAGCGCCGCTGCAGATTTCTGCGGCACCGTGCCCAAAGGGGATTGGCAACAGCCGCCGACAGCCAGAGCATGGACAAGCCGACAAAGACCGCACCGGCGGCCAGCATGCCAACGGGGCCAGGAGCCAGTGCCGCGCAGCTGAAGGCCAGCGGAATCAAAAACAGCGACCACGCAGCCCGGGCAAAAACCCGGGAGTGGCGCAGTATACCGGGTAGCGGAATGCGCCGGGAAGCCAACACGGCCAAAATAGCGGCGGCGGCCAGCCAAAGGTACGGCAGCAGCAACCCGGCACCATTCGGTGCGGGGGACATGGAAGATCACCTCAGCCCAGAACATTTTGTTCCTGATACCGGCAGCAAAAACTCCGGCCACACAGTGACGGCCAGACGATTTGCTCTCGCTTTTTCGGGCCCTCCGGGCCGCAGCAGCATTCCTGCTGGCGCTGTGTCGAACCAACGATGGGGACGAGAAAGGGGCGGAAGTCTTCGCCAGCCTGCCAAGGATGACAGCGCCATTGCCCTGTTTCTCCCTGTTGGAATGATGCTCGGATGATTGCTATGTTCGCTGCTGTGAGCCAGCATCCCTCCAAATTCCACTAATTTCCAGAAAGCGGGAATTCTTCCCTATCGTTTTGAAGGAAGTAGGGGTCAACCCCTAGAAGTTAACTGACGGCAAAAACAGCAAAGGATGTGTGACAATGTTTTCTCTGCTCTTCATCGCTGTTCTGGTGCTGTCACTGGGCACCAGTGCGGCAGCCGCACCCGTCATTAGCGAATTTATGGCCTCCAATGGGACCACACTCCAGGATGGCCAAGGAAACTGGCCGGACTGGATCGAAATCCACAATCCCACAGCAGAAACGATATCCCTGGCAGAATGGGGCATAAGCGACGATCCCGACGACGATCCCTGGATCTTTCCGGATGTAGAACTGCCGCCCGACGGGCGCCAGCTGGTGTTTGCGTCCAATGAAGACCGCATTGAACGAGCCAGCCAGTTGGTGATCGAAGGCGGAGGACGGGATATCTGGGACCGGCGGGACAGCTTCCTCTACCATTATGTTCAGTTGGATCAGACGAACTTTACCATCACAGCCCGCATTGACCGGTTCGAGCGAGTACATCCCTGGGCCAAGGCCGGCGTCATGATACGGCGAACCCTCGATAGTTCCAGCGCCCATGGTTCCATGTTTCTAACCGGCAATAACGGGTTCGCCATGCAGTATCGCACATCCATGGGCGACTACAGCGCCAGCGCCGACGGCTTCCGCGAAGAGGGCGCCCCTTCCTGGGTACGTTTGGTACGGGATGGCAATTCTCTGCGGGGATACTATTCCCATGATGGAGACAAATTCGAATCGGCCGGGAAAATTGAACTGCCCCGGCTGCCTGAGAGCATCTATGTGGGGCTGGCCGTCAGCAGCCACTTAGAACGCCAATCCACCACCGTCCATTTCGGCTCCGTCACCATTGACGGCGAACCCCTGCAGGATGCCGTCAGTGAACCCATAGGCAGCCGCGTTCCCCATTCGACCTTTGATGGTATCCACTGGGAGCTGCACACCGACTTTGCTTTGGCCCGCAGTGGTGAGTTCGTCGGGCTCTACACGCCCGAAGGCGAACTGGCCGACGGCCTTCATTTCGATCAACAGTACCGCGACATCTCCTACGGGCGTCTGCCTGACACGGGGGGCTGGGCATATTTTCCCGAGCCCAATCCCGGCCGGGCCAACACATCCGAGCCGGTGTTAGGCTTTGCTCCCAAGCCCGAGTTTGTGGAGGGTTCCGGCGGGCATTACCAGGAACCTCTGGAGGTCGCCATTGATGTACCAGAGGAAACCACCGTCCATTACACCAGAGACGGATCCAGGCCCAGCGCCGACGATCCCGCCTATGGAGGTCCGATCAAGGTCGACGAAACCCAAGTGCTGCGGGCGAAAGCGTTTCGCGAAGGATACGGGGCCAGCCAGCCGGTGTCTGCCACATTTGTCATCCAGGAAGATTTCGGGCTGCCGGTTCTCTCCATCATCACCGACCCGGAACACCTGTGGGATGAGGACGCGGGCATCCACGTCCACCCCGGCAACCGAGGCCGCCAATGGGAGCGCCCGGCTGAGGCTGGGCTGATTGACACCAGCGGTGATGTTGTCTTTCACGATGACGGTCTCGGCCTGCGCATTCACGGCGGTGCCAGCCGCTGGGTAGACAAAAAGTCCTTCCGGCTCTACTGGCGGCAGCAGCAAGTTTTGGAAACACCGCTGTTCCCCTACAAAGAGGATCTCGATTGGATCAGACGCGTGGTTGTCCGCTCGGGAGGCAATGATCACCGCACAGGCCACGACGGTGCCGGAACTTGGACAATGATGCGCTGTGCCCTCATGGCGGAACTCTGGCGCCAGGAAGGAGGCATCAGCTCCAGCCACCGGCCGGTTTCTGTGCTGCTCAATGGCGAGTTTTGGGGAGCGTACAATCTCCGGGAACGAATCGATCATTACTTCCTAAAGGCCAACCTTGGCATCGACCCCGACGGCGTTGATCTGCTGAAAGTAGAGCAGCCTGGAATTTATGTAATCCGCCGCGGCAGCCGTACCCACTGGGATGAAACACTGGCCTGGTTTGAACAGGCCGACCTCAGCGATCCCGATCAATATGAGAAGGCACAGGCCTTGGTGGATGTGGAAAATTTCACCGACTGGAATCTCTTTCTCATCTATGCCGGCAATTGGGATTGGCCGCAGAACAACGTCTATATGTTCCGGGAGCACGAAGAAGATGCCCGTTGGCGTTTCATCATGTGGGATGTGGATGATGCATTTCATCTGCGGGCTCCGGACGATCACAATACCCTGGAATGGGCACTCCGGGACAGAGCCCGGGAAGACCTGACTCCACCCTGGTACGAAGAAGCAGGCGGAGATACCCTCCATACCACCGTCATGCTGCGGCGATTCATGGAGAACCCGGAATATCGAGAGTACTTCCAGGAGCGACTTTACGAGCTTTTGGACGGCACGCTGTCGGCGGAGCACGTGGAGGCTGAAATTAAACAGGCCGCTGACCTCGTCCGGCCCGGCATACCCCGGGAGGCCGAGCGCTGGGGCACCCCCTCATCGCAGTGGGAACGGAGTGTGGAGCGCATGATCACCTGGGCACACAACCGCCCTGGTTATCTGCGGGACCATTGGCAGAACTACCGTCGGAAGAATTTCGGAGAGGAAGGGTAGCAAATGGACAGTACCTGGATTCAAGCTTGGTTGGTTTCCCCGTCCATTCTTTACCAAGGAGGGGGGGCCATGCTGCTCTCCTTCATTTTGGCGCTGTTGGTCAGTCAACTGTACCGCCGCACCCATACAGGAATGGGATGGGAACCTTCTTTTTTGGCTACACTGGTTCTCTTAGCGCCGGTTGTGGCCCTGGTTATGATGTTCATCCAGGGTGATCTGGTGCTGTCTTTGGGTCTGGTTGGGTCGCTGTCGATCATTCGGTTTCGCACTCCCATTAAAGATGCCCGGGACATGGTGTTCCTATTCTGGGTCATTGCCATCGGCCTGGGAACGGGTACACTCTATTGGACGCTTACTGCTGCGGCCACGGCACTGCTGGCGGTCTTAACCCTGCTCCTGTATCGTCTGTATACCGGTGACACGCCGCGGGCCCATTATGTGTTAGTGGCTTCCGGCGGCCATCCCATGAATCCGGAAGCTATGGAAGATGTACTGCACCGATTTTGCAGCAGCATCAACCTCCGGTCCCACGAAATGCAGGACGAGCGCTGGGAAGCTGTCTTCGAACTGCGCCTGGCCGACGATACGGACAGCAGTACCCTCTTAGGCCAGCTTCGTTCCTTAGAAGCAGTGGACCGCGTTTCGATTCTGGCTCCGGAACTGTCTCTCCCGGCATAGAACGATTGGAAAGGACCGACAGCCCATGCGCACCATGAGCCGCTATGAATTCAAGTATCTGCTGAGCCACAAACAATACCGCAGTGTCTACGCGGCTGTGCAGGCCCATATGAAGCAGGATCCCTTTACCGAACAGGCAGGATACTACTGGGTCCGCAGCCTATATCTGGATAGCCCCGATTACCGGGCATATTGGGAAAAGGTCAACGGAGACAGTTACCGCGCCAAAGTTCGGCTTCGTACCTATGCCCAAGATCTGTCGATGCATGCCCCAACCGCCTTGGAGATCAAAACGAAGATTGGTGACAGAACAGACAAGTTCAGCTGGTTTGTGGATTGCCAGGACCCGGGTGAAATCCACAATCTTGTGCAATCGCTAGATCCCGAGGCCAGCCCCGTGATCCGGCAGTTTCTCAGGTTCTACCACCGTCAGACACTCCGCCCCAAGGTGCTGGTGCAGTACCGGCGGGAAGGATACCGCAGTCGTGATCCCGACGACGTGCGTATTACCTTTGACCATCAAGTGGAAAGCGCCGCTGCCAATGGCTTGTTTCCTGCCGGACTCTTCTTGCGTCCCCACCATCGGCATTGGAGTGTGTTGGAAATCAAGACACCCGGTATGCCGCCGCCGTGGCTGCGCCGGCTCATCCTGCGCCACGGCCTCCGGGTGCAGAAAAACAGCAAATATGCCCAGGCCGTGGAAAACAACGCCCACGATGTGGCCAAAAGCTATCTATCCTAATGAACAACCGCCTTCTTTAGGAAGGCGGTTTATCCTTCTTAGGAAGGCGGTTTGCCCTTCTTTAGGAAGGCGGTTTGCCCTTCTTTAGGAAGGCGGTTTGCCCTTCTTTAGGAAGGCGGTTGTTCATTCATTTTATCTGGACAAGCGCGAGCATAGGCCGCAACGCATAGGCAGACGGTGAAGGGAATCGACACAATCATGCCCGCACCCAACGGTATAACGCCCAACGCATTGGCCAGTCCAGCCAGGGCTGCCAGCCCCAGTACTTCCGGCAGATAGCGGTAGGTGCGTGCAAAACTGACCGCCAGAGCCGGCCAAAGCGTCAAGCGCTGGTCCACCACCACCGGCAGGAAGAAAAAGGAGCCCACGGAGAGCACAAGATTAGCCGTCCAAAGCCCCAGGTTCAAAACACCGCCTGCGGCCACCAGTGACATCAACAACAGATAGGAAAGGGTGGTGCGCATGATCACCGGCGGGTGTTTAACGAAGAAGTCCTCGTATCGTACCGACCGTCCCGATGCCTGCCGAAGGGCCACGTGGGTCAAGGCAATGCCGAAACGGGCGCCGTAGTAGAGCATCGAAACACTGCCCACGGCCAGCCCGGTTTCACCAAAGGCCGCCGCAAGGACTGCCGAACCTAGAAGAAGACCGATGCAGATGAGAAGCACCCGCAGCCCGTAGCGGAGATAGTTCTGGTGGGAGCTGCGCAGACGAGCTATCCCCGTCATGACCACATCGGTAAAACCCAGACGGGAAGGGCCTGGCTCCCAGTGCTCTACGGGATCCGCCGTCTTGTTGCTTCCGCTGTCCTGGTAGTCTCGCCACTGCACCACAACTTCGGCGCCATCCAAGGCACAGATATAGGTGTGAAAGCTGTATTCGCGGCTGCAGCGGGTACAGACGGCCGCCGCCTGCTCCACGGGCAGCAGCGCCTGCCCATCTTCCGGGCAGTACAGTGCATCGCCGCAGTACACGGCGCGGCAGGCAGGACAGACCCCTTCAGCACCGCCGCCTGCAGGTTCCAAGGGAGAACGAACTCCGCAGGCACTGCACACAGCGGCCCCTTTGGGTTCACTGGTCTCAACAAATTGCCGGCAATGCGGACAATAAGGCATGGCGACATCTCCAATCCAATCCAGCCCTGGCCCGGCTGGAGGGGCTGCCGATCCGTTGGTCGTGATCCCCTCTATGTGTGATCCAGGTGACCTGGGGGCTGGGAAACCTGACTGCGAATCTGCTCCTGCTTGCGGCGGTATATTTGCTCAGCCATCTGGCGCACGTGATCCCGGAGCCACATATGGGTCATGGTATCTGCAGAATAATCCGCTTCACCATACATGTGGACGCGGCCGTCGGCCCGAAGGTTGTCTACCTGCCGAAAAGCTTGTTCGTCCCCGGAAGGATAGACGGCAAATGTCCGTCCGCCGTTCTGCTGCAGGAGAGAGAACACCGGCACGTCGCTGGGTCCATCCGCGATATACAGCATCTGCTGCCAGGGCACCCTCCGGTTCTCGGGGGCAATGCGGGAGTTTACGTCAATGTCGGGATTGACATTGACACCTTTGTTGATCTCAAAGATCGCCCGGGTTTTGGATGTGTTGTCAATGGCATATCCCACCTGTTCTATGGTCTTGGGCCCGGACTCCGAAGCATCCCTGGACAAGGGCTGACCTAATTTCGAAGGCACCGGTTCTTCAATGAACTCACATCCCCAGATACCTTTGACCTGGTCTGCCACAGCCGAACCCCGGATCATCTCCGCGAGGCCTGTACTGATAATGTAATGCTCCACGGCAATGTTGAACAGCTGGTAAGCTTCGGTCTTGACGGCATCGCGCAGCCGCTGAAAGACTGCAGGAATGCCGGGATAATACTGGAGTTCGGCACCGAGTTCCCGCAGGACGGCGTTGTTCAAACCCGGAAACACCTGCTGTTTAACGCAGGTCAAAAAGTGATTCAGATATATGGTTTCCGGATTGGCCCGTATGCCCTTCCGATCATAAATGGCACAGAGGCCGTTCACTTCCTGCCAAAATTTTCGTCGATCCACTCCATAGCGGGCAAAGATGGGATCCTGCATATAGCCATCGACCAAGGTCTTGTCAAAGTCCCAGATGACAGCGATGATGTTCTGCTCAAAACCATAAGCCATAGCAATCGTCCTTTCACAGCCCGAATCCGCGATCTCTTCGGTCCGGGCCCCATCCGGCCGTCACCGGCCGCGACTGGCATGTATCGAAACGATGGGTTTATTACACCACAGCCGCGGCCCCGCTGTCAATTTCCGGTCCCCCACCGGTTTTTCCAACTTTCGCTGTCTTTTTTGCAGTCTGCAGGTAGGGCCAGGCACGGACGCGGCGAATGATTCATGTTACGGAGACAGCAGCCGGACCAGCAAGGGAGAAACTACAGGGGGTTGTCCTATGAGACCTTTACAACGATCGCCGTTTCAAGAACTATTGACCGCCGCTGCCGATTTGACCTGTTTGGATGCCCAACGGGCCTGGCATGCACTGCACCATGCCCACAACATGCATCCCGACAGGCCCCTGCCACTGTCCCTCCGGCTGGTTCCCCAGCTGTACATGGCGCACGGCCGTTCCGAACCCTGTTTTTCCACCTTAGGCAACGACAGCACCCGTCCGTCCAATGCAGAAGTACGCATTCACTATGCACTGCAGCGCATCGGCCTTACCGACGTCGGCTGCCACCAGAACAGCAGCTCGCCGGGATGGCCCAGTCTGCGCCGCAGCCTGCAGAAACTGCGCAACTGTCATGAGCCCCTTCCCATGCAGATGCGGTATCCCGGTATTTTATGCAGTACCTATGCCGATCTGCACTGCATTCTGATGGACCATTTCCAACAGCAGTACCCCTTTCGGGAGCAGCGGCCCTTGGATCCGGAGCCAGGTTTCACCGCTGGACAGGAAGCTTCCTTCTTCAGCCGAGCCTGTATCCTGCCTGCCAGTTGGCTCTCACTGCCCGGGACTAGCGGTCAGTGCGGTCTGGACGCGGTGCGTGCTCTGCATGACGGAGTGCTCCCTGCCTCCAATCCGGACACTCTTGCGGCCATGGCTGCCCACGAGTCGCCGCTCATCCAGTTCGGCGAAGTGGTGTTCTTCAGTCCCGATCTGCTGCTTCATCATCTGAGCCTTGCATTTTCCAACGGCCTCGAGTCCTATCTCGCTGCATAGCATCCCCGTCCCGGTCCTATATGGGCCGGGATGCCCTAGTCGGCGAAGATCATCTGCAGGCCTTCGATCCGTTCAATCACAGCCAACGATTCCAAACAAACACCTGTATCTCGCACCCACCGGCCACCCGGTTGGAAACCCTTTTCAATCACGACTCCGCAGCCGGCAACAATAGCCTGCGCCTTTTGTACCAGCTGCATCATACCCAGGAGTGCGGATCCCCGGGCCAGAAAATCATCGAGAAGCAGGACGCGGTCATGGGCATGCAGGTAGGCCGAACCTACACGGAGCTCGTAGCGGGCCTGACGGGTATAGGAATAGACGCTGGCTGTATGGCAGTCACTGTCTAGATTCTGGGCAGCGGTTCTCTTGGCAAAAACAACTGGCACCTTGAAATAGCGGGCCGCCGCCACAGCCACCGCAATGCCCGATGCTTCGCAGGTAAGAATCCGAGTTACCGAAGCGCTTTGAAAGCGCCGTTGAAACTCGCGGCCAATGGCATCCAACAGTTCCACGTCCAGTTGATGATTGAGGAAACTATCGACCCGTATGATATCCGGGGGCTGCACCCAACCCCGTTCCACAATGGCTTTCTTCAATGCCTCCATCGCCTGCGCCTCCCATAGAGTGACCTTCTTGCCCGGGTCTTGTTCAGTCTTATGACATTCGCCGTCGTTGCTGAAACTCCTTTTACAGAGAAAGCAGCCGCTGTGCGTTGTGCGCACAGCGGCCGCTTTTGTTGTATGCTGCCAACGCAGCCAGTGTCCTGGACACTCCTCTTATTGCTTATCGAAATTCGTCGTAGATCTCATCGGACAGGTACGTGTCAATGCCGAACAGTAGTTTGCTCCGCATCACAATGCTTTCAGTTAGGGCATTGACAATATCCAAAGACTGCATGGAACGGGCATTGCTGTAATCGGTCAGATACTTCTTCGCCAATTCCAGCTGATCGGCATCCAAGAGAGCCTGTACTGTAGGCTCCACTTTGCTGTCCCGGTCTGCGATCATGGAGTCTTCATAGGCAACCATGGTCTCGTACACCTCGGGATAGAACTTGTCCCACCGTTCGCTGGTGCCGTAGGTGTCGGAACCGGTCCAGTACTCAAAATCGTCCTTATGGTCGGGCCAGTGTTTTTCTGCCCGCCATCTAGGTGCGTCCACGCTGTAGAACAGGCGCTTGAAGACGCGGTAGGCATACTGCGTGCCCTCTTGCGCATTGAGTTCCGGCGGCATGAAACTCGAAGACTCATTGGCAGACATGTAGCGGCCCCAATGGAATTCCGGGGGAACTTCGGTCATGCCGATATAATAGGGCACGAACGGACTGGTCAGGGAAGGTGCTACGGTAGCCCACAGGGTCTGCAGTTCCCGGGGCATGTCGGGGCGGAGATGGGCCACGGTACCGTAACCGGCCGTCTGCGACGTTACAATGGTACTACGCACGGCCTCCATCATATCCTCCAGGGACACGGGCACTCGCTCTTCCAAGAACTCTTCCATTTCCACATTCAAGGGTGAGCGCATCTGGTGCCCTTCCTGATCGGAATCGCGGTCGGTACCATATACTTTGTTGACATTAAAGACTTCGTCTTCTTCCGGGTCAAACCAACCCTGCTCCTCAGCAAAGGAAATCAGATTTGGCGAACCCATGTAATCGGGGTGATCTTCGTAGTCCAACGGTATCTCGCCAATATATCCGGGGAAGCTCACTCGAATGTCATCGGGACCGACGCGTTCAGCCACCCAAAGGTTTTGGTTGCCGGCAAATTGGATAACAACCCAGCCTTCTTCGCTGTCGGCAAAGAAATGGGAATTGCCGCCGTATGTTGCGTGGTTGTATTCGTCGACCATTTCTCCTACAATCGCCGCAGCTTCTCTGGCCGTTGTCGCTCTCTGCATGGCAATGCCGGCCTCGTCACTGTAGTTTAGGCCCTTGTGGCCGTCCGGCGTCATTTCCCGCAGTTCATTCCGGGAAGGAGACCAGATATCGCGTCCAGCCACGCCGTATTCGTTGAGACCGCCGTTTTCCAAGGGCGGCGGAAAGCCTGCAAACGACGAATAGCGTACGGTGATGTATTTGAACGTCTCTTCAGCCTGAGGAATTTCAAACAGTTCACCGGAATAGCGGGCATCTTCCGTGACCCCCACGGTGATCGTGGCGTCCGGATCGTGTTCCTTACGGGGGATCACTTCGATCCAGTGACTCGAAGGTTCGTCTCCGTACCCGCCCAAAAGCACACTGCCATCCTCGGTAAGGTTTTTGCCCACATAGAGTCCGATGCTGGCCAAAGCAGAAGCCGAGAACAAACTGCCAAACAGCACCAGAACACTGAGCAGCACGAAAAGTTTCGTTTTAAAAAGCATGGTCTAACAGCATCCCTTTCTTTTTCTGAATTTTACCGACCGCCCCATCTTACACCATCACCCCCGAGCGGCGGCTGCGTCACTATGATCATACCGTTCTTCAGCAGCAAACCCAAACGGGCTGTGGAGGCATCGTGCCCCTTCTGGCCACAGGAGACATCTTGAAGTCATGATTTCATCAAGCATGCATACGATTTTCATGTATATCGTCATATGCCGGCCGATCCTATGCCGGAAGCGTCATCTACGCCATAACCTTCCAAGCTTCCCGACGCCGACACATAGTTTACTGCTGCCTGCAGCTTCGATATAATGGCCTTGGAAGGAGCGTTAGCCATGAATGAATACGATGTGGCAATCATTGGAGCCGGCCCTGCAGGTATCTTCAGTGCCTACGAACTGATTGGACTCAGTCCAGACCTGCGCATTGCCTTAATCGATGCCGGTGAAGACATCTATTCCCGCCACTGCCCCATGACCGACGGAAGCAGTGACCACTGTGCCAAGTGCCGAACCTGCGGCATCATGCGGGGATTTGGAGGGGCGGGTGCATTTTCCGACGGCAAATACAATTTAACCAGTGACTTTGGAGGCTGGCTCAACGACTATCTCAGTGACGAAGCGGTCATGGAACTGATCCACTATGCCGACGCCATCAACATGGAACATGGAGCCCCGGAGGAATCCTACAGCACTCACAATTCCCAGATTGAACGCCAAGCGCTCCAACATGACATTCATCTGCTGCAGGCGCGAGTCAAGCACCTGGGAACCGAGAATAACCTAGAAATTCTCAAGCGCATCTATCAACGTCTATCCGATGGAGTTTCCATGTTTTTTCAGCATGCAGTGGATGACATCTTCCCCCAAAATGGTTCTTTCCAACTGCAGTTCCAAGACGGCTCCGAGCCGCTGCACTGCCGCTACCTCATTGCGGCGCCGGGCCGGGCCGGCGCTGAATGGTTTACCAAGCAATGCCGCCGTTTGGGACTGTCGCTGAGCAATAACCAAGTGGATGTGGGGGTACGGGTGGAGGTGCCTGCTGCTACACTGCGTCACATCACCGAGGAAGTATATGAAGCGAAATTGGTGTACCGCACCAAGCAGTATGAGGATTTGGTCCGCACGTTTTGCATGAATCCCAATGGCTATGTTGTGGCAGAAAACACCGACGGCATCATAACAGTGAACGGACACAGCTATCGGGACCCCTCGCTGCACAGCGAGAATACCAATTTTGCTCTGCTGGTGAGCAACCATCTTACCCACCCTTTCAATGAGCCGCACCAATACGGCAGACGGATTGCCTCCTTCTCCAACCTTCTCGGCGGCGGAGTACTCCTGCAGCGCTTCGGAGACTTGATGAAGGGGCGGCGGTCCAATGCACACCGCATCGAACGCAGCTTCACGCGTCCGACGCTGAAGGCGACCGCCGGCGATCTCAGCTTGGTTCTGCCCAAGCGGCATCTCGATAACATTATCGAAATGATCTATGCCCTAGACAAGATAGCACCCGGCACCGCGAACCATGACACCCTGTTATATGGAGTCGAGGTAAAATTCTACAGTGCCCGGCTGAAACTGAATGCGGAACTGGAAACAGAAATTCCCAATTTCTTTGCCATTGGCGACGGAGCTGGACTCACCCGAGGGCTGTCACAGGCCAGTGCCAGCGGCATCCATGCTGCAAGGATCATACAGCGTCGGCTAGAACAGTGAACTGCACCACCATAGGCCAGGTCCCCGGCCTATGGTGGTCTCTTTTCGTCGCCCTACCCTCCGTTGCCTGGCGGAAAAGAAAGCCTGCGCTGTATCGGCAGCCGCAGCGCACGGGCGCAACGCAAGCGTACCGGCCTGCCCTTGGGCCCTTTGGAGAGCAGTGTTGCTGTCAAACAGCCGAGGAGGCCGTTGATGAGGCCGCACATGCACCCACCGTCTTGGCAAACGCATCCCAGGGCCATCGGTAGCCGTGCAGCCGCATGGACATCCTGCCAAGAATCCACAGGGCGCCTGCATGGCCTTGGTATAAAGCGACCGTCTGTCAGAAAACCCACTTCGCCTCAAAGCTGTATTCCGTGTTACATGACTCGTTTTTTATTCTGTAAATTCTCACTTTTTCCGCCGGAGTGGGCCTCAGCTAGCCAGGCCCACGGCCCCAATGGCAACACGCCATTCCCCGTGGGCTGGCTGTGAAACCCTTACCGGCATGGAAAACCAAGTCCACTACCGGACTGGCGGCTCCTGCCATGCCAGGACGCGGCAGGCTGCAGCGTCAGCCTTGATTTTCATCGGAACGGCCAAAACCATAATGGATTCCCATCCCTGCAGCTGCCCGAGACCGGCCGCATTTTCCACCAAAATGATGCCCTGTTCAAAGAACCGGTGGTGCACTGCAAACGGCGAGCGGTCCGGTGACGGAATGTCCATGATGACCATTTCGATACCCGCCGACACCATCTGCGCTGCCAGTGCGTCGGTCAACACTGGATGCTGCTGAAAGTAGCAGTCACTGCCAAAATACTGATCCCAGCCGGTCCAGACCAGCACCACAGTGTGATCCGAACGCAAACCTGCGGGCAACCTGTCAATAAAATCCTGTCCCCGCACATCCAGGAGCTGCGCTCTGCCCAACATACGTTTTGGTGCAAGCTCGCTGATATACTGCCCGTGTTCAATCATGTGCATGGGCATATCCATATGGGTGCCTACATGCATCCCCATCTCTAGTCTGTGGTTGACATGCCCATCGGTCTCCAAGGCCCGTACCTGGCGAAGGCTCATGGGATCGTCTCCGGGAAAAACGGGTGTACGATTATCCAGAGTGTGCGTCAGATCAACGATACGGTCCAAAGGCCATCAGCTCCTTTCGCCACGGGAACCGCTGCTGCAGCGGACAGCCCGGCTTAGAAAGAAAAAAGACTGCCGAGAGGCTCATCTCTCGCAGTCCGTCTAGCAAATACAGGCAGGGTACAGCGAATTATCGTTCCGCATGTCTAGAGCAACCAGGCCAGTCACAGTTTTCATCCAGTCTTAAGGTTTTGCCTCACTCATGGATTTCCTTACTCCACAGGTGCTTCCGCCTGTAAACCCACATCTTTCCATCTATAACAAGTGGTTTCCCACTGTCTTAAAGGAAAGCTCCTGTGGCCTTCAAACGATCAGTCACTGCAGAGCCCCGTCTTCGCCGACTTGACGTCTGCGCAACGGTTCTGCATCCGGTTATTGTGCTCTAGCAATACGTCCCGTAATATCCCTGTACCTCTGCCTACCTTTATTATAGGGAAAGCGGCGCCGGCTTTCCATCCTTCTCTCGAGCCGCTGCAGCCGATGAGGCCATTTTAACACGCTATAGCAAGACAATACGGGTCATATCTCAAATTTACGCCATTTTTCTTCCGGAGATCCGGCACCAAAGGGCCGGATAAGGATGCCATCAGGGCAGAGGTTGGTGCTCTCCGGCAGCGGGGTTCATGGAAGACGTGGTCGGAAACATTCCGTTGCGATCTGTTTTGGTGTCTGTATCTTGGGATATATATGTTGTTCCTTTCCGTGGTTGGCTATATGCTGCACCTATGGGATACTCGCGGGTTTCTGGAACCGAGTATTAGCAATGGGGAAGCATTCCCCTCCTTCTTGCAGGGTTACGGAGTCGATGGCCGAGAGAAACACAAAACCATCCCAAAACCCAGACGCCTCGGGAACTTCGAAAAAGCCCATGACGAGCCAGTTCCACACTATAAGGCCATTGCCAAGGCGCCGGCTTCTACCCTGGAACGGGGCCGCAAAATCAGGAGCACATCCGAGTTCCCACAAATTCTACAGCATCCGCAAAGCCGGGAATATACAACAGGAAACTACCGCGGAAAAGAGCTAGGAATCCCGCACCAATGCGGCACTTACCAAAAAAGCTTTTTCGTCTTCTTTGCTGCAAAATGCAAGCGATACCCCATATCCCCATTTCACACCCTTTTTCGTTCGCAGAAACGGCACCAAAAGGCCGTATAGCGACACCGTCACGACACCCGGGGCACCGCCGTTGTTGACAATGGTTCTCATTTCTGTTACGTTGCAGATAGAGGGTTGGGCACACAAACCGGCATCAATCGTGCCCAACCATACCCGTAGACAAGGAGAGATCAACCGTGAAAATACTTCTGCTCGGAGATGCCCAAACGGGCAAAACGACAACCAAGGCCGCTCTGGATATGCTCCAGAAAACAGACCTAGAAGTGTTTGATCAACCGGCGGGATCCTTCTCTGGCGAGGACAAGCCCGGTGATCTGGACGGATTCGTCATTGTCACGGCCTTCCATCAGGAAAAGGCGTCTGACTTGGAAAAGCAGATCGCCGAAGCACGGGAACACGGCTTGCCACCGTTGGGAATTTGGCTCAATAAGGAGGACGAAGCCCGAAGGAGTGATGAGGAACCGCCAGCCGTGAATAAGATATGGCAGCTGCTCACGCAGCACGGTTGGGATGATCCGCATCTGCCGCTGATCCGGGGTTCGGCAGCGCAGGCCTTAGCCGACATGGAACAGGGCATTGAGCCCAGCCAATGGACAATGAAGCTGCGCAGGCTGTGGGCTTCGACCAAGTATTACCGCAGTTTGTGGCAGGATACCGCATAACTTCGGGCACACCCCGTCCAATACCTCTTCGTTCCCGTGTTGCAAGCACCAGCGCCGCAGTGGCAGCAATCCCCAAAGAGATGGTCCGTCGGTATACCGTTTTATGCTTCGCTGACATCGAAGCATTAGATTTAGTGCGTACACTGCTCCTAACGAAAGGAGATAATCCGCCGTTGGTCATCCCCAGTTTTCAGGCATTGCTGGATCGTCAAACTCCTTCAGCCCTGATGCGGTTCCTGGTGCGGTTCCTGGTGATGGTGTCACATTAAACGGCCCCGCCAACATGGCGGGGCCGAAAAATATGAGCAGAGTTCAGCGAACCTTCCATCCACATTTTCAGAGCTTTTTCAAGTGTTTTCCAGTTTCCAATCTACTCTCGCAAATTTTCTTCTCTACAAGGACTCCCGCTTGCCAGTTCCCGTTTCGCTTTTTTCCTACATGGACTTTGCTTCATGTTCTCACAAAAAGCATCTGTCCATTCGATGTTTTATCACCGTGTACTTCAAGCGATGACTGGGACCTTCAAACGATGAACCATTGTAGAGCACCCTTCTCTTGGTTTTCGAGAAGTGGTACTGGAATAACTTACCTGCGCTCTCGAAAATGCTTTTGTCAGCATTCCCTGTAACTCTGCTCACCTTTAGTATAAGGGACGAATAGCCCTAATGCCAGTTCCACATCCGGCGAAATGAAGCAATTACAGCGCCGTATCTCGTTTGAATTCGCATTTTCTCCTCCGGGCGCATCCTTTCACTTTTCTTGGTTAGTGTCATAGACGGCAATGTACGGCAAGTGCCGATAGTCTTCTCTGTAGTCCAGACCATAGCCGACAACGAACTGATCGGGGATAGAAAAGCCATGGTATCGAATCGGCAGCTCCACCAGCCTTCGAGCAGGATTATCCAGCAACACACAGACCTGGAGGCTCTTGGGTCTCCGCGGCTGCAAATTCTGCAGCAAATAGGCCAAGGTCAAGCCGGTGTCGATAATGTCCTCTACCATAATCACATGCCTATCGGCGATGCTCAAGTCCAAGTCCTTGGAAATACGCACGATACCGGTGTCGCGGCTGACCCCAGGCATCTGGCTGATGGCAAGGAAATCGACATTGCAGGG
>PUOC01000204.1 GCA_003551965.1 Clostridiales bacterium | reverse complement strand
GGTCCACGGAGAATTATTTCAGCCATAGCACACCCTGCAGGTTAATTTAACGGGACCCTACCGGAGCCCTCGACTGGCATATTACTACGCATCTGTATTCTGCGCACAAGCTCGTCAACGCCCTGTTGGCCAGCAAGTTGTGTTGCAGGCTCAGTTGACTCCGCCATCCTCAAGAACACTTCCATCTGACGGTTCTCGTCGGTGCTCATACCAAACGCCGTCGGGTCAGGCATTTCCATCACTCCGCCGCGGCCCTCCGCCGCCCGCGCCGCCGCTGCCTGCTGCGACAAGGCAAGCTGGGCTTGACCCATGCGATGCTGTTCGAGAGCTGTGAGCAGACCGAGGCGATCACCTTCTGCAGTCTCACGGCTGCTGCGCAGCGCATCCAGCGCGGGGCCGCCCGCTTCGCCAATGGCGCCGCCAAGTGTGCCAGCATCAGACGACATCAGCTGTAGACCAAACTGTGCCAAGGCCAGCCACTTGTCCTGCTCTGCACGTTTCTCGCGCGCTGCCAGCATGCTGAGAAGCTCTTGCTCAAAGTCCGTCGGCGCGGCCCCCGCTGCGCCTGCAACGCTGGCTATGCCACCACCACCGCTTGGAGCACCTGCAATGCCGCCCGGCTGTGCGGCGGCAGCTTGTGCTGCTGCAAGAGCCTCTGCTTCGGCGACGGCTTGTGGGTCGGTCGGGGCGACAGTGTCTTCGGTGACGGGGTCTTGCGCTTGCGGAGCGGTGGGCACCGCACCGGGCAAAATGCCCGCGGCGCCCTCTGCAGTGGGATCAGCCATGAAGCGAATGAAATCGGCGTCGGCGGCGCGCCCTGCGCCCCTAGCCTCGGCAGCTTCTTCGCGGCGTGCGGTTCGATCCCTTTTTTTCTCAGCTGCAGTGAGCGCAGCGGCCCCCGCGCCGGGGAAACCCATTGTAGACAACGCTTGACCCGCTTTTTCGGTAAAGAAGGCGTCAAGATTATCGCCGATATTGAGCGAGCCACTAAGGAGATTTTGAGCTGTCCCGAGAATGCCCGGCGACTCGGCAGACATAGTGTACGCCTCAAGTTGCGCGGGGGTCATGTTTGGCGGAAAAGGCGCTCGGGTCTGGCCGGGGGGCAAGTCATCCCTCAAGACGGCAGCAGTCATGCTGGAGTCTATCGCCTCTCCAACGGGACGCACATTGCGCAACGGATCAGAAACGACGTCAGGCGGATTAAGATCGCCTGTGGGAACCGTGCTCAACATCGGTGTAAACCGGTCAGGGGCATCTGCCCCAGCGCCAATGTTCGCCCCCATTGTTAAATCATAGGGCGCCGCAGGCATGTCCAGCCCAGACACCTCAGATGCCGGAGCCCATGGAATTTCTTCACCGCGCTCGTTGGTGATGTAGACCATGCCGTCACGCACGAATGTGCCCGGGCTTCCCGGGCGGCCCCCATCCCGCAACGCAACAATCCCACCGCCAGCCATGCCCGGCACCTGTGCCGGTTCTTCCGGCATCATCGGCGCTTGCGGCATAGCCCCTGTGTTACCCTGCATGTCGGTCTGGGGGGCCATGGCGCCTGCCATCTGCCCTGCGAACCCCGCGGGCACACCCGCCGAAGCAATGGCGTCCTCGGCCACGGTTGTTCCATCTTCGCCCTGTTGTCCCTCAAACGCTGTCCGCATCTTCTGTCGGCGCGTGATCTCGCTGAGCAAGAGAAACTGCGGAACCTCCCCGGTCGGGGCCTGCATTTGCTGGATGAGCTGCTCTTGCGACAGGTTCTTGAGCTGATTTTGCAGGTCGAGAATGTTCATCCTGTGAGCCCTCTATAAAGACCAAGTGCGCTGACGCCCGCACCAAGAGCCTGCTGGAAGGGACTCGGTTGAGGCTGCATCGTCGTCGTTGTGCCTGCGTCGCCGACCGGAAGGCCGCGCAGAATGTTTGAGTAGAACCCGAGCTGTTCCTGCGGAAACTGCTGTTGGCGCAGAAAGTCCTGATAAGCAACATCAAGACCGGCCTGCTCTCGGGCCATTTCGCCAAGCCCTTGCGCTTCAAGAAGTTGCGCCGCTTGAATGTCGCCGGCCCGGGCCCGCTCACCGAGACTGGTAATTTCTCTTGCCATGTCAGCAGTAAAGCCCATGCTCTGTAGCTGGAACTCGCGTTGACGCATGGCTTCGTCTGCTGTCGCCGCCTGAACTCTGGCCGCTTCTTCTACGCCAATCCCCTGCACGCGCGCCGCTTCCGTGGCTTGCTCTTGCTCACGCTGCATTTGTGCCGCGCGGTCACGCTCGAACTGCTGCTGGGCCTGCTCAAAGGCACGCTGCTGGCCTGTGGCCTGAATATCACCAAGCTGGCGACCCAACGCTTCTTCGGCAATCCCCTGCTGCACGGCTTGCCGTGAGCCGCCGAACGCTCCTGCTCCCACGGCCTGTGCGTCTCGATCAGCCTGCATGCGGCGAAACTGCTCGAAGGCATCTTCTTGCTGGCGACGGACAACCGTGTCCATGTAGGGGTCCATATACTGCTGGAGCTCTTGGCCTGTGAACTGGCGTGTCGGATCGAAACCGAACTCTTGACCCTGAGTTGCGGAAAACTGACCCGGCTGCTGTTGACCCAAACCCGTGGCCATTCCCCCGAGACCTGCCATGGCGCCCGCAGCTTGCTGAAACCCCGGAATAGGCTGACCTGCTACATCGCGGATCATCTGCTGAGAGCCCATCAAGTCAGCGCTGTCTTGCGCTAGACGTTGGCCGGGAAACGGCGTGTACGCCTGCTCGCTGAGCGCTTTGGCCTTGCCGGAAACGTCAGTGTAGAAAGGCTTCGCCCAGCTTGGAACGTCCTGAATGACCCTTTGTGTCGTGCGCTTTGGAGTGCTGCTACCCTTGCCCATCGCCTAGCTCCATTCGGTATGCGACATATTCAGGCTCCCACCCGCGCCGCTTTAACAATCTGCCCCAAGCCATACGACCAAAACCTTCTAGGTGCTGGCACTCGTTTCTGCGGGCATGGGCTTCCATTTCATCCAGTGCTTGGTGCATCCACGAGCGGATGTTTTTGCCGCCAACCCAGTCCATGGCCATGGCGCGGCGTTGAGGGTATTCTACTATACGTGTGGTATAAAAGGCCACAGGTTTCTTATCCTGCCACACCATCCACAGCACGAGTGCTCCTGACAAAATGTCGTCGCGTACATTTTCAATGTCAAACTTACCCTTCGCGGTGTCAACAGAGGGTTCGAGAAGCTCCACAACCGCTGGCCAAATGGCCCCTACAAGTTCCGGCCTTATCGCGGATATGCGGGTCTCATCGGACATTTCACGCTGCGACCATCTGTTTCACAACTTCGGGAGCCCGAGTCCCCGCGCTGTTCATGCGATCCATAAACTCAGGACCAAACTCAGAGTTCAGCGCATCTGTCGCATCCTTGCGAAGTACGAACTCACCGTCGCTCAGCAACACATCACCTTGTCCATCCACGACAGCCGGCACCATGTCATCTACACCGGACCCGTCGCCCGGACCAACCACCTCGCCGTTCTCGCCATTGGCGAAACGCTCTTGCGTGTCTTGGAACTCACCAGACTGTACGCGGTCAACCAAATCGCGCAGAGCTTCCTCGCCGTACTGCTGCAGGAACATGCCCAATGCAACCTCGGGCTGCGGGTGCTGACCCATGATGGCTGAAATGGCCCCTGAGATGACCTCGCGCTCGTTTGGTTGTTCTGTCGGCACTGGCTCCGCGCCCATTTCGGCGATGCCCCCAGCTTGCATCATGACGGGGCCAAAACCGGGGACCATGCGTTGCACTGTGCCACCGTCGGCCATACCCATGGGTCGATCTCCCAGCAGCTCATTCAGCTGTGAGGTGGTTAGGCGGAAGCGTGTCGGTTCTACAGGGGCGGGGGCCTCTCTCGGCACATCT
>PUOC01000146.1 GCA_003551965.1 Clostridiales bacterium | reverse complement strand
TCACTGACGACACGGTTTCGTCCCTGGGCCTTTGCTCGGTAGAGAGCCCTATCGGCGCGATCTACGCACCGGTGTATCGTCTCACCCGTGTGCAGCTCCGCCACCCCAATACTGATGGTCACTGCTACCCGGTGCCCATTGAGTGAGAACTCCTCGTCGGCCAGGGCCTGGCGAATGCGTTCAGCTGCCTCAACACATTGACGCCAATCGATATCGGGCATCAGAACCGCAAACTCCTCACCGCCGATCCGAGCCGGGTGATCACTGTCCCGAACACTTTCCACCAGCAGGTTTGCCAGCCTCTTCAGTACCTTGTCCCCCTCTCGATGGCCGTAGGTGTCATTGATGCGCTTGAAGTGATCAATATCGATGTACATAATGCAGAGCGGGCCCCGCTGCTCCTGTCCCTGCCGCTGCAAGTCCATGCCCAGCTGGTAGAAATGGCGCCGATTGCTGATCCCCGTCAGTTCGTCGGTTAAACTGGCCCAAGCGAGCTGCTGCTGGCTCTTCTGCAGTCCGGCCTTTTCCCTTTCCAAGGCTCGGACGCGCTCAGCCAAGGCCAGTGAAAAGAGTACCACTTCACCGGCACCGGCAGCGGACAATGCATAGGTAGGGACGAAACCGTGGGATACCACGCCGAGGCCGCGCAGGACAAACACAACAACACCCGCCAGAAGCAGACCCGAAGCCAGCAGATAATACTTGGAAAGACGATGTCCGTTTCGCCAGCTGGCACCGGCAGTGTAGACCAAAAGAATCGGCACAACCGCCCCGACGATATACGCCAGAACATTGGCATGGAAGCGCAGACCCGCAAGGGCCAAAACGATCGCCACACCATTGAGCGACCATAGCAACCGATACAGCCAGGAAAGATAGGGCAGATAGGTGTCCACAGCCAAAAACGAATGGACAAAGCGAAGCCCATTAAAGAACCCGACATGGGCCCAGATAACAACCGTCGCAGAGAGGAACAAGGCCGTCTCGGGAAGAACGACATGCAGGGTTCCGGTGATGCCGTTCTGGTAAATGGCCAAACTGACCACATAGAAGAACAACAGCAGATACTGCCGATCCCGAAGCTGATACCAAAGGAGGAAATTCATGGCCGCCACGGCCAGAAAGATGCCGAGGGTGAAGTACAGAAATGCCGTCACGCGCAGCCGGGTTCGCTCAAACGTTTGTTCACTAGCCACTGCCATGCGGAAATTGGTTATGTAATCGCTCTGCACGCGAACAGCCAGGTAATGGCCAAGGCCAACGTCAGTGGGAAGCTCAAAGACGGGAAAAACAAAGCCGGCATCGTCCCCGTCAAAACCGCGAGTCCAACCCCCTTGCAGATGTCGGTAGTACAGGTCTCCATCTTTCTGCACGGGTACATACACGTCGATTTCGTCAATATTGCTGTAATCAAGATATAGCACACCATTGGCTGCCGCTGCAGCCAATGTGTCCTCAGAGAGACTTAGGCCGTCCCGTTCCAAAGCGTCACGCAGCCGCACCCGAATCCAATAGGTTCCGCGGCTGAGGCCCCTTTCAAAACTGTTGCCTTGGATCTGTCGGAATTGGGGATCACTTTGGCCAGACACGGCATCGCGCACATTCCAGCCCGCAGCCGGTTCAGCAGCGTACTCGCCGATGCAAGAAAGACATATTTCGACATCTCCCGAAGAACCCGCCTCCACTGTCGGCGGCACCAAGAACAGCACGGCCAGAAAAAGGACCATGGCCCAGATGATACACTTAGGCAAGCGTCTATTTGCTGCGACATTGTAAGATGCCGTGTAGTGGCGGAATTCCATGACAGGGGTTACCTCCAAGAGATAGTGGCGTCAGCGCAGCGCCCCACGGACGTCTGCCGGGAACCATACAGCGTGACCCACAGAAAAGCGGCCGCAAGGCGTCATTTCATAGCAAACAAGGAAATCCGGTTGCGCACGACCGTTTTTACTTCCTTTCGGGCGGCGGTCGAGGCTTCTAGGAAGTTCCACCCGTCGGGACTGCCTCTCATCTGCTCGGCAAAGGCTCTCTGCATGGCCAGAACGATCTCTGTTCCCACATTGATTTTGCGAACGCCCAATGCAATGGCCCTGCGAATATCCCTGTCGGGAATGCCTGTTCCGCCGTGCAGGACCAGAGGCACGCCGCTGCGGTTTCGGATCTCTTCCAGCCTTGGGAAGTCCAGGTGCGGTTCTTCCCGATAGAGCCCGTGGGCATTGCCGATGGCGACCGCCAAAGCCGTCACCCCGGAGCGGGCAGCGAACTCGGCGGCGTCGCCGGGAACCGTCATCGCCGCCGGATCGAAGTAGTCATCGGTGGCTGCCGAGCCCACTTGACCCAGCTCGCCTTCCACATCACAATCCAGGATCGAAGCTTTTTCCACCAGTTCCTTGGTCTTGTCCAGGTTTTCGTCAAAGGGAAGCTGCGATCCATCATACATGACCGACGAAAAACCTGCAGCGGCGCATTGTATGGCTTTGTGCTCATCGCTGCTGTGATCAAGATGTATGACCACCGGCACAGCGGCCTTCTGGGCCGCGGCCCGCAGAAAACTGACCGACTCTTCCAGCCCCATCCGCTCCAATACGCCGGCATAAACCATGGCAATAACCGGCACGCCCTCCTCTTCGGCCCCTTCAATAATGGCCATGGCGGACTCCCAGTTCCAAACATTGAATGCACCAACGGCGCAGTTCCGGCGCTCCGCCCATTGTAATGCGTCGGTGAGAGATGCTATGCTCATGAGACGTCAGGCCTCCATTCTTCCGTATTTTCCTCCAAGAACTGCATGGTCTCCTGGATGGTAGGTATCCCTCGCCGTCCACCGAGCTTGCGGCATTTCAGTGCCGCAACCGCACTGGCAAACTGGGCACAGGATCGGGCCTTCCAATTCTGTAGTTTGGCGTATGCATAGGCACCATGGAACACATCGCCGCAACCGGTGGTATCTACCACCGGGTTCACCGAAAAAGCCGGCAGGGAAAATTTACCTTCGGCATCGACGCCGACACAGCCCTCTTCGCCTAAGGTAATAACGATTTCCGAGGGCCCACAGCCGGCGATCACATCGAGAGCGTCCTCTGGATCGCTGCAGTCTGTAAAATCCGGGTAGAAGAAGCGAGCGGGTATGAAAACGTCAACATACTGCAGGAGTTCCACTGTATGTTCGCGGACGGCATTGCTGTCAAGGAGCACCAGAACACCGTGTTTCTTGGCTATCCGTGCCGCTGCCAAACTAGCCTGCGGCTGCGAATCGTCTAGATGCAGTATCCTGGCCCGGGCAATCACCTCTTCGTCAAGATCCCGAGGCTGCAGCGGTGTGACGGAAGCATCGTTTGTGATAAACGCCCGCGAGCCGGTGCATGCCTCCACCATGACCAGAGAAACATGGGATCGTGCATTGGGTTCGGTGAGCATCCGACTGGTATCTACCCCATCTTGCTGCAGGGCGTTTACAATGAAGCGGCCGCTGGTGTCGTCCCCCACGCGGGCCAGGAAGGCACACTGGGCCCCGAGACGGCTGGCCGCAGCGACGCCCGTGGAAGCCGGGCCGCCTCCCTGCTCATCGGACTGCAGCATCTTGACGCCGGTTTCAAATGCAGGCATGTGGGGAACAACAGCCAGATAATCGTGGGTACAAAGACCGAGACCAACGATGTCGTATCGCATGGGAAACACTCTCCTCTTGCAGAGTAGAAATACCGTAGAACGAAGCCCTAACCCTGCAGCGCTCCAGGCAGCAGAGAGTACGCTGCACTGTCTTTTCACTGCAGGGTGCCGGCGCAGCCGCAATAGTCTGCTTGGTTAATCCACGGTATGGGGCTGGATGCCTGGAACGTAGCGGCAGAACTCGCGTAATTCGGCGGAAATATCGCCGTGAATGCCAACCACATGGTGCAC
>PUOC01000260.1 GCA_003551965.1 Clostridiales bacterium | reverse complement strand
ACCTTATTGCTCCAATAGTCATAATGGGCCAGACGGCGCAGGCTGGCTTCCAAACCTCCAACAATGATGGGAACGCCCTTGTATGCTTCCCTGACTTTGTTGGCATAGACGATGGCAGCGCGATTCGGCCGGCGGCCTGCCTGTCCGCCAGGCGAGTACAGATCGTTGCTGCGGGGGCGCTTCGCCGCCGTGTAGTGGTTGACCATGGAATCGATGTTGCCCCCGGTAACAAGAACAGCCAGCTTGGGACGGCCCAGAACGCGGAAGGCTTTTACGTCCCGCCAATCCGGTTGGGCAATGATCCCAACGCGAAAACCTTCGGCTTCTAGGACCCGTCCAATTACCGCCGCGCCGAAAGATGGATGATCCACATAGGCATCGCCTGAGAGGATCAGGAAATCCAATGCGTTCCAGCCCCGCTGCTGCATTTCTTCTTTTGACATGGGTAGAAAGCTCATCGCGGTCCACTCCCATATATGGTGTAGCTCTAGCTTACCAGACTTGGTGCTGGATATAAACGGCCAAATCCAGAGGCCCGGGGCATGCATCCCAGTGGTAAACGGGAAATGATGGTATCAATCCCGCAGCAGCGGGCAAACTGCTTATGCATGCCCAGGGTTGAGCCGATCTGTATGCGGATCGCCGGGGAGGAGGTTCCCGGCCAAGCCGCCAAACTTTCCGTTTCAGTCTCACTGCCCTGTGGCGCTGGCCCTCTCCGGGCCGGAGTGGAGAACCGCAGGGAAGCCCGCCGCGTTTTTGAACACACAAAAAACCCCCGCCCTAGGTTCTTTTGCTCAGCGGAGGTCGTGTGCTAGGCTGCTGTTGCGTTGAGGCCCGTGGCGTATGGGTTCAGATGCCTGCATCATACATCTTGAATACAGCTTCTTCGATCAGGGTGCGGACAATGAGGTTGATCACTTCCTGTTTGCCCCGCCCGGTCTCGAACTCGACAATGTTGCTGCCCAAGAAGGAGAACGCCTGCACGCCTACTTTTTCGCCTTCGATTTCACCTTTGAGGCTTTCGGACCACACCACTTCTCCGGTGGTGGAATCGGTCAAACGAACGTCTAATGCCGTCGTCGCCCGGGCTACTTCCTTGGACCCGCCGATGCCTGCGATGGATATTCCCAAGCCGCCTGTCTCTTTGTCGACCTGGTACTCTGTGATGGCTCCGGAGAGCACATAGTCCGCCCCGGACATTTCGCCGAGAATAGGACCTTCTCCGTCGGCCAAGCGGTTCTCAGCCTGCAGGTTCTGCTCGTTCATGAAATCCCCGAAATCAGTGCGGTCTAGCACCTTGAACTGGCGGGACCGCTGCAGGGCTGTGATCATCATGTCCACGGCACCTTGGGTGACGACGGTGGAACCGCCGGTCTTAAATTGGCCTGTGCTGTCTTCAATGTTGTAGACAGCGATCTGGGCCTTTTCTTCCGGCTCCGGCAGCGCAGCCAGCAGCTGTGTAGCCGTGGTCACGTTGGGTTCGGAAAGCATGATCTCGTCGCTGGATTCTAGTATTTGCTCCATTTTCTCTTCGGAATCCAGTTCGGTATCCGGTGCTTCCGCTGCAACCATAGGCCCGCTGAAGATCAGCAGGAACGACAGCAGCACATATATGGCTTTCATGGTATTCACCATCCTCAGAAAGAAGTTCCTCTGCTCTGCTACCAATCATGGCTGGTAGGCCAAAAGTCTTCGCCGTAGGTAATAACGGTCTCTTCACCGGTTTCCCGATCGGTTATGGTAATAATTGTTTCGCCGGTATCCGGGTCTTGCTCCACAGAGATGTCCAGGTCGCCGACGGTGAAGTCTTCTCGTTCATCGATTTCTTCATCGAAGATGATGTCCACAATTTCCCGCTGTGCCCGGGAATACAGTCTGCGCTCTAAGCTGTCACGGAAATCCGCCACGGGATCATCGGGATCGTCCTCTTCCCACATGGCCTCCTGTTTTTCGGCAATGTTTAAGGCCACCTGGCGTGCATTGGGATTGTTGAACATCTGAAAGCTCCAGCTCATGGTATGACTGGCAGCTGCGGCGACATTGGCCAGGCAGAGCAGTACAACGGCCGCTGTGACCCATGGAATCATGCGCTTCTTCACAATGGACCCTCCTAAAACTCAAGCTGAAAGCCGACGGCCAGATAGATGTTGTTCTGGTCGGCGTCGTCTTCGCTGACGTATTTTGCTTCCAAGAAGAAGTTGTCCCACACTTCCACACCGCCAAACACCTGGTAGTTGGCATACCCGCCGACCTCGATGCCCGCACCGGCATAAGGCGACAGGATAGAACCCCGCAATGGCTCCACGGCCGCACCTAGAAAGCCGGACGCCGATAGATCATCCCGGATGTAGATGGCTTCTCCCTGCAGCCGCAGAACGTCCACTTGGGGAACGTAGTAGACTAAACGGGCCCCCGGATTGATCTGGGCCTCCTCAGCCCCGAAGTTGGTCGCCATTAAGCCGGCTTTGAGCCCCAGAAGATCAGGGTCGCGCTCGGCCGCCAATTGCTCCGAGGCCTCGATTAAGCGCATGCGGTCGTCGAGTTCAGGGTCTTCAGCAACAGCTTGAGGAACGATGATCAACAATAGCATAAGCCCCACAACCGCAGCAACGAGTGCTTTGGCATTCGTTCGCATGTCTTTTCTCCTTTCTGCACAGCTTCGCAGTGTTAGTGGAAATCGAAAAGGACCTCGATTGATGCACCGTCACCGTGCTGTTCAATGTGGTAATTGCCAAAACCAACCTGTTGAATTTCAGCGTCGTTGTCATCGCCAATTTGGGAAACGGCACCAAAATTCCCTAAGCCGTACTGGTGGATCTTAGCCTGGTTGTTATCTCCCTTTTGTCCTATGCCTGCTGCGTTGCTCGTACCTAGTTGGTTAATCTCCCCATCATTGCTGCTGCCAAGCTGCCATATTCCTGCCACATTACCGCTGCCGTACTGCAGTATCCCGGCGGTATTAGCTTCTCCGTTCCCCTGCAAAACTCCCGCCAGATTCACATGACCTTGTTGATAAACAAATGCTTCGCTACCATATGCGCTATCTTGCAGAATTCCTGCCGCATTTCCTGCACCGTGCTGTTTCACTTCCGCTACGTTGTCATCGCCGTATTGTAGTATACCTGCCGTGTTGGTGGCCATAGGACTCAACACAGACAATTCTATTTCGTCAATCGAAAATACTTCGAGTAAACGCTCGTCGTCAATATCGCCAGAATCAAAGGCACTGTCGGATATTCCATATGGATCCCAGTCATGGGTTGCTGAGGCCGCTAATGGCGGAAGCATAAAGAGCATGACAACAGTAAGCAACGAACATATCATAGCGCACCTCATTGTTCTTGTCTCCTTCCACTTGTGTCGTACCAAGGTGGGCAGTACGGTTATGAAGAACTGCCCACCTAGATACTATTAAGATCTGTATCGGCGATTCCTGCTATTGCTGCCAAACATTCGCTGTGTTGTCGTTTCCATCCTGGGTGACGTCAGCATTGTTGTTCAAGCCATTCTGCATGATCAGCGCACTGTTGCGATCGCCATCTTGGCTAGCGGTTGCAGTGTTGTAGTCTCCGTCTTGGTCCGAGTTAGCAAGGTTGTCATTGCCGGACTGCCAAGTACTTGCATAGTTCTCGGACGTTTCATTCTCTCCGCTTACATCCTGTGACTGCCAAGCCGTATTTCTGTCTCCATATTGGTAAACCTCAGCTGCGTGGTCCCCTCGCTGATCTTGACCTGCCTCATTAAAATTCCCGTCTTGGATAATCGTGGCCACGGCCGGGGGAGAATCGTAACTGGTAATGCTGGATGAATTCCTTTGTATCTGGCTCGAAGTATTGTTATTTCCTAACTGAGTTGTGAGTGCTTCTGCAGACCGGTTGCCCCGCTGGTCTTGAACCGTTT
>PUOC01000086.1 GCA_003551965.1 Clostridiales bacterium | reverse complement strand
CGCGGCCCCTGTATCGGACACATTGCTCCGGAAGCCGCAGCCGGAGGACCGCTCGCCTATGTGCAAGACGGCGACATTATCGCCGTGGATATACCGCGGCGCAGCATTGAGCTTCACGTCGATGTCGATGAACTCGAACGCAGAAAAGAGACCACCGGCCTGAAAATGGCACCGGTAAAAGGGGTGCTGGCTCGCTACCGGATGCTGGTGGGCAGCACGGCCGCAGGCGCTCCGCTACAAGACGGCAGTGAGGAGGAATGGCAGTGAACTTCAGCCCAAAAGGAATAATACCGGCACTGATAACTCCCCTGACCTACGGGGGCAAACCCGCCGAACAGCCCCTGCGCAGGCTGGTTGAGCATGTGATTGACGGTGGAGTCCACGGCGTTTTTGTCGTGGGCACCACTGGCGAGTTCTACGGCCTTTCACTGGAAGAGAAGCGAGAGGTACTGGCCATCACCATCGATCAAACCGCCGGCCGAGTTCCCATTTATTTCGGTTCCGGGGCCATTACTACCAAGGAATGCATTGCCTTGACCCAAATGGCCGAAGACACAGGTGCCGATGCCGTGTCTGTACTGACACCGATGTTTATCAGTCCGACCCAGGAGGAGCTGGTGCTTCATTATAGGGAAATTGCCCAAAATACCAAGCTGCCAATCCTGCTTTACAACAATGTGCCGAAAACCCAGGTGACCATCACAGCGGCGGCAGCCGTGGAACTGGCATCGGTGGACAATATTGTCGGCATCAAGGACAGCAGCGGCGACTTCTCTCTTACAACCGAATATATCCGGCGGACGAAGGAGCGCGGCTTTCATGTGCTGGCGGGGCGGGACACGTTGATCCATGCCTGCTTGGCCCACGGAGGCAGCGGTTCCATCGCTGCCTGCGCCAACGTGGCCCCAAGGCTGTGCGCCGATATCTATGACAAATATGCGGCTGGGGACATCGAAGGATCCCTGCAGGATCAGTATCGGCTGGCACCGCTGCGGGCGGGCTTCACCCTAGGGACCTTCCCTACGGTTATCAAAGAAGCCCTGGAACTATTGGGCATTGAAGCGGGTCCCTGCCTAGGGCCGGTGGGGCCGATGACTGCGGAAGAAAAAGCGACTCTGCGGGAGATCCTGCAGGGGATGGGCCTGCTCGGCGAGAAGCACTAGCAGAAACCGTGGAATATCCTTTGCAACCAGAGAGGAGAATAACGATGATGAGACTCCAGGACCGTGCCAGTGAATTGCTGAGGCAGTTTAAGGGCGACAACTATGCCTTCGGCCTCGACGTTTTGGACGAGACCGGTCCCTTGGCCGCGTCGCTTGGTCGTTGCGCTCTGGTTATCACGGGCAGTAGTGCAGAGGCAACGGATAAGGTTACTGCTTCTTTGCAGCAGAACGGCGTGGCATTGGCCGGTGGCCGCGTCGTTTCCGGTGCCCGTCCTAATGCACCGCAGGAAGATGTATACCGCTTGCAGGGTCATATTCTCCACTGCAAACCGGACTGCGTCGTGGTCATTGGAGGGGGAAGCGGCATTGATGCGGCCAAGGCAGCCATTGTTCTGGCCAGTCTTGGCAGTTATTCGCCGGAGATCGAAACATATTTCGGGACCAACCGGGTGACGGAAGTTCTAGACGAAACGGGCAGGGCATTAATGCCGCTGCTGGCGGTGGAGACCGCTTCTAGCTCCGGAGCACACTTGACGAAGTACTCCAACGTCACCGATCCCGAAGCAGGACAGAAGAAGCTGATCGTTGATGAGGCTATTGTTCCTCCCAAAGCCGTTTTCGATTATGCATTGACCACAACGATGCCGGCGGAACTTACCGCCGACGGCGCCGTTGACGGTATGGCACACTGTCTGGAAGTGTTCTATGGGATCCGGGAACCGAACTTTCAGCTTTGCCAGGAAATTACCGAGGTAGCGTTGGGTCTGATCTTGAAGTATACCAAGCAGGCTCTGGACGCTCCCGATGATTTGCAGGCACGGGAAGCCCTCGGTTTAGCCACAGATTTGGGCGGCTATGCGATCATGGTGGGCGGCACCAACGGAGCCCATTTGACCAGTTTTTCGCTGATTGATGCTGCCAGCCACGGCCGGGCCTGCGGCCTGATGAACCCGTACTATACCGTGTTTTTTGCTCCTGCCATCGAAGAACAGCTGCGGGTGGTGGGTTCGGCGTTTGCAGAGGCCGGATTTATTTCTGAGGACCTAACGGCTCTTCGGGGTACCGAGCTGGGTCTGGCCGTGGCCAGGGGCATGGTCGCATTTCACAAGAGCATTGGGCTGCCAACGACCCTCAATGAACTGCAGGGGTTCTCCGAGGCCCACATCGAGCGCGCCCTGACGGCCGCGAAAAACCCCCAGTTGGAAATGAAGCTGAAGAACATGCCTATTCCCTTGCATGCCGGTTTGGTCGATGAGTACATGCGGCCCCTGCTGCTGGCGGCCAAGAGCGGAAACTTCTCAGAAATCAAGGAATTTCGCGGGTGAACCGCGCTTCGGTGCGAATCCAGTGGCCCAGCGCAGAAAGCGGGGGGTGTTGCCCATGATCTACCTGCGGGAAATACGGGTAGAAAATCTGCCCCATGCCCATCGGTTTCCGTTTTCGGTCGCGGCCGAGAAGATACAGCCGGTGCTGACCTTGCCGGCCCCCGTGACTATCTTTGTCGGAGAAAACGGTTCCGGGAAGTCAACGATCTTAGAGGCTGCCGCTGCGGCCGTGGAACTGCCTGCCATTGGCGGCGAAGCGGCTGTCCGAGACCAGACCCTAGCCCATGCCCGGACATTGGCCGCCCATATGCAACTGGCTTGGAACCGCCGGTCTTGGCGAGGCTTTTTCCTGCGGACCGAAGATTTCTTCAATTTCTGCCGGCGGATGGCTCAAATGGCTGCAGAGCTGGCCGACGATGCTGAAGCTTATGAGGAAGAACTTAGCGGGTATGGCCTGCAGCTGGCCAAAGGATCTGCGCTGGGACAGAGACAGGCATTGATCGATAGGTACGGAGAAGATCTGGATGCCCAATCGCACGGTGAGTCCATCTTGGATGTCTTGCTGGAACGTCTGGTTCCCGGCGGCATCTATTTCCTGGATGAACCAGAGGTGGCATTCTCGCCGCACCGGCAGCTGGCCCTGCTGTCACTGGTGAAGCAAAAGGCAGAAGCAGAGCAGTGCCAGTTTGTCATTGCTACGCATTCGCCGATTCTGTTGGCTGTTCCCGGAGCGGCCATTTACGATTTTGATCAATCACCGGTGCAGCAGACGACCTATTCGGCACTGGAACACGTCAAACTGACTCGCGATTTCCTCAATCATCCTTCGTCGTTCTTGCGGCATTTGTAGCAGTGATGGAAGGACCGGCTGCGGGCGCCGGTATTGACCAAGTGTCCGGCCGACAGCGCCGGGACTATTCCCAAAAGGCATCGATGATTTCCGTGCTTGCGGCATCGGTATCCACAAGGATCGCGAACCATTGATCATAGGGCGGCGTGTACTGCAGTTCCTGTGTGATTACCTCTTGGGTGCCGTCGGGGAAGTATATGGTGAGCGAAGCCCGAACCGGGCCGTGGTCCTCGGGTCCGAAGTAATACGGCGAAACGATGAATCGGCCCGTGCTGTAGTCGCCTACTAGATAGTCTCGGAACACAAGCCATTCGCTGCCTTCATCGCCGTGAACCGAGTCCGGTGATTCGCCGATGGCAGCGGCCTTGTCAAGATAGATGTAGTCTTCCGACCAAATTTCCAGGTCCAGATCGGCGGGACCTGCCCACTTAAGCTCCACGGCGACCTCGCCCGGCCTGTGTGTGTATCGTGCTGGGCTTGGCAGCTGCAATGAATCCAAGATCGCTACTTCACCGGTATCGGCGCAGATTTCCACCGCATACCACTGATCCCCGGGAGGATGGTAGT
>PUOC01000262.1 GCA_003551965.1 Clostridiales bacterium | reverse complement strand
TATCACCGCAATAATCCGCACCAACTGCAGTATGACAATGACGCTGGCATCGGCATGGGTGGCCAAGGCAATTACGGTCATTTCGGGCAGCCCGCCGGTGCTAGAACCCAACACGCCCGTCAGCGGATCCAGATAGGTCACAGCACCCAAAAACCAGCCGCCGCCAAAGGCCAGCAAAAGAACCCACACCATGGTCACCAAAGAAGGAAGCAGCAGCAGGCGCATTTGGTGCAGGGTGTCCTTGGAAATCATGCTGCCCACATAGAGACCCAACAGGATCTGGACAACTTCCTCAAAACCGGGCGGCGTTTCCGGCAGCCCCACATCGGCAATTCGCAGTCCGCCAACGACGAGAATTGTTCCCATGAGCGCGGGGACAGGGATGCCCAGCGGTTTCACCAGCAGCCATCCGCCTATGCCCAGCAGGTAGAGCAGCGGTATACTCAATATTTCCAATATTCATACACCCTTCGCAAGTGCAGACTACAACAGGTATTCGACTTTTATTCGACGGGCGGCGGGTGATGTCCTGCAGCCTGGCGGCGGTACATACCTGCGGTCGGGATGTTGGTTTCCCAGGCAAGACATACCGGTTCCATTCTATCTGCCGCGAGAGGGTTTCTCTGGCCGCAGGCAGCTGGTATACTTAACGGAAGAGACATACAACACATACACTGGCAGGTGTCACAATTGGGCAGATGCACTGCGGCTTTACTAACTGTAGTCTTGATTCTTCTGTGGATTTCAGCGGTCTCCGCCGGTGATGTCGTCTTCCGGCACAGCGATACCCAATACATCGAAGCACGGCTTTCATCGCAAAGGACTCATACTTGGCATATCGAACTGCAGTCCCACGGTACTCTCACCGTGGGGGATGCCTTTCCCGAGCCACACGTTTCCTGGTCCTTGTGGGCTGCAGACAGCGGCATGAGCCGTATCGGCCATCGTGAGCCGCAGAGCACCCCTGTCCAAGACATCTTTCACCTGGCACCCGGGAACTACGAGCTACGGGCCCGCGCTGCAGAGCCGTCACTGGTACAGCTTTCCTTGCAATTTCAAAGCCTGCGGCTGCCCACAGCCGACAGGCCGGCCTTCCGGCGGGGCGAAGGAGACGAGCTTCTCAAAGGCACACTGCTGTCCGGGTATTTCGGCTACCGGCGTACGACAGCCCCTGTCCTGCCCGGAGAGCATTATCGGACGCTGACCATGGAAAGCAGCCATAACCTCGCCGCCACCTTGTACGCGCTGGACAGCCCGGTACCCGTGCGCATATCTCTATGGCAGGAACAACAGCGCCTTGACTATTTCTCTGCCGCCGACACTGCCACGCTGCACGCATCCCTTGACAGCGGATCCTATTCCGTGGCTGTTCAAACCCATAGGAGCCAAGCACCGGCCGCATATGTTTTGTTCGTGATCGAGCCGGACCGATCCGATACATTGCAGTTATTGGACAGTATGCCCGAGGACGACGAACAGTACTACCATCGCGAAAATCCTATCCTGCTGGGTTTTAATCGCCTTATCTGTCCTGACAGCGCTGAAGGTGCCGTCGGTCTGTCGGATCATCGCGGACGCACCGTGGCTGCGGAAACCCGAACAAGCGGCGGCCTGGTTATCGTTACGCCCCTTTTGCCACTGCCTGGGGATTCGTTGTTTCGGGTTTGGGTAAAACCAGACCTGCGCTGCAGGGATGGAACGCCCCTTGGCGACGAGGTTGAATTGGAGTTCCGCACGGCCGTTCGGCCGTAGAAAAAGCTCCCGGACACTGTCAGCGGCGCCGGGAGCTCTTGTTCCTTTGGCATCAAGCGAGCGCCGCTGCTAGAAGAAGCGGTAGCGCAGGGAGGTCTTAAACTCGAACCTGGATTGGTCATATTTGTCAGCCCGGCTCAGTTCGGCAGTGCTGACCAAGGTCAACGACTTGGCAATCTGGACATCGGCAAACGCCCCGGCCGACCATGACCACTTGTTGTCATCGCCGCCGTGCAGGCTATACTTCACGTCTCCGCCCACATCGATAATCTCAGTGAGCGTATGCACCACATCGCCCTGCAGTCCGATGGTGTATTGATCACCGATTTCGTCCAAGGGCGAACTGGCCTGGGCCGTCACGTTTACCTGGGTGTCAAAACTAATGGGCATTCCCAGAGAAGCACTGGCCACTGCATTGACACTGCGGGTGGCGTCATCATCGATGATCAACGGGAAACCAAGGCCGCCGCGTACTTCCCAGCCGACCGTCCGGCGTCCGACACCGGTGGTGAGGATGTCGTTGATCTGCAGGACCCCAGCCGGGCTCACAGGAGGATTGCCGGGGGCATTGTCGGTGATGTATTCAGCAATACGTTCTGTTCTCTCCAAATCCGTTTCCACTTCAGCATGGATGCGTTCCGTTTCCTGGGCCAGTTCAACCAAGAACGCACGCCCGAACATTTGTACAACATCGCCGATTTCCATCAGCGCCCGTTCGATCTCTGAAGCCCGGCCCAGAGGCGTGACATCTTTGAAGCGCCCATAACCCACACCAGCCGTGCCCAAAACAGAATAGCCGTCCGCCTCCGAAGCGGCACTGCCGGTTATGCCGCCATAGCCAAATATGTCACTGTCCTCCATAAAATAGTATTTGGCACTGGTATGGCCGCCGGATATGAAGTCTAAATCGATAGCCCTGTCTTCATCGCTTTCCTTTGTGTTTAAGGTGACGGATGCATTGATATCATAGCCAAAGGTTGGTGAGTCCATGAACTGCACGAACCGCAGCTTCAGTGATCCCCGGTTTATGGCTGTCTCCCCAAATTCATCGTTCAAGTAGTGGTATGAGCCGGTGGCATCGAGACCCATGTAAAAGCTCTCCGGCGGATCGTAGTCGAACCACGGTATGGGGGTCTGGGCCGACACGGCCCCGGTGGCCGCCACCAACAACGATAAGCACAATACTAGCAGCATATTCCATCTCTTCTTCATTTGGTATTTCTCCTTCCATTCGGTGGATTCATAAACATGATTCAAAACTGTGTTTTCCGGCGAAGCGGCTGTGTCTGGAAATATTCGACATCTCTTCCCGCATCCCTGCCGGTATAATGGAGACACAGCAAAAAAGTTTCGGACCCGAAACAAAGCGACAGCCTTAAACCGACTGTGATGGCGGGAGCTGTCACGGCAGGAAAAAGACAGTGCCTGCCGTACATTATGATGGTAAGATCATGGAGGTGACAACGACTGTGCTGTCGTCAAAACCGTTTCGGATCACTGTTTGGCTGCTCCTGCTCTTTACGACCATCTGGGTGGCATCCCAGGTTTCGTTCATCTTTTCCCCTGTGGTCATTGCGTTTAATGTACTGTTCATCCCGTCTGTGGTTGCACTGATCCTATACTACCTGATTTCCCCCGTGGTGAAGCGTCTAGAGACCACTCGCCTTCCTCGTCCGGCAGCGATTCTGTTGGTCTTTACCGGCATTGGCGTGGCTGGCAGTTTCCTCGTCATGACGGTGGGTGTCGCTGCCTACTGGCAGTTCATGGATTTGCTGGACCGCTTCCCCGGCTATCTGATGCAGCTGCAGCAGGCTGCCGCTCGGGTGGAATGGCCTCTATTGTGGGAGCAGTTTTCTCTTGAGGAACGATTTGCATTCGAAGATGTGGTCGAATGGCTGACTGACTGGGTTCTAGAAACCATGCCCGACGTGGGGCGAGGGTTGTATTCGGCGGTTAATGTCATTACCAGCGCAGCGTTTTCGGTCATTTTGCTCCCGATCATTCTCTACTACCTTCTGAAAGAACGGGAAGTGATCGGTTCTGCGTTTCTCAATCTCCTTCCCGACCACTACCAGCCTGTGGTAGCGCAGACACTGCGGGATATTGACCGAGGATTGGCGGCATTTATCCAGGGCCAGATCTTCGTCAGCGTCTGCGTAGGTACGATGATGTACATTGGGCTTTTGATTATCGGGCTGGAAAATGCCCTCGTACTTTCTTTGATTGGCCTCATAACCAACTTTGTCCCCTACCTGGGACCAATTCTCGGTGCCATACCGGCCGTGATCGTGGGATTTGTTTCATCACCGGTACTGGGTTTGCAGGTACTGCTGGTGGTTGTGGTGGTACAACAGGTGGAAAGCTTTCTCATTACCCCCCAAGTGATGGGCCGGAAACTGGCCGCCCACCCGCTGGCCATTATCTTCGCCCTGATCCTTGTCAGCAGTCTTCTGGGCATAATCGGGCTTTTCATTGCCATGCCGCTCTTTGTCACATTGAAGATCATCGGCGGGCATTTGATCAAGTCGTACAAAAAGGCAGCAGCACTCACTCCAAAGACTACAGACCATGCGGACCCGCCCGGTTAAGTCTGTCATGATCCGCGCGCTCAAGGGCTGCGGAGCTGTCGAACATGACGGATTAAAGGGCGGATAGAGTCCTTTTTGGTGAAGTTCTGCGGCCTTTTGTACGCGGAGAGCATGCCCCGTTCGTCGGTATTGGGCCTACGCTTGATCAACAGGCGCCATTTGAGCAGGGTCATGAGCCCTTTATCCACGGGGTTGAGACGACGGAAGTCAAAGCCTCCTCGCAAGTAGAAAAACGCGATGTTTCGCTGCTGCTCGGCGTTGAAGTTTTTATTGCGGACTTTCACGATGGTTTCTGGGCGCGGCGGTGAGGCGCCGGTGGCAAAAACAATGACCGGTTTGCCGTCGAGCCCCTTGAGATGCCTTTTCAGCCACCGTACTCCGCGTATGCCGGAGATATAGAGGCCGCCTCCGTAGATGACAGCGTCGTACGAGCGCAGATCCTTTGCCCGCGCCTGCTTGATCTTGACTACATCGGACCCCAGTTCCTGTCCAATCCACTGGGCATACGTCTCCGTAAACCCGGATTTGGAGCTGTACACAACAATTGTCCTCATCCGCCCACCCCGTTTCCCCTGCAGTCTGCCAACGCCAATGGCCGCCTCGTGTGCGCCGGGTGCACCCTAAGATGCAGGCCGCCGTTTCTACCCTATGGCTGCGGTGCGCCGTACACGTGGCCGGCAACGCTGTCCATGGCATCGGTAAAGTTTATATAATGTTAATTTTGACCAATGAAACCAAAATCCTCCTTTGCCTTCTGCCTTTTTAATGCTTCGCGGCAGGATGATCACTGGCATTTGCCGTAGATAATCAGTATCGCTGCAACGAAAAAAGCCTGCCAAACTTAGCTGGGCTTTTTTCAGGGTGGTCCATAAGCGATTGTCTCGCATTCTTCCGCCGTGGGACTTATTCTGAGGACGGCCCCGGAAACCGCGGCTGATCCTGAAGCATTTGATCCAATACGTCTAGGGCATCGCCGACCAAGGGCCGGCAAACTTTCTTGAACTGATCCTCTTGGCGGGCTTTAGCCAACCCTTCTGGGGTGCTGATATCATGGCCCAGCAGGTCCCTGCAGATCACGCTTCCGCAGAGCTGTTGGAAACGGGACGTGAAGTCGCCTACGAGTTCCCCGGCGATGCGTTTGACTTCGTGTATGTCTTCGCTTTGCTGTCCTGCATAGAGACCCAAAACCATATAGGCCCCGGTCACAGCGCCGCAATGGGAGGCCTGTTTCATGCCGCCTCCAAAGCCTGCGGACGCCCGGAGGCCATCTTGCCCGCTGCCGGCCCAACGTTCCCAGAATTTCGAAACGACGGCTTGGGAGCAGTTCATGCCGTTGTCAAAGCACTGGTTTGCGTATTGCTGGTTATCCATGTAGAACACCCTTTCTATTTTCCCCTATCTTCCTTCTGCTGCTTCCAATCGTCCGGCAGCAGTTCCGCTAGGGGTTTGATACGGCCACCGGGAAGCAGGACCTGGGCGCTGTCGTTTTCAGGATGGAGTTGGCTGATGAACTCCCTGCATCGTCCGCAGGGCGGCAGAACGCTCCCATCCCAGTCAACGGCAGCCATTTTGATCACGCGGCTTTCGCCTGCGGTGATCATGGCCGCTGCGGCCGCATGTTCGGCACAAAATCCCATGGAACATGCAGTGTCGATGCACACACCTACATAGACTGCGCCCGTATCAGTCAAGAGCGCAGCACCGACGCCTCCGGCTTCCGCCGTCTTGCTGAGCACTCTTGGGTTTAAGACCGCGGCAGCTCTCTGTTTCAGTTCGGAAAAATCCATGCTCTATCACCCCGTTTGGTGCCAAAAATGTATCCGGTTTAGGCAAAGGCGAGATTGAGTGCTGCAAAGACTGCGGTAGCCACAGCTGCCGTGAAGAGGGCCTGGAAAAGAGCCTGGCGCCCACGGCCTGCCTTTGATCCTAGACCCCAGACGTTTTTTGCCTGCAGCAGGTACCACAGACCTGCAAAGACAGAAAAGAATATGACAGACGAAACCAACACGTCCATGCAGAAGCGCTCCTTTCTCGTCTTGCAAGGGCTGCCGGCCGGTCAGTTGGGCAGGGCCGTTTCTAAGGCGATCTGCATCATCGTCGTAAAGCTGGTCTGCCGCTCCTTGGCCGGAAGCTGTCTGCCGCTGTGCAGTTCGTCGGAAACGGTCAGCATCGTAAGGGCACTTTTGCCGGCGCGGACCGCATTCATGTAGAGAGCGGCCGCTTCCATTTCCACAGCCAACACGCGCATTTTATCCCAATCCAAGGCTGAGCCCTCATCTTTATAGAAGTAATCCGAAGAGAGTACGTTGCCGACGTGATAGGCTTGGCCCATATCTTCGGCAATGGTTACAGCCCGTCGCAGAAGCGGAAAGCTCGCTATCGGCGCATACGTGCCGGGAAGCTTGTACTGCTCTGCATAATTGGAATCGGTACAGGCGCCCATGGCAAAAATCAGGTCCATGATCTTCACCTCTTCACTGATGGCACCCGATGAACCAACGCGGATAATCGTGTCCACATCATAAAAATGGAATAGTTCGTATGTGTAGATACCAATGGATGGAATACCCATGCCGTGGCCCTGGACAGAAATCCGTTGCCCCTTGTAATACCCGGTATAACCGAGCATACCGCGGACTTCGTTGTAGCAAGAGATGTCTTCCAGGAAATTTTCGGCAATGAACTGCGCCCGCAAGGGATCCCCCGGCATGAGAACCGTCTTTGCGATATCTCCGGCTTTGGCTGCGTTATGTGCGGTTGGTACAGTCACAATAACTCCTCCTTAGATTGTTGTCTTACAACGTGTCTTTGACTGCCAACAGGCTGCGTGCCACAGCCCTTTTCCGGAAAGCACCCATGGAAGCTGTGGTTTGCTGCTGTTGCAACAGCCCTGTCCCTAGGGGTACAATGAAACTGGAATCAAAAGCGAAAGGGAGGGTCTGTATGTTCAAAAGGCGCGACGACATGAAGCTGGATCTGCGTGAGAACATGCGCGGCGGCCAAGGAACGACGCGCATACAGCACATCATCGACAAGGAAGAACTGCGGGGCAAAGCGCGGCTCATCGGCCGCATAACGCTAGAGCCGGGCAGTTCCATTGGAACGCATCCCCACGACGGAGAAGAAGAAATCTACTATATCCTGTCCGGCTCGGCTCTGGTGGAAGACGACGGCCAAACGCGGGAAATCGGCCCCGGCGACGCCGTCCTGACCGGAAACGGAAGTACCCATTCCATCGCCAACAACGGTACCGGGCCTTTGGAGTTCGTCGCTGTCATCTTGACGTATTGAAACTCCAATGGCAGCCTCAAAACGACTCCCCTGGGGAGTCGTTTTGATGATCTATAACGCAGTCCTGACCCGTTCCCAAAGGCGCTCCGCCCTGGGATGGTTGTAAAGGTGGATGCCGAAATAGGCATAAAGGCCTTCTAGCAGCTGTTCGTAGCTCTGGGGCACTTCCACGTGCACGTCCTCGCCGCGGAACAGCCGGAATTCTTTGCCATCATAGGTGTTCCGCCCATTTTCCCTGCGAATCATTACCATCGGCTGCATGCGGAAAATCGAGTCTTGCGCATATTCGCACCAAAACGAAGTCGTCAGGAAATCCCTCTGCAGTTTCGGCTCTTCGGTGAAAGAAAAGATCCGCCGCCATTGGCCCTTGACCAGACGTTCAAGCATCCAGCCATAGAAATCGAGTTTGACCAAGCGGTACGTCTCTTCTCCCTGCTCTTGGACCAGGCCGTCTTCCATGACAACGGGCCAGCGGGGAACAATTCCCCCGACGCCAACATCAGCCAGATAGCGGCGCCCCTCGACGTGGACGTCCAAGACATGGTGGCGCGGTTTCGGGGGAGGATTGGGCTCGTCCTGCCAAAATCTGGCGAAATAACTGGTCACCGAATATCCCATTTCCACCAGCAGATGGCGGAGCAGCGCATTGAGCTCAAAGCAGTATCCGCCGCGCTCTTGAACCACGACCTTCTTAAAGATGTCGCCCACATCCAAACTGAGCGGTATATCCATCAAAATGTCCAAATTTTCGTAGGGAATGCGGTGCACGTGAGCATATTGCAGTTGCTGCAGTGTTTCTGCATCGGCCTTTAGGGGCCCTGTCAAGCCCAAACGCTTCAGGTATGCATCGACAGAAAAACTTCCTTGCGGTAGCACTGTGTCTCCGGGCACGGGATCGCCTCCTGACTGCTGTACCAATGTCGCAACAGGCATCTGGTCACCGCAGATGCCTGCGTTTTTATTTCGCTGCTGACAGCCCTGTTCCTCCCTTGGTGCCGGGAATTTCGATCCGGAATACCACAGACCCATGGACAGAGGGCAGCCAGCAGTCCCGGGACAGGTTCCAGACAGGATTTCCGTCGCCATGCACGAAGTCTAATGCAAACCCTACAATAGGAGTGAATCCCTTGCAGCATCTACAAATTGATGACTTCCTTCATTACCACTTTCTATCAGGCATTCGCCACAGTCCCGACGGCAAGCATGCCTGCTTTGCCGTCCACAAAGCAGATTTTGAGGAAAACCGCTACCAATCCAATCTTTGGCTGTATAGTGCCCAGGACAACAGCACTCGATCCTTGACCAGCTTTGGCGAAGAGCGGATGTTTGCCTGGCTCAACGATGGCCGTCACATCCTGTTCAGCGGTGTCCGGAAACCAAAGGATAAGAAAAAGAAGAAGCAGGGTGAGGCACTTACGATCTTCTACCGCATTCCCATCGACGGCGGTGAAGCCCAGGAGGCCTTTCGCCTACAACACAATGTCACCGGCATCCGCGTTATCGATGATGACCGCTTTCTGTTGACCGTCGACTATGATCCGGCGGAAGAAACCCTGAAAGAGCTGCATAGTAAGGATGCGGAAGAAGCCAAACAACGCCGCAAGGAAGAACAGAACGTTGAAGTCATCGAAGAAATCCCTTTTTGGCAGAATGGCAAAGGCTTTACCAGCGGCCACCGTTCCCGTCTCTATCTCTACGATACCAGGGATGGCAGCATGCTTCCCCTGACCGAACCGGAATTTCAGGTCTCCGGCGCCGAGCTTAACCCCAGCTGCAATCAAGCCGCCGTCACCGGCCAGGTGTTCCAGGGCCGTTTGGGAACCATGGACAGCCTCTATCTGCTCGACCTGGATACACAGGAATGGACTGCGCTCTACGACGAGCAGGATCTTTCTTTTGCGGACGCCCACTTCATCTCCGACACCACAATCGTTGCTGCAGCCAGTACCAAAGAGCACTACGGCCTCAATGAAAACCCCCGGTTTTATCGTCTCGATCGCAACGACAACAGCATAACACTGATCACGCCCGAATTCGATGCCAGCGTCCGCAACACCGTCGGCTCTGACTGTCGTTTTGGGCCGGGCCCTTCCATGCAGGTGCACGGGAGCCACCTCTATTTTCTCACTACCGAAGGCTACCATTCCTTCATAAACCGTGTGGATTCCGCCGGCAATGTAGAAAAGCTCAGCCATGACGGTGGTTCGGCCGATGCTTTTTCCGTGTCCCAAAACCAAATTCTCTTTATAGGGCTCCGAGGTCTGGCACTCCAGGAATTGTATGCGGTCACCGATAGCGGCGAACAAGCGATCACGCAATTCAATGCATGGCTTCCGCAGCAGCGCTTTGTCCAGGATCCAGAGTATCTCCCAGTGGACGTAGACGATGAGACGATGATTGACGGATGGGTCTTAAAACCAGTGAACTTCGACAAAGGCGGTTCATTTCCCGGCATCCTCAATATCCATGGAGGCCCCAAGACGGTCTACAGTGATGTTTTTGTTCACGAAATGCAGTATTGGGCCAATCAGGGCTACTTTGTCTTTTTCTGCAATCCCCGGGGCAGTGATGGTAAGGGCAACGCCTTTGCCGATATTCGGGGCCGTTTTGGAACCATCGACTATGAAGATCTCATGGCTTTTACCGACGCCGCGGCAGCCAAGTATCCCAGCTTGGACCAAGACCGGATCGGTGTCACAGGCGGTTCCTATGGCGGTTTTATGACGAACTGGATCATCGGGCACACCCATCGTTTCGCGGCGGCCGTGTCCCAGCGCAGCATTTCCAACTGGATATCTAAGTTCGGCACCACCGATATCGGTTACTTTTTCAATGCCGACCAGATCGGGGCCACACCGTGGGACGATTTGGAAAAACTGTGGTTCCATTCACCGCTTCAATATGCTGATCAGGTAAAAACGCCGACCTTGTTTATCCATGCGGAAGAAGACTATCGCTGCTGGCTCCCGGAAGGATTGCAGATGTTTACGGCCCTGCGCTACCACGGAGTCAAGTCACGGTTGTGCATGTTCCGCGGGGAGAACCATGAATTGAGCCGCTCAGGACGGCCGAAAGCGCGTATTCGCAGACTTAAGGAAATTACCCAATGGTTCCAATCGCACCTAGAAGACAGTAAATAGCCATGCAATAGCAATGAACCCGGGGATTGGCAGCGCTGCAATCCCCGGGTTTTTTGGTCCGCTCGCGGTTAAGAACGCCTTCTTTACAATGTTATATTATTTTTTCTAATTTATATTGAAATGTAAAAGTAGTTATGTTACATTATGCTTAGGTATTTTATGAAACTGAACTACAATGTCCCTCAAGCGGTTGCGGCTCTTTCCTTGGTTTGGAATTCCTTTGGCTGGGGGTGATCAGTGACCTCACAAGTACTGTCTGTTGGTGTGCGCTGCTGACAACTATGACCTATGAAGGGGGAACCATTGTGAGAACCATTGGTCAGATGCTGTTCATAACTTGTCTGTTGATACTGCTTGCTGCGGGGCCGACCTTAGCCGATGCGGTGGTTTTGGACTTCGCCCATGCCACCACGGGTGGAGCGTGGCGAGAGGCACTGACGGAAATCATCCGGGAGTTCGAAGAGAGCCACCCGGACATCACCATCCGCGAGAATGCCATGAAGGATGAGATCTACGAAACGGTCGGGCTTGTATCCCTGTTTCATGCCGGAACCCCCCCTGATGTGTACTTCCAGTGGGGCGGCTGGCTGGTGGAAAGAGATGTCAGTGAGGGCTGGGCCGCCAAGCTCGATGAAGAACTGGCCCGGGACAGCTGGAAAGACAGTTTTTCTTCGGCTGCATGGGATGATGCCACCGTGGGTGGGGAGATCTACATGGTTCCCCACGGCATGGATATTACCAATCTAGTCTGGTATAACGCCGACATCTTTGCCCGCTACGATTTACAAGAACCCGAAACATGGGAGGAGTTCATGGATCTCTGCCAGACCTTGAAGGACGCTGGCTACACCCCTATCGCTGCTGGAAACAAAGGGGTTGGTTGGCCGATGGGCAACTGGGCCGGCCATCTCGTCAGCCGCGTCATCGGAGAGAGTGCATATGACGATCTCTTGAAACTGGAAGAAGGAACATCCTTCAGCGATCCCGGTGTCGTGGAAGCCCTGGGGCTCTTGGCCGACATGGTAGATCGAGGGTTCTTCAACATCGGCGTCAACGTAATTGACGCCAGTGAAGCTCGGATGTCCTTTTTCATGGAACAGGCCGTCATGCACCCCATCGGAAGCTGGCTGGTCTCTTCTGCCCGCCGGGATGCCCCCGAGCTCAACTACGCTGGCTTTGACACGCCAGCCATCGATGGCCAGGGAGATCAAAGCAGCATGATCGGATTAACCGTCGGATATATGATTGCCGCCGATTCGCCTCACTTCGACGAAGCCGCGAAGTTCCTGCGCCACCTCACTTCCGTGGAAATGCAGCGCTATCGCGTGGAGCACACCGGTGAAATCAGCGCAGTTCGCGGCACCGGCGATGCAGCGGTGGACCCGCGCTTTGAACTGCTTGTAGACATTACCGAAGCGGCAGGCACAACCGTAGCTCCCCCGGACACCGGCTATGAACTGGAGGTGGCCTATGCATTTTATGATGCAGCGGCCAAAGTCATGGACGGCATAGACCCGGCCCAAGCGCTTCAAGAAGCGGACGAGGCCATTGCGCACTTGCGGTAATCGAGAAGGCGGAGCAGCCGATTCCTCGCGCTGTTCCGCCTTTTTCTGGAGGTGTTATCTTTGCAGAGGGGTATCGATCGCTATACGCCTTACTTGTTCGTACTTCCTGCCCTAGTTGTATTTGTCCTCTTTGTTCTCTATCCGGCCCTCGACAACTTTCGCTACAGTTTCTTCGACTGGCGGGGATTCGGTCCCATGGAGTGGGTCGGCTGGGCCAATTATGAACGCGCCTTAGGATCCGACGGCATATTTCACCTGGCATTCCGCAATAACATTCTCTATTTCCTGGGAACCATTGGGAGTGAAGTGGCCTTTGGCCTTATGATTGCTTTTCTGCTCAGCAAACCCCTGCCGCTGTTCTCCGGTCTGCGGGTCTTGTTTTTTACTCCCATGGTCCTGTCCATGACCATTATTGGAATTCTGTGGAGCTATATCTACCATCCCCAAATCGGCCTGATCAACTCCCTTTTGGCCGCCGTCGGACAGCAGGATGCGGCCCGGGCTTGGCTGGGAGATCCGCAGACCATCATTGCAGCGGTGGTCATTACCTCCGGATGGACCTATGGCGGCTTCTTTATGCTGCTGTTCTATGCCGGCATTAAGCGGATACCGGCTGCCTTGGCCGAAGCAGCCCGTTTGGACGGAGCCAGCGAATGGAAGATCTTCACCTTGGTCACCTTCCCCCTGCTCCGCCCTATCCTGGTGATCGCCCTGCTCCTGTGCTGGACTGGCTCATTTAAGGCATTCAATCTGTTCTGGGTGATGACCGGCGAAGGCGGAGGCCCTTACCACTCCGGCGAAATCGTTGCCACCTGGATCATGAAACAGGCATTCCAGTTCTCCCGCATGGGGTACGGCGCTGCCTTGGCCGTGATCATGACTATTGTGGTGGTGGTTTCTTCCACGGCCTATCTGCTTTATTCCAACCGGCAGCGGCTGGAATACTAACAGGAAAGGAGCGGTAGAATGAACCGTCTACGGTGGAAAGACTATGTTCTGATGCTGGCCATGCTCCTCCTCTGTCTTGCCATGGCCTTTCCCATGGTATGGATGGCCTACTCTTCCATGAAACCCAATCGGCTGATTTTCACTGATCCCTGGAGCCTGCCGGAACAGTTTACGCTGGAACGATTCTCCGAAGCCTGGGTTGTAGGCAACCTAGGCCGCTACTTCACCAACAGCATGATTGTTACAAGCACTACGGTGCTGCTCGTCGTTCTGCTGGCCAGCCTGGCAGCTTACGCCTTTGCCCGTTTGGAGTTTCGAGGCCGCCAGCCTTTGTTTTACCTGTTCCTAGCCGGGCTGGTCATTCCCGCACAAACCTTTGTGATTCCCCTGTTTGTCCTTCTGCGCAACCTTGGATTGATCGACAGTTACCCGGCTTTGATTCTGCCTTATACGGCTCTGGGACTTCCCATGTCCATATTTATCCTGCACGCCTTTTTCTCCACTCTGCCCCGGGATCTGGAGGACGCGGCCGCCATTGATGGCTGCGGTCTGTTCCGCATCTATTCACTGATCATCATGCCCATTTCCAAGCCGGCGCTGGCCACAATTGCCATTTTAGCGGCCATTGATTCTTGGAACGAATTTCTCTTTGCCATGCTGTTTATTCGCGACACCATGACCCGGACACTGCCTATCGGTTTGTATATCTTCTATGGCCACTATGATATTGATTACCAGATGCTTTTCAGCGGTCTGACGGTGGCAACGATCCCGCTGGTGCTTTTCTATGTGTTTTTCCACCGCTTCATCATCGAAGGACTGACAGTGGGGGCCCTGAAGGAATGATGCTGCCCGCTGCCGAAATGATCGGCAGCACAAGGCAGCGGAAACGGAGGACGACATGGACTGCCATTCACAGGTTTCAGACAATTCCTTCCAACAGCGCATTCGGCGGCAGTATCCCCAGCTGAGCCAGTCTGAGCGGCGGGTCGCTGATCACGTGCTAGACCAAGCGGAAAGCGTTATCTACGAGTCCATCAGCGAGTGCGCAGAACGCGCCAACGTAAGTGAACCTACGGTTATCCGTTTCAGCAGAACCATCGGCTTCAGCGGTTATCAGGAGATGAAAATTGCCCTAGCTAAGGAAATGGTCAGCCCTGCCCGTCACTTGGCTGAAGAAATTTCCCTGCAGGACGAAGTGCCGACGGTTCTCAGCAAAGTACTGAACCTCTCGACCCAAACCCTGCATGACACCATCGAACTGCTGGGCATTCACACCCTTTCGAGTTTGGCTGAGCGCCTTTGGGCCTGCGGGAATGTGATCATCACCGGCGTGGGAACGTCGGGGATCGCGGCGGATTTCCTCCATTATAAACTGCTGCGGCTGGGGCTGCCCAGCCAATTCAACTCCGACATTCACCGCCAGTTCTTGGCAGCGGGGCTTATGGGAAGCAGCGATGTGTGTTTGGCCATATCGCAGAGCGGTGCCACCAAGGAAACGCTGGCTGTAGCGCGGGTAGCCAAACAACAGCAAGCGTGGGTAACGGTTCTTACCTCCTATGCACGCTCGCCTTTAGCAAGGATTGCCGACGGCTGTTTGTTGACCAGCGGCAGGGAAACCCCCTTCGGAAGCGGGTCGGGTCCCACTTTGATGTCCCAGTTGATTCTAGCTGAGTGTATTTTCATTACCGCGGCCTTGGCCAATCGCAGCCAGGCCTTTGCCTCCATTGAAAGGACAGGGAGCGCAGTCAAACAACAGAAAATGTAGCGAGGTGGTATTATGGAGTATGCAGTCATTCTATGCGGTGGACAAGGGCGCCGGATATGGCCCTACAGCGCAACCCAGGACAAGCTGATGCTTCCCGCCGGCGGCAGGCCCGCGGCGGTACCGACATTGGAAACTTTGGCTGCTGAAGGATTTCAGCGCATCGTGATGGTGGGCAATCGCCGGGGGTGGCAGCAGCTGAACCAGTATTTGGCAGCCAACCCCGGGGCGGTGGATCGGGGAACGCTCGTATTTGTGGAAGACAGGGGCCAGGGATCCGCCGCATCCTTGGCACTGGGCCTGACGGCGGTGCCCGCCGAGGCGGAAGAGGTGTTGGTTGTCTGCGGGGACACTTCCTCGGCAGCGGAGAATATTCGCAACCTTATTTCCGCCCATGAAGAACAAAAGCCTGCCGCATCGGCCTTGGTGCATCCGCTCCGTGACCCTGGCCAGGAAACCCAAGATCGGTCCGGCGATTGGCTGTGCGCTGCCGTCAGCGGCGGCCGCGTGACAAAGGTGCTCGGTCATCCGCGCTCCGATGTTAATTACCGGCTCACGGGCTGTTACGTCTTTTCCCGCTCGGTCTTCGCCGAGTTTGAAAGGACCGCTCCCTACATGGAAGCAGTGCAGGTAGGCATGATGCCGCCAGCCGAGTCCGAGGCAGCCCAGACAGTTGCCAACCTCTTGGCGCAGGGCCTTGCCATAACAGCTGTGCACACCGCCGACTATTTTGTGGACCTGGACAAACCATGGCACCTGTTGGAAGCGGCGCACCGGCGCCTGGACTATCTGAAACGCAGGGAAGATCCGCAGCATCTCCGCCACAGCCCCGTATCGGTGGCAGACGATGCGGACATAGAGGGGCCTCTCTACTGCGGCGACAATGTTGTCATTGGTTCGCGAGTGGTCATACGGGGGCCGGTCTGGATCGGCAGTGGCACAACCATCACCAACGGAGCCATGATCCATGGCCCCGTCTGGATCGGACCTGAATGCCGGTTGGAAGACTACTGCACTGTCGGCTCCTATTCCACCCTAGGGCGCGGCTGCCGCGTCGGCCATTGTGCCGAGATTGACGGAGTTCTCATGGACAATGTCTATGCTGTCCACTACATGGAATTTGCCGGTGTGATTGGCCGCAGCTCCGACTTGGGTGCCGCCACGGTCTGTGGAACGCTGCGTTTCGATGACGGCGACACTGCCATAGCCATCCAAGGTCGGCGGGAAAAACCCGGGCCGCAGTCCAATGCCGCGTTCTTGGGCGACTTCACCCGGACCGGCGTTAACGCTGTTTTGATGCCGGGCATCCGGGTTGGAGCTTACGGTATCGTCGGTCCCGGCGTGGTGCTGCAGGAAGACGTGCCCGACGGGACCATGGTTATGGTGGAGCAAAGCCTTCACAAGCGAGCCTGGGGACCCGAAAAATACGGTTGGTAGGAAGCGAGGTGCCTGCATGCATTCTTTTCCCCTGCCCTCTTGTCCTGCGAAACAGAGC
>PUOC01000171.1 GCA_003551965.1 Clostridiales bacterium | reverse complement strand
TTCTTCGGCGGCATCTGCGATCATTGGAACATCCCCGCTCGCGATTTCGATCCCACCGGTGTGTACCACAAACAAAGCCGATGGATACCCAATACAGCAATAACACCGTCCTGCGCCTTAGTGACCATATCCAAACCGGAAAACACTCCACCGATCTGTTGACCGATGCGGCCATGGAATGGATCGCTGGCTATGACAGCGAACACCCTCTGCGATTTAGGCGGCCTTGAGCCGCCGGGCGAGTGGTGGCAACATCAGCTCCTTGATCTGCTATCCGATCCGTGAGAGATGCATGATCTCTCTCTCCGGCCGATTTATACCGATGTGACAAAGCAGCTGCAACAAAAGCTCACCGCATGGAGTGAGCGCTGCGACGACCGCACTCACCCCAGCGGACAACGGTTTTGGTCGGCGGACTGAGCATCGCCGCGTCCGCAAGGTCATGTCCTACCAACCGCGGGAATAGGCCTCGCGGCAGTCGGTGCATACCTTCATGCCATCCTGCAGCCGCATAAACGCTTCCGCAGCCCCCTCACCGCAACTTTCACAGATAACGGTCCGGAATAAACGGGCCTTTGTCGGCAGCGGGTAGTGGGGTTGGCCTATCGTAAACATGTCCGCAGGATCAAGGGCGAGCATCGCATGCATCCGCTCTTCTCGGTCCTCCGGAAGATCCAAAGATTTTCGGACCAAGCGGACGCTCGCGCCATTATCCCGGCGGAAGAATGAAAACGCCTGTTTGCCTGCGGGGCGGTAGACCAGATTACCTTTCCCGACCGTGCATTTCGTCAAATACTGCACGGCATCGACGCCGCAGGCGTCGTTTTCTGTTACACAGACCAACTCCTCGTCCTCGGCGGCGCCTATACCTAAGTGTTCCTTAGCGGCTAAAGCAGCCTGAAAGCCAATGGCCAAGCCTGGGCAGGCATGGCCGTGAAATTCCACACACTCTTTCCACAGTGTCTCTTTCATCATGCTCCCTCCTCGTTCGATTATGATCGTCTCATGCGGGGATCGGCCATGGGCTCCAATTCCCGGGCCAGGAAAGCCAGGGCCGTAACCAAGATCGCCAGGGCCAATGCCGGAGGCAGAAGCCACCACTGCCAGTAAGGCGTAAAGTGGATGCCGGGGAAGTCCAGGGCCTGGTTGATCATCATACCCCAGCTGCGATTTGTTGGGTCGCCCAGGCCGAGAAACGCCAGTGACGCTTCGACGACAACGGCACGCCCTGCCAGCTGCACCATCTGCACCAGGACAATCGGCAGCACTTCCGGGAGCAGGTGCCGAACCATCAGATACAGGGGACTGGCACCGTAGAGGCCGGCCATGCGGATATAGGGTTCTTCTTTGAGGCGCAGAACCTGTGCCCGCACAATGCGGGCCGGCCTCGTCCATGAAAAACCCACCAAAACCAATATGATGTTGCCTAAGCTGGGGCCCAAAAACGCCGCGAAAACAATGACCACCGGCAGTTCCGGCAAGATAATCAACACATCCGCCGCTCTCATGACGGCTGTGTCCCACCAGCCTCCCTGATAGCCCGCTGCTGTGCCGACAATGGAACCGCCGAGACCCGCCAGGCAGGCAGCGGCGAGCGCCACGATCAGACTCGTCCGAGCACCGAAGGCCAGCATGGACCAGATGTCTACGCCGAGGTCGTCCGTTCCCAAAATATGGCCTCCGCCAGGCCCTGCCAGCGCTGGTCCGGATCCCCGATCCGCGGGATGGAGTGTCACCCAAGGGGCAAACACAGCCATCGAGCAAAACAGGACAATAATAAGCAGGCTTGCCCGACCAAGCGTGCCCAGGCCCTGCCAAAAAACCAGCAGCTTTATATGGAGCAAGCTCCGCCCTGGTGCCAAGCCCTCTGTGCCGCTACTCATACGTGCCCTCCTTCCCGGCGGCCGTTGTTCCTGGGACTAACGGACCTGTGGTTCTGTCCATGGTTATCCGGGGGTCTAGACGAACGTAAAGCCTGTCAGCCGCGAAATTGGCCAGGAGTACAGCGGCACTCATAAAGAGAAGGATTCCCTGCAGAAGAGGGTAATCCCGGTAAAGCACCGCGTCCTGCAGAAGCAGTCCCAAACCCGGGTACGCAAACACGTTTTCTACCAAGACAGCGCCGCCTAAAAGGCCTCCCAGCTGCAGGGCTGCCCGGGTTATCAGCGGCAGCAGTGCATTGCGCAGAGCGTGTACGTAGCGGACGCGGCGGGATCGAAGGCCCTTGGCCCGAGCTGTAATCACGTAGTCCCTCGTCAGCACCGAAGCAAGGCTGCTTCGGACCAGCATATAGGTGTTTCCGGTTCTGGCCAGAGCCAGTGTAAGGACGGGAAGGGCTGCATGGTGCAGAATGTCCAGATAGCGGCCGGCGGCACCGGACCATTCACGGAAGGGCGTGGCTGCGCCGGAAAGCGGAAACCAGCCTAGCGTCACAGCAAAAAGCATCAGCAACAGCAGGCCGCTCAAGAATCCAGGAATCTGTCCCGAGGCAACCAAGACAAAGTACAGCACACGGTCTACAGTTTCGCCGCGGCGCCAAGCAGATATGCTGCCCAAGGCAATCCCAAACCCTATGCTCAGGACAAAGGCTGCAGACCCCACAAACAATGTCCAGGGAAGGCGACTGAGGATCACGTCCACAACCGGCTCGCGGTAATGGTAACTCCGGCCCAGATCTCCCCGGGCCAAGCCTGACACGTACTGGAAAAACTGGTGTGCGAGGGGGCGATCGAGACCATAGTAGGCAAGATAGTGCTGCCGCTGTTGCTCAGAAAACGACACAGCAATACTCTGGTCTTCACCAGACAGGATCAAGAACGCATCTCCCGGCATCCAGCGCGGAAGGGCAAAGTTCAAGATCAACAGCACAGCGGCGGTCATCATGTAAGCTTTTGCGCTTCGAACCCGGGCGTGCCTCACGCGATCATCCCCTCAATAATTGGCCCCGCAGATAGGATTGCAGCAGCCACTGTGCCCGGCTGCCCTACATCCTTACCGTCTATTCCCAGGCAGGACGTTCGCCGCGCACAAGGTACGACAGCTTGCTGTGGTGCAGTACCGGGTGGTAATACATAAAGGTCCATCCATCGTAATGATCGGGACGATGGACGAATATGTGAAAGCTGTTGTAAAGCGGTATCTCGGGAACATCGGCCGCCAAAATATCCTGCATGGCATCGATCAGTTCCCGCCGCCTGGCAGGATCCGTCTCCACCAGCTGTTCTGCTGCCAAGCGGTTGAATTCGGGATTGGAATAACCTCGGCCGGCCAAGGCCGTGCCCATGGAGCGCTGGGCGTCTCCATCCCCGCCATTCCCATACCGCAGCCGCAGATAGTCTGGATCTTGGCCCCAACTTCCCCACGCTGCCAAGGCCAACTGATAGTTGCCTTCCATGACGAGGCTGTCGCGGGTACGGTCATCGACGGCCCGGATCGACAGATCGATGCCCACGTCCGCCAGCTGGCTGCGGAGCAGTTCAGCCAGACGGACCTGGCTTCCTTCACCGGTTAACAGCTCAAACTGCCGGCTGTGATCGAATGCAAGTTCTTGCAATAGTTCTTGGGCTCTGACCGGATCATGGTCATATTGAACCACGTCCGGATTGTTCTGCGGATGATCGAAGGGAAGAATGCCGGCACTGCCCGGTTTCGCAGCACCCCGGGCAATCTTTGCAATCAGGTCCTCCTGGTCGATGGCATAGGCGACGGCCCGCCGAAAGCGGACATCCTGCAGTATCTCTGACCCTTCCATGTTGAAACTCAACAACAAGCCAGCCAGTGCCGGGCTTTCTTCCATAGAAACCTCCGGATCGGATTCGAAACGTTGAACCAAGTCCGGGGAAATGCGGGCCAGGTCAATGGAACCCTGTTGAAAGGCAGCAATGCTGTCGCTTACCGGTACCAGTTCGATGGCCC
>PUOC01000217.1 GCA_003551965.1 Clostridiales bacterium | reverse complement strand
TAAACGTCCAGCGAGTCAATCCACGAAAATAGTTCTTTAGGAATGGGGCGATGGCGACGGCATTCCATGGCTGCCATTTCCGCTGCCGTCTCGGCCTTGGTGTGCTGCAAGTCTATCTGCAGCTGTCTGTGCGCTTCCTGCAGCAAAAAACGCGTCGCATGCTTCTTCCAAGTGGTCCCTGGAGGATCATAATTTAACAGGAAAGCTGCCGCCTGCCCCATGTCCTGTTCTATCCGCCCGCTCGTACACGCTTCAAAGTCAACTGCTGTGACAGCTTCGCCGTCATAGAGGAAGTTGCGGAGATTGACGTCGCCCATGATCAGGCCCTGTGTTCGGTGAAGTTCCCTGTAGAAATCTGCGAACCAATCCACGAGACAGCGCAGACTGTTCTGCACCGATGCCAGCCCCATGCCATTGGCTTCCTGGGTTTCCAGATAATCCACCAGGGGCTGCCCTGCACAGAAGTACATGATGAAGCCCCCGGGAACCCTGCTTTTCACCCGGGGGACAGCCACCCCCCCGGCATACAGCTGCTGCAGGATGGACACTTCTCGCCCGCAGTCCGGTTTGGCCTTATAGACGTACTTCGTTCCGTTGCGCTCTAGAAGCACCACGGGATTACGCTTGCTTTCACAGCGACCAATGACCGTATAACAATCATCAGGGCCGGATCCGAACCACAATTTCTTTCCCTTCTTGAAAACCGTCAAGTTCTGTCACCACACTTCGCACAGCGTTGGCCAAGATCTTTTCCACAAAGGGAACCATGGGAATGTCGCGGCCGCCTACGTGCAGCTTAACACAGGCACTTTCTATCATGCAGTCCTTCACAGACGCCCGCCCATGCATAACTTCCACACCCAGCTGTCTACAGGTACGTCCGCAGGCCATGCAGCACTCCGCAGGAAAGTCTGGCAGACGGCTGAAACTGTGCTTCTCAATCCAGTCCACCAGCGAGCGGCTGTCTTCCATGGCGTTGAATACCGGCAGACCACGATATTCAGAGCATGTATGGGATATCCGGCCTGCGAGGGCAATAACCGACGGGTCCATGCGTTCATCGGCCTCGTCTGGGTTGTGTGCTGTGATGATCTTGGGAAAGTTGCCTTCAGCAACGCCTTCCAGAACCACGTACTCCTGGCTGTAGTGCTGCAAAACGTCCTCTAAGGCTAAACGGCGCGGATAGAGAATGTCCGTTTCATGCTGCCCCCTAGCTGTAACCAATGACGCTCCCGCTTCTCGATGGCGATAAGTGTTGGTGCCCTCCGTGTCAATGGCAAACTGCTCATAGTGAATTTCCTTCAGCGACCCCACGCTGTAACGCCGACGGGACAATTCTTGGATGATGGCTTCAATGGTCGTTGTCTTGCCAGAGCCTGTAATACCGAATACGGAAACAATTTTCATCATCGACCCGCCTCTCTATGTCCGTCAAATCGTACCCATCCCCGCAAGACCCGCCAGCAAAAGGACGGATACGCCCATGGCTAGATAATCGCGGCGGCCAAAGCACAGCTGCATATGGCTCGTTCGTTTGGGAACTGCTCGGAACGCTTTCATCTCCATGGCAGTAGAGATTTCCCTAGCCTTACCGACGACGCCGGCCAGTATGGGCAAGAACAAATGGGTGTAGACATACAGCCTGCGCCGCAGCGGCAGCCGATCCAGTTCCACACCGCGCAGCTGCACGGCTGTGAACGCATCCTGCAGTTCTTCCTGCAGCAGTGGCAGAAAGCGGATGGCTAAATGCACCATGAAGGCAATTTCATAGGGGATCCGGCATTGGATCAACCCTTGGATGATCCTGCGGGAAGGTTCCTTCATCAGGATGCTGGACGCCAGAATAATGACGGCAATGCGGAAGACAAGCCCGCCGCCCCGCTGCAGACCCACCGTTGTGATCAAAGGCATTCCGCCCACGCTCAGCAATGGTTCGCCGCCTCCCGTGAACACGCTTTGAATCACGATTAAGGGAAATAAGACGGCTAGGATCTTCCGCAGCCGGTAGAGAACACCAACATCGCCCTGGAACACGGCCACCACCAACAGTGCCAGACCCAACAAGACAGCAAACAACCGCAGGTCATCCAAGACCACCGCTGTACTGGACAGGAGCAATACAACGAACAATTTTGTCCGAGGATCCCATCTGTTCACCCTACTCACCTCTGACAACCTTTCCCCGATCCATGGCAATCATGCGCGTTGTGTGCTCCTCTGCAAACTTTCGGTCATGGGTAACGATCATGGCTCCAATACCCTGGCCGCGCAGCCGGTGCAGCTTATGGGACAGCTGCTGCCGGCGAATGCGATCCAGCCCGGTGGTCGGTTCATCCAGAACCAGAAAGGGCGGTTCATTAATCATAACAGCTGCCAAGGCCAGGCGCTGCTTTTCTCCCCGGCTCAACGTATGGGGAAAGCTGTCCCGGACGTGGACCAGGTCAAAATCTTCCAAACTGCGCCGGACCTTTTCGTGCTGTGCCTCGCCCACTTCTCCCTGCAACGTCCAAACAAACTCCAGCTCCTCCCAAACACTGCCGGTAAACAGCTGCCGTTCCGGCTCCTGAAAGACATAGCCGATCCTCTTGCCGATCTGGCCGAGACTGAGGCTGCTCGATGGCTCCCCGCCGATCTCGATTTGCCCGGACCAAGGCCGGAGAACTCCCATGACAAGTTTCACCATTGTACTTTTTCCACTTCCATTCGGCCCCATCACGGCCACCCATTCGTCTAGAGAACACTGGAGATCCAGGTCTTGCACCACGGGCGGCCTACGGCGGTTATAGCCGAAACAGACGGCCTGCATGTTGATATAAGGTTGGTTACAATACACCGGCAAAGGGTTCCAACCTCCCTTGGCGCATGACCCACACGGTGTCTGCCGCGGCTAAATTGTCGAAATCGTGCTCCACAGCCAACAGCGCCCGTCCCGATGTCTTCAGGGCACTCATGGCATGTTGAACCAGGGCTTTACCGCGATCATCCACCTGGGACACGGCTTCATCGAAGATCAGTACATCCGGTTCTAAGCTGAGGACGGCGGCTAGAGCCACCAACTGCTTCTGACCACCGGACAGTTGGTGGGGATGCTCGTCCCGGAGGGATGTGATCCCTGTCTGCTCCAAAGCCGATTCCACGCGCCTGGCAATTTCGCTTCGGTGAAGACCCATATTTTCGGGGCCAAAGGCGATTTCGTCTTCCACGGTGGAAAAGAACAGCTGTGTATCGGGGTTTTGAAACACAACTCCAATCCGCGCTCCAATTTCCGGAAGGCGCAGCGAGCGGATATCGTTGCCGCGCACCAACACCTGCCCTGTGAAGTCCCCGCTGATCAGTTTCGGTATAATGCCGCAGAGACACTTTACCAAAGTGCTCTTGCCGCAGCCGCTCAAGCCCACAATGCCGGTCATTTCGCCGGACCGCAGAGTAAGATCAATGTTTTCAAACAGCCGTTTCTGCCTGGGATAGGCGAAGGAAATACCGCGGGCAGCAAGAATTTCGCCCATCACTGCAGTTCAATGTCCAAGACATACTTGCTCCAGCGCTGGCTGAAGCTGTCCTGCCGCACAATGGTCATGTAGGGGCCGCTCCCTCCATCTTCCCTGGTACCCAGGGGTTCTCCGTCTTGTGCATAGACCAGATACACGTTGTCTTCAGCCAGCACTTCCTCCGCGCCTAAAGCCACCACATAGCCGTCCACAGACCGTACCAGGACCTGTTCAGCCTCGGCCGCACTCACTCCGGCCTTTTCCAGCACGGCTTTCAATGGCACACCGGCAAATTCGTGTTCGCGGTTCGGCGACGAACTGCTGCGCACTTCAGCAGTGAAGACAGTTTCACCCAGTTCCCGGATGGTATCCATCGTTAAAGCGGTCTTTGTGCCGTCAGCGCCCTGCAGCTGCACCGTAGCGTCCAGGTAGTCAGCCAACTTGTCTGCCAGCCCTGCGCTGTTGATATAAGCGGTCACTCCGGTGACGACCAACAGACAGGCCACGGCCACTGCAATTTTGGTATGCTGTTTACCCATCACCTGCGTCCTCCTTCGGTCACAATATACGGAACGAACATGTCCTCAAACCGCAGATAACCATGATCACCGCCGGTTTCGGTGGTGTGCATGCCATGATCGACGGTGATGATCACCTCCCCATGCCAAGCTTCCACCAATGCAGCGAGATACTGGTCCGCTTCGGCCACAGCCTGCATGGTGCGGCCATCGAACTCCCCGTAGTTGTGGCCCGCCCGGTCTATGTCTTTAAGATGGACTGCCAACAAATCCGGTCCGGCTTGGCTGCCCATGTACTGCAGGGCCGACTGCACAATATTGTCATCGGTTGTGCCGCTCCCATCGGTATCCAAATGCAGCTTCTGGGCAATACTCGTCGCCACAATCTGCCGGTCGCCCACCAAGTACGCACTGTCCATTCCCAACCGATGGGCGGCCTCAAATATGTCCGGTGCCTCCAACATCCGCTGCCGTCGGGAAAAGACACCGTTTTCGTCAGGCGTAACCCCCGTTAAAATGGCTGCCAAACCGGCATTTGTCACGGGCTGGTACACCGCCATGGCCTGCGCCGCCGGCGGCAGCTGTGCCATAAAAGGTGCCATGCCATGTTCTAGGGCATATCGGTATTGATGGTATCCAAAGCCATCCAAGATCACCAAAAGCACGGCATTGCCTTCATCCAACAGCGCTTTGGCATCACGGTAAGCGTCGGTAATCCTCTGCTTGGGCGGATCGACGATAAGGCCCCGCACCTCGTCTACGACCACATGGCCGTCTTCAGTCCTGTAGGCTACACCATGCCCCCGCAGCCACAGATCGCCGCCGCTGTAGGCCTCCATTTCGCCGCGGGCACCGACGAGAATGAGCTCTTGGAAGTTCTGCCCGGCAAGGAGATCGGAAATGTCCAATGTTGTGCCGTCTGCCAGAAAATCCGCGGCAGCCTGAAGACCGGGCTGGGCGGTGGGGCATCGCCGCCTGGAGGCGCGCAGCTGTTCGATGTAAAGTTCACCAATTCCCATGGCGGCCATGTTTTCGGTCGGCGTTATAATCCGCAGACCGTCGGCAGGGCCCTTTTGCTCAGCCACTATCACAACACCGGCCAGCGGGCCCACCACTCGATGGGACCCATCGCTTCGGTACGCCCACCACCAGCCGTCGGTCGGCGCATAGACCGCCTGCCAAGCGCCCAAATCCTCCGGCGGCACGTTAATGAAGGCGTGTTGGGTGACCAATACAGCACTGGAAGGTTCTGCTATCTGGACCGCCTCCACAATAGCGGCCATCGACAGTCCGTACTCCACCTGGCCGGCATGCTCAAATTCCGAACCGCCCGTCCGCCAGAGGGCAGAAACAGACACCGTTTCTGCCATATCGCCTGCCAGCGGCAGTTCCGGCATCTCTTCGGCCGCCGCCACTGCCGGCAGCGACAGCAATATCAGGACCGCAAGCAAGTACATGTCCAAAAACCGCGCTTTCAAGCTACCACCTCTTTCCCTTTAACTTTCGCCTTCAAGTGTGCCGGGTACTTCCAACAGATTGAATTGCCGGAGTTTCCGCAAAAGCTGAAAAGCCAAAAGCCCGCCCAAGCCGCCGGATAGAGCTGCAGCACTGCCGCTCAACAGGAGAGGAATCAGGGGCAGGCGGAAAAATACCAAATTCACCAACAGTGTTCCGCTGATGTTGGCAGCAATACCACCAATGAAACAGCAGCCCGCGCAGCAGCCGCGGTGGCGGCTGAGCAGCAGAACGAAGTCCACGGCCAGTCCAGGCACTAGGTAGGTGATCAAACTGACGGCACCGTGGGTGCCAAAGAAACCGACGGCAATTATAGCTACGGCCTGGACGAGAGCTATGAGTGTGGCGGTCCCTGGTTTGCCAACCATTCCCGCCCCTAATACGATCCAGAGCATGTAAAAGCCCCCGGCCACGGCTCCTCCCGGGATAAAAAGCGGCCCCGTAATAATGTGCGCCAGCGGCACCACAAAAGGCTTGACTGCGATGCCTAAGCACGCCATCAGCGCAATAATCACCAAGTCAAAAACAGTAAATCGAGAAAGCACCTTGCCAGCCATACCTATTTCAGCTCCCCGTTAAGGATCTCCAAGGAATATATGCCGCGCACGGCGGTGTTTTGAGGCAGATGGGGAAAATAGGTGCGCAGTTCGCCGCCTTCTTCATAGACAAGCCCCTGCTCCAGATCGGCGTACTCCACCTCAACTGCATAGCCATCGTACCCCGTCAGACGATGGCGGGCCTGTTCGTTGTCCATGGCAAACAACGCTGCCACATCCGACAGCAGAAGACCCTGGTATTCGTCGAAGGACACAGAACCCAGAAGATTCTTTGCCGACACCACCGATACAAACCCAACATCAGCCAAGGCTGCTGCAGTCAATTCCCTGACATGCATGCCTTTGGGCAGAGCATCGGATACGAACGCAGGCGAACCTTCGCCGCGCATGGCTATGGACCCCTTAAGGAAGTTGTCTTTTGTCTCGTAGCGCTGGAAACCATCGGCGGCTTGCAAATACACTCGCTCCCAAACATCCCCAGCCGCGTCCGCCAGCATACCGGTATCCAGGGTCGTCTGCCCTGCTGGAAGTGCGGCCGCTTTGGTTTCCAGAAAGCGGATGCTTTCTACCCGAGGCGGCTGCAGATCCTTAAGAACATGGATTTCTTCCAGGTTTCGAACCCAAAACATGGCCCGCTCTTCAGGGATGATGACACGAAGGGGCTGGCTCTCTTCAGCCAACGGCTGTCCGTCCTTCTCGTATGCCAAAACGATATCGCGCCTGGCTAAAATCTCCGACGGTACTTCCATAGAATAGCCGTCACCGGCTGTGAAGCGCACAGCTTCCAGCTCCTCCTGTGTGTATCCATAGTCCGACAAGAGGTCCGCCAGGAGCGCTCCGGCTTTCTCCACTGCCGTGGATTCCCCTGTTTCAGACTGCGATTCAATGGTGACCGCCGTCTTGGGAAACGCGTTGGTGATTGTCTCCATGTCAATGGCCACCGCATCCTGTTCGACACCAATGAGGCTGATACCCGACCAAGCCGATGAAGCTGCACAGAGTAGCCCAAGCCATGCCAATGCCAGCACAATCAACATCCGTTTACCGTCCATGAATACACTCTCCTCGCAGCGAATTAAAAGCTGTCCAAAACAAAAAGGGGTACGACGACAAAAAAACAGAGCTGTCCGGATCGGAACGAGCTCTGCATGGTACGGCACAGACATTGACGGTATGCAAAACAGCATACCTTTATGTATGTCCGCAGGCCCATCTCCTTTCCACACTGGGAGGCATAGGCATTTCTGCCGATACCCTGCCGGTTTGTTCTCTTGGCGCTGCCGCTTTAGAGAAACAAACTCGGAGATGCTCTATATGGTTGTTCGTATATTCACAGTCACAGTGTACCACGCCCTTCGAAGCCTGTCAATACCGTGTCCACGGGCTTCCGGGCCATCCCAAGTTCCAGCCTGGCCGCACTCTATCGCAATCATCGGCCTTAGAAGTGCCCGACGATGACCTCCGATGTTTCCAGTTTTTGAAACCCCAGTTTTTCAGCGATCTTGACCGACGGTACATTATCCTGCCAGCATTCCCAGTGCGGAACGATACCCCTGTCCCAGCAACGCCTGACAAAGGCTGCCGCTGCGGCCGTGGCCATGCCCTGCCTGCGTGCGGAAGCAGCGGTTTCTATTCCGATGCCGCAGCTGTCACTGCTGACATACTCTGCCGTGCACCAGCAGATGAGCTGCCCATCTCTGACAGCTCCAACACCCCAGCCATTGTCCAAGTACGCCTGGACAGACGGCCACATGGAACAGATTTCATCCAGCACAGGCATGGTGTTTCCGACCGCCCCCCCGCACAGGCACTGTCTATCGAGGGAAACCAATGTCACGTCGGGGACAATCGGAGCGGGCAGATACTTCGTGTGCGCCATGGGCCATTGGTAGAAAACTTTCGTATCCTGTCCCTTCACCCATGGTGCCAGCGCACGGGACAGAAAGGTCTGTCCCTCTTCCGCCAGGGCTTTGGCACAAAAGTACACTGAGGCTTCCGCTTCCGCCTGCGGCTGAATTGTCTCTTGGAACAGTCGATGGAGAGGCTGCTGCAGTGGGGCGCCGAGTTCTCGGCCCGCGAGATAGAAGACATTGTTTCCCTGATCCCAAAGGACAAAGGCAGATCCGTCGTCGCCGCGCCAGAGCCGTCCGCAGCTAAGGCCAGCCAGCAGCGACGGTGCAACCAACCGCAGCCGTGCTTCCGATGTCTCCTGCACACACGATCTTACTTCTTCGATGCAAACCTCCTGAAACTTCATACACAACCCTCCCGGCAGCATAAGGCTGCAGGCGCATGTCCCAGAAGAAGTATTCACCATGCCGTCCAAAAATCCTGCGCCGCGGGTGCGCAATCCCTATCAATAAATTGCCCCGTGTACGGCCCTATTTCCTTCGCATCAGCATCTCTGGAGCTTTTTTCCAAAAATGTGCGATCGCCTCTTAAGACCCCATGCAGGAATGCCGATAGAAAACAGGGAGGTCAGAGGGCCGGATATCTTGATTGGGGCTGTGGGACCTAGTCAACCGCCGAATGTACCCCGACCCATCCTGCGAATATCTGCAGAACAATTACATGTGTGAAGGAGTTGCGCAACGTGCTGAACCATCTATCGCTGCAAAAGAAACTGCTTATACCTGTTTTGATTGGTATTCTTGCATTTGCTTTCGTTGTGGGAGCTGTGCTCCAATACATCGTCGTACAGCAGACAGAACAGATGGCCCGGGAAAAGGCCGCATCGGATCTGGCCACCCTCTACGAAATTCTCGATCGGGAATACCCTGGCCCATGGCGGATCGAAGACGGCACGCTGTATAAAGGCGGGCAGAGCATGGACCGGTACAACCAGTTGACCGATTGGCTGGGTGAACTCACCGGCAATACGGTGACCTTGTTCGAAGGTGACACTCGCATTGCCACAAACGTCACAGTCGACGGACAGCGGGCGGTGGGTACCCAGGTGTCCGAAGATGTGGCCGAACAGGTCCTTCGGCGGCAACAGCCATTCTATGGAGAGGCGGACGTGGCAGGCCAGATGTATCAGACTGCGTACCGTCCGTTGATTGACACCGAGGGCCGTGCCGTGGGCATGTTCTATACCGGCGCCTCCCAGGAGCTGATCGATCAAGCTCTCTCCCACTTTACCCGCGGCCTTCTGGTCGTTTCAGCTGCAGCACTGATCCTTCTGGGGCTGGCCTTGGTCATCACCATCCGGCACAGCGTCACCGCGCCCGTAGCTGACATGGTTTCCATACTGCAGAAGGTTGCGGATCTGGATCTGACGGCGGCACAGCAGAAAAAAGCCGCGGCATACCAGAATCGGAAGGACGAGATCGGGATCATGGCTGCAGCGGCCGCTTCCATGCAGCAGCGCCTAACCGATGTCATAGCCTCCCTCAAGGAAATGGCAGCAAACGTCGCCTCCACAAGCGAGAACCTTTCGGCGTCCGCCCAGGAGAACTCGGCCACCATCGAAGAAGTGGCTTCTTCGGTCGATTCGTTCAGCCATACCATGGACGAAACAGAAAAGAACGCCGCAGCCATGCGCAGCGATGCCCATGCCATTCGCAAGCTGGCAGCCGAAGGCAGCGGACAGATGGAACATACGCGGGAGTCCATGGATACAATTGTCACTACCACCGCCGGAGTCCGGCAGACATTGCAGGAGCTTTCAGAACAAGCAGCGGAAATGGCCTCGATTCTCGACATCATATCCAGCATTGCTGATCAGACGAACTTGCTGGCACTGAACGCGGCCATCGAAGCCGCCCGGGCCGGCGAACACGGGCGCGGCTTTGCCGTGGTGGCCGATGAAGTACGGAATCTGGCCGAGCAGACACAGCAGTCTGTCGGGAAGATATCGGACATGATCCAACAGCTTACGGCCCAGGCGGGCCAATCTATGGCGGCGGTCGAAGGAGCGCAGCAGCAGACAGAAGACGGAAGCCGGCTGATGGCCGAAACACAGCAAAGCTTTACTTCCATCACTGCCAAAATCCAGGACAGCGCCGACAGCATCGACGCCATTGCAGGGTCCATTGCATCCATGAACGAAACAAGCGGTTCCATTGCCGCTGCATCTGAAGAACAGGCCGCTTCCATGGAGGAGATCGCTGGGATGACTGAAACCATGGCCCAAATGGGAGACCAACTGCGGGAGCTTGTGGCCAAGTTCAATATCTAACTGTGTCCCATGACTGCAGGAGGCCAGCTTCCAGCGGAGCTGGCCTCCTGCGTTCTCTATGCTATTCCTCGGACAGCACAGCGCCGCCGCTGGCGGGCCCCACCTCTTTAGCGTAGCGCCGCAGATAGCCAGAAGCCGGTTGGGGCCGGGGCTGCCAGCGCTCCTGCCGCCTCTTCCACTCTTCAGGACTCAACTTCACATCAAGACGCCGATTGGGTATATCGATGGTCACCATGTCTCCGTCCTCTACCAGACCGATGGGCCCTCCCAGGCATGCTTCCGGAGAAACATAGCCCACGGCAATCCCGGCGGACATGCCGGAAAAGCGCCCATCGGTCACCACAGCCACATGATCGAAGCGGGCGACCATTTCGGTGATGCGGTGCATTTCCCGCATTCCCGGACCTCCCCGCGGCCCTTCATTGCGGATAACCAATACTGTATGCTCTGCCACACTGCCGTCTAATATGGCGTCGGTGCAATCTTCCTCCCGTTCAAAGACCCGGGCCGGCGCCTGCAGCCTGTGGCGGTCCCCCGGAACAGCCGACTGCTTGACCACAGCTCCCTCCGGAGCGAGATTTCCGCCCAAAACGGCTGTACCGCCTTCTTCTCGCAGCGGCTGTGCCACAGAGTGCAGCAGATCAGGATTGGTGTTCTCAGCTGCTTCGATCAAATGCGTTAAGGACTGCTGATTAACGGTCGCCACATCCAACGACAGAAATTCCCGCAGTTCCTTCATCACCGCTGGAACACCACCGGCATGATGCAGATCCACCACGTGGGCTGGTCCATTCGGCATCAGCCCTGCCAACAGCGGCACTCGGCGATTGATGTCGTCAAACTGCTGCCAATCCATAGTTCTGCCGGCAGCCCGTGCTACAGCAGGCAGGTGCAGAAGCGCGTTCAAGGACCCCCCCAGGGCCGAGAGAACCACGGCCGTATTATAGAGGGACTTGTCGGTAATAACCCGGGAAGGGCGCAGATCTTCCTGGACCAATTCCACAATCCGCTTGCCCATCCGCCCGCAGGCAATAAAGCGCTCGCCGGTATATGCCGGGATCAACGATGTGCCTGCGGGCGAGAGCCCTAGGGTCTCAGCAGCCACCAGCATTGTCGATGCGGTTCCGAAGAACGCGCAGACACCGGGGGTGGAGTAGAAACACAGCTGGCTTTCGGCCAGTTCCTTTTCACTGCGCTCTCCCGCTAGGTATTCCTGGCGAAACTGCTTTCGCTTTGAGCTCTCTTCCTGCGGAGTGCCAGGGCCCCCGCTCACGAAAATACTGGGAAGGTCCAAGCGGGCAGCCGCCATCAGCATGGCCGGGGTAATTTTGTCACAGCCGCAGACAAACACCAAACCGTCAAAAATACCGTGAGCACGGACCATGACTTCAATGCTGTCGGCAATGATCTCCCGGCTGGGAAGGGGATATTTCATCCCTTCGTGGCCTTGGGCCATACCATCACACACGGCGATGGTATTAAACTCCAGGGGCAGACCCCCGGCCATGCGGATTCCGTTTTTGACCCGCTCCGCGATATCCCGCAGCATGACATGGCCCGGAACGATTTCGTTGAAGGAGTTGACCACGCCAATGACCGGACCCTGCAGATCATCGTAATCTATGCCGTTCGACACCAAGTGGGCATGGCACAGGGCCCGCTGGTAGGTGGATGCCTGGTTGATAGTTTTCACAAAAGCCGCCCCCTAGCTGTTCTTTTGCTGCTCTGCGATGGTAATGTCCTGCGGCCTCTGATCTTCTGCCGCAAGATACTGCTGGTAGTCCCGGAACTGCTGGCAGACACTGTGGTACAAAGAGCGGTTGTGCCGGTACAGTCCTTGGTAAAAGCGGTGCCGCCGCGGATCATGGAACACCGTTTTTCCGGGCTCGATCATGTCCGCTGCCTCCCGCAGCCCCCCCACATGTCCTAATGCCCGCAAGACAAGGGCAGCGGCACCAAAGGAAGAACCTTCACTGAATGCCGGGACATCCATATCGCGGCCGAACACATCCGCCATGATCTGCACCCACACTCCAGAATGGGCGAGACCTCCGCTGCAGCGGATCAGGTGCGGAGTACCGTTGACCTCTGCAAGGGCTTCGTAGATGCTGAACAGCTGGAAGGCTACCCCTTCCATTATCGAGCGCACCATATCGCTTTTCGTGCTCTGCATGTGCAGGCCAAAGAAAACACCGCGCGCATCGTAGTTCCAGTGAGGGCAGCGCTCTCCTGTCAGATAGGGAAGAAAAAGGAGCCCGCTGCTTCCGGGTGGTGCGGCCTCGGCCTTGGCACTCAGGTCCGAAAAACCCACTGTAACGTCCTCCAGCTGGTCGCGAAACCACTGCAGTGTATTGCCTCCATTATTGACCGCTCCTCCGGACACCCACTGCCGGTCGGCTAAGTAATAACACCACGTTTTCTGGTCTGGATGCAGGGTAGGCTCGGGGCGCACTTCCCTGACAGCACCCGATGTCCCTACCATCAGGGCCATTACCCCTGGGCGCACCGCTCCCGCCCCCACATTAGACAGCGTACCGTCGGAGCCGCCGATGATCACCGGAATATCCCGAGGCAGTCCGGTGCAGCGGGCTGCCTCGGGAGTTAGGCCTTCCAAGATCGTCGTCGGTTCCACCACGGGATTAAGCAGCCGGCGGTCTAAGTGTAGCCGCTCCAAAAGGATATCGTCCCAATCCCGGTGCGCAATGTTCATAATTCCCGTGGCCGATGCCACCGACGCGTCCGCCGCCCACTGGCCCGTGAGCCTGTGCATGACGTATTCCTTGATGGATACGATGCGTTCGGTCTGTCCCCATAGGGCCGCAAGCTGCTGCAAATGTTTGATTTTCGCCGGCCAATATATGGAATGGATGGGACATCCCGATTGCTGGTAGAACAGCGGCGACGCATCCAGGAGCGCTTGCGCTTGGGGGCGGCTGCGAAGATCGGGCCACGCCCAGGCGCGGCTGAGCCGCTTTTGCTTGGCGTCGAGAGGGATGATGCTGTGTTTGACGGCGGCAAAACCGATGCCGGCAATTTGTTGCGGCCGAAGGCCGCTGTCTTTGATACTGGCTGCGATAACCTCCACGACGGCGTCATAGATTTCGTCTGGGTCCTGCTCGGCACTGCCAGGGACAGGCGAGTAGATCGGATATTCTTTGCCCGCCTGTGCCAGCTGCTGTAACTGCAGAGAAAAGACCACAGCCCGACAGCTGCTGGTTCCAATGTCTACCCCGATCACTGCATGCATGGGGTCCTCCTTTCCGCACACCGCCCATGGAACGTTAGCTTGCAACAAAGTTTTCTAGCCTGTAGTGCAGCTCTCTGGCTCGTAAGATACGGCCATGGACCATGGTCCCTATGGCCGGCTGTCACGGAGCTCGAAACTCTTTTGCCTGCCCGTTGGCGACGACAACTGTTCCCGGAACTGCGACGCTCTTGCAGCCTTGATGCGGTGCACAACACAAAAGTCTGCTCTTCCGTGGTTTCCCCCGGGTGTCCCGATGTCTACCCGGGCAGGATTTGGTGCGGGCACTTCCCGCGGCGGAGAATATCGACCACGTTTTGGGCAGCCATGACACTCATGTTGTTCATGGCCTCCCGGCTGTGGGCACCCATGTGGGGCGTAAAGATAAGGTTCGGAGCGTCAAACAGAATATGATCCACCAAAGGCGGTTCTTGTTCGAAAACATCCACGGCCGCTCCGCCTAGATGCCCATCAAACAGTGCTTTCGCCAGTGCCGTTTCATCAACAACGCCGCCCCTGGCCAGCTGCAGCAGAAACGATCCCTCCTTCATGGCAGCCAGCTCCACTTCTCCGATCATATGATGCGTTTCTGCCGTCAATGGCACATGCAGGCAGACATAGTCCGCCTCAGTCAGCAGCGCGGCCAGTTCCACCCTTTCTGCATGCACTGCCTCCGCTTGGCTGTCGGGAATATACGGATCATAGGCCAAGATGCGGCAGCCGAAGCCAGACAAGAGCCGGGCGGTGCTGCTCCCGATATTTCCCAGACCAATGATGCCCACGCATTTCTCAGACAGTTCCTGCCCCACCAGCGTCGGCCAGCCCCCGGCGCGTACTTCACCATCGGCCGTCCGGACCTGGCGGCTTAAGGCCAGCATCAGTCCCACGGTCAATTCCGCCACCGATCGCCTGTTGGCTCCAGGCGTGTTAGCCACCACGATGCCCCTTTTGTGAGCCGCTGGAATGTCGATGTTATCCACGCCCACACCGTGCTTGACCACAGCCCGCAGCTTTGGCGCCCGGGCAAAGACGTCGTCGCTGACTCGTTCCCGGCTGATTATCATGGCCGATACATCAGCAACCCAGGGTACCATCGCCTCAAAGGAGCTGAGGCTTCTTCCGGGGGGCATGACAATCCGCAACCCAGCCTCTTCCAAAATATCTGCCGGCTGATCAGAGACCGTGCCGAATGACCGGGCCGTTACCAGCACATTCTCCAAACTGCATTCCTCCCCTGCACTTGAACCCTCTCAATGATCAACGCGCCTTTCGGACCAGCTGCTGGGCTAATTCTCGAATGCTTTCAAACCGGTCCTCTGCCACCAACTCTGCCGAGACTAAACTGCCGCCGATCCCCAGCACATCAGCACCCTGCTCACGGAACTCCTGGGCATTGTCCACGTTGATGCCCCCTGTGGCCATGAGAGTAACATGGTCCAATGGCCCTTTGATAGACCGGAAAAAGGCCGGTCCCACCACGTGGGCGGGAAACACTTTCACGATATCACAACCCCATTCATAGGCCTGCTGGATTTCGCTGGGAGTCATGCATCCCGGCATGACCGGAACATTGTAGCTGTGACTCATGGTTATGACATCGCGGTTGAGATTAGGAGCCACGATAAATTGTGCTCCCTCTAGGATGGCAGCCCGTGCTGTTTCGGCATCCAGCACCGTACCGGCGCCCACCGCAGCTTTTTCGTGCATGGCTCGCCGGATCGCGGCAATGGCTTCCAGGGCCGAAGGTGTGTCCATGGTCACTTCCAGAGCTGGGATGCCTGCCGCAACCAAGGTTTCGGCAATGGCGACGGCCTTGGCCGTGTCAAATTTCCGCAGAATAGCGACGATACGGCCCTCCATGACGCGCTCATAGACGTGCTGTTTGTTCCTCATCTTCAATCCTCCCTATGGTGATGCAACTCCACTTCTGCCAGTTTGTACATCCATGAAACAAAGGTTCGCCGCTGGAGACAAAAGTCCTCTGTCGTCGAATAGCCCCTCCTCCCCTTGGGCCATGCAAAGCTGGCGGAGCCACCCCTGGATGTGCCAGGAAACAGGAAGCTGCAGGAGACGCCGTATCTTTATGCAGTCAGCCGCAGCGGTGTTGCAGAAGCGTTAGCTTGGGCCCACAGACGGGAACAGGAGCCCGCATGCTTGCGGCCATCCTTTGAAGCACAAGCACTTCACCCAGTGGTGCCCGCGCAAAGCAGACCCCTGCCGCGAGGCGAGGTCTGCTTTCCCGTCAGCGATCGTCTGTTAGTCATCAGCCCGGCCGTTCTGCATCATCAAGCGTTCTGACGTCGTTCAGCCAGCGCCTGTAGAGCATCATACCCCAGCAGTTCCAACTCTTCTGCCCGATGGCAGGCCACGAAGCGGCCTGGGCTGCCTTTCTTCTCCACCAACTTCGGCACCTCACGGGAACAGATATCCTGGGCATAATGACATCGGGTGTGGAAATTGCAGCCGGGTGGCGGGTTCGATACGTCCGGGACACCGCCTCTTAGGAAAATGCGCTGCTTCTGGACATCCGGATCACCCGTAGGAATGGCCGACAAAAGCGCTTCGGTGTATGGATGAAACGGCTGTTGATATAGAGCTTTTGTTTCGCTCATTTCGGCAATGCGCCCTAAATACATAACCGCTACCCGATGGCTGATATGCTCCACCACATTAAGATCATGGGCAATAAACAGATAACCCAGCCCCATTTCCCCCTGCAGGCGCTTCAGCATATTGATAATCTGCGCCTGTACCGAAACATCCAAGGCTGACACGGCCTCGTCACAGATTATCACTTTCGTGTCCAATGCCAATGAGCGGGCCACGCTGATCCGCTGCCGTTGGCCGCCGGAAAATTCGTGGGGATAGCGGTTGATCATGTCCGTACTGAGGTTCACTCTGCGGAGCAGATCACGCACTCGGTCAATCCGCTCGGTTCGACCGCAGACGCGATTGACCTTCAGCGGTTCTCCTATAATGTCGCCCACAGTCATCCGTGGGTTGAGGGAAGAAAATGGATCCTGAAATACCACCTGAACTTCCCGGCGAATGGCGGCGAGCGTATCACGCTCGGCTTGCGCAACATCGACGAAGC
>PUOC01000274.1 GCA_003551965.1 Clostridiales bacterium | reverse complement strand
TACAGAAAGCTTGGTCCCACCGGAACGCAGGTATCCACCCTCTGTCTCGGCGCCTGGCGTTTCGGTGAAGCAACCGACGAGGACGAAGGCATCCGATTGGTACACATGGCATTGGATCACGGCATCAACTTCGTTGACACGGCCAATGTCTACCAACGGGGTGTTTCCGAGACCATTGTAGGAAAAGCCCTGCAGGGGAAGCGTGATGATGTGGTCTTGGCCACCAAGGTGCATGGTCCCATGGGCGAAGGTCTTAACCAGCGGGGCAATTCCCGCCGCCACATTATGCAGCAGGTGGAAGCAAGCCTGCGACGCCTGCAGACCGATTGGATCGATCTCTATTATCTGCACCGGCCCGACCCCCTGACGCCCCAGGAAGAAGAACTGATGGCCTTGGACGATCTGATTCGCCAGGGCAAAGTGCGCTATGCCGGCTCTTCCCATTATCCTGCCTGGCAGTTGGTACGGGCCAAGTGGATTGCCGCCGATCACAATCTCCATACCTTTGTGGTCGACCAGCCCGGCTACAACTTGCTCCGCAGAGATATTGAGCAGGAAGTGATTCCCTTTGCCGAGGCCATGGATTTTGGCCTGGTTCCTCACAGCCCTCTGGCACAGGGGATCCTTACAGGAAAGTACGCTGGGGGACAACCGCCTTCCGATGCCCGCGGGGTGAAGAGAAATCCAAAGCTGTTAGAACAAGCCCAGCAGGCGGACCCCATCGTCAAAAAGGTCATGGAAATCGCGGAACAGGTGGGCAAAACCCCGGGCCAAGTGGCGATTCGCTGGGTACTGCAGAAGCCGGCAGTATCATCCTCTATTATCGGGCCAAGAACCACCGAACAGCTTCAAGACAACCTCGGAAGCGTTGACTGGCAGCTCAGCGATGAACAGATGGAAGCCCTAGACGGTGCCGGCGATTAACGTTCCAACGCCATCGCACCGGACTCCGGAGGTCCCCTTGCGGATCTCCGGATTTTCTTTGCAGGAATGGACTGTATCTTCCTAGCCCCACTTAGGCTCCAGCATGATTCCAAGACACGGCTGGGACTTGGGAAATCTGCGGCGTTCTGGCCTTCCATCCCTTGCCCTGCGGCCCAAGGCCATGGCTCCTGAACCCAACTGCGGTGGTTTGCTGCGGCCTGCTCTTTGTGTCTTCGATTCATCCTCGAAAACCACAGCAGCCCAAAGGGAAATACTGCGCCAGCGGCGAAAGTGTGGATGTGATTCCGAAACTTTGATTGCCTTATCAGCATGGCTCCCGGGAGTGCCCGGCCGGCCCGTTTAACAGGGCTGCTGCGGCGTCTTCTGCTCTCCGCCAATCCTTTTTTCTGCTGGAACACTCCGGTGAGCACCGATGGGAGCAAAAATGCAGCTTGATCCCGATGGCTTCAACACCGCGGCACCATAAAATCTTTCCGATTGCGAGGGATGGGAGATCATGAAAGTACGTTACCGCATCATTCTGTCGGTACTAGTCGTCCTTTTTTTGGGCGGATACCTTCTGCTGCAGTCCATTCAATCCAATATGGAGACCCTGGAAGAAGCGGAGATCGCCGCGGTGGATCTGGCCGCTCTCGATGACGGCATCTACACCGGCGAATTTTCCCTGTTTCCCATCAGTGTGGCCGTGGAAGTGACCGTCGCCGACGGCAGCATCAAAGCCGCGGACATTATCCGCCAGCAGAGCGGCCCTGGCTATGAAGCCGATGCCATGATCGATCGTATGATCGAAGCACAGTCTTTGCAGGTGGATGTGGTCTCGGGTGCAACCTACAGCAGCAAAGCATTCCTGAAAGCCGTGGCTAATGCCCTCCAAGGCCCCCCGGCCACGTCACCCTAGGAAGGTGTTGACAGAGCCAGCCTCTCCTGCGGCAGGCATGAGGCGATGGAACAATTTCTGACCGAGGAGGTCGACAAGATGGAGCAATACAGCCTGCAGCGTAACATACCGGTGGAGGGAACCTATGACGTGGTAATTGCCGGCGGCGGCCCCGCCGGCTGCGCAGCGGCCATTGCAGCCGGCCGGCTCGGCGCCAAAGTTCTGCTCTTAGAGGCAACCGGCTGTCTCGGCGGCATGGCCACATCCGGTCTCGTGACTGCCTTTGATCCCATGGGAGATGGAGAGAAAATGCTAGTCGGAGGCCTTATGCAGGAGATCGTGGAAACAATGTACCAACGAGGCCATATCTCCAGTCACGTCACCCCCGACTACTGGCGCCGGGACTTTCACCGCTGGACCCCCTTTAACCCCGAAGGTCTGAAGGTACTCCTGGACGAACTGACGGCGGAAGCACAGGTAGAAGTGCGGTTTTTCACCCGCGTCATCGATGCGGATGTGACGGACAAAAAGGTCAACGGCATTGTCATCCACAACGTCGAAGGTTACCGGTTCATACAAGGGCAGACATTCATCGACGCCACGGGAGATGCCGTTTTGGCCGATCTCTGCGGTGCACCCCATCGCGAAGCGGGACGGGATACGGAACATATTATGCCGCCCACCCTCTGCTTCTTGGTCGCCGGAATCGATTTCAGCCGCTATGACAAGGCTGTGGTCCAAGACAAACTCGAGCAGGCCATCGAGGATGGATTCTTCACCGTTCCCGATCGCCACCATCCCGGAACATTTGCCATTGGCCGTACTACCAGCATGCTCAATGTGGGTCATATCTTCGGCATGAATGCGGTTCAGGAACGAAGCCTTTCCCGGGGCATGGCGGCCGGCCGCAGCATGGTGCAGGAGTATGTGGAATTCTACCGCCGCTATATTCCGGGATTTGAAGAGGCCGAGCTGGTGACCACCGGCTCCCTCATGGGTGTGCGGGAGTCCCGGTGCATTGTGGGGGAATATGAACTGACCTTTGAAGATTACCTGGGCCGTCGCCAATTTCCCGATCAGATCGGCGTCTTCAACAAAGCCGTGGATATCCATCCCTACGATGGCAGCGACGAGGAGTTTGCCCGCTTCCGGAAGGAGTTCCTGGAAGAAGGGCGCCTAAAGCCCGGCGAGTGCTTCGGATTGCCCTACGGCATTCTTGTTCCCCGGGGATGGCATAATCTCTGGGCGGCGGGCCGCTGTGCTTCCGCTGACGTACAGGTGCACGGCTCCATCCGTGTGCAGCCGGCGGCTGCCATGATGGGCCAGGCCGCCGGCACCGCGGCTGTCCAGTCTATCCGGCGCGGCGAGCCCGCGAACCGCCTCGATACGGTTCGATTGACAGCCAGCCTGCGCCGGCAGGGTGCTTATCTGCCTTAGTGTTCTGATACAGAGCCCTTGCAAGGCCCCTGTGGCGTCGTGAAATTTCCGTTTTGAGGCTGAGAGGGAAGAGGCCAAGCCCATTGCTGGCGCGACAAAGACTTTCTAACGCATAACAAAACACCCCACCGAGGCGGTGGGGTGTTTTGTTGTGCCCGGGATCGCAGGGAGACGGTGTCCATAGGTGCGTTTTTGCCCAACAACGCCTGTGGCCGATTCCATTTGCTGGAATATAGCGTCATATGCCATGTTTTCATGGATTTTAGTTATTTTCAAGAAGGGATCAGAAACGGGATCGCAGAAAGATACCTCCGATAGGTTAATATTATTTGAGATCAAAGTTAACTGCCTTCAGCTGGCAACAAAAACGCCGGCTTCACGAACAGAAACAACGCTGATATCATAGCCATAGGCTTTACACCCATCGGACAAGAAAGGAGGTCTGAAAAACGCTGCCTGTCGTGTCATCGCTATACACACAAAAAGGAGTGATTTCTGGATGAAGTTCTGGCTGCCTGTATGTTTGGTTTTCGTGTTGCTTTTCGTGCCTACGGCCGCTGCCCAGCAGTACAATGAAGCGCCCATGCTCGCCGAGTTAGTAGAGAGTGGCGAACTGCCTCCTGTGGATGAAAGGCTGCCCGAAGAGCCTGTGGTGTTTGAACCTTGGCACAGCATTGGAGAGTACGGCGGAAC
>PUOC01000295.1 GCA_003551965.1 Clostridiales bacterium | reverse complement strand
GTCCTGACCCTGCTGCACACCAATGACATCCACGGCCGTGTGATGGAACACTCCGATCCAGAAACGGGGAACTCTGTGGGGGGCTATGCCCGGATTGCCGCGGCCGCTGCCCAAATCCGGGCGAAGAACCCTTACACACTGCTCTTTGATGCCGGAGACAAGTTTTCCGGAACGGCTCTGTCTAGTATATATGAAGGACAGGCCGAATTGACGGCAGCCCTATTGGCTGGGTATGACGCAGTGGCCATCGGCAACCACGAATTCGATTTCGGCCTCCCCCAGCTGCGAACCTACATAGACCATCTGCCGTTGCCGCTACTGTGCGCCAATGCCGTCGACCAACATGGCCATCTGATAGCCGATAGCCATACGACATTTTCTGTGGCAGGCATCGAGCTGTTGGTCATCGGCGTTGTTACACCCTCCACCGCCACATCCACGCATCCCGGGAACGTCCAAGACCTGGCATTCCTGTGCCCTGAAAACACGCTGCGAGCCCTGCTGGCCAATGCGGAGCCTACGTATGATCTGGTCATCGTCCTATCCCATCTGGGACTGGACGCCGATCGCCGTCTGGCCAAGGCAGTTCCTGACATCGACGTCATCATCGGCGGCCATAGCCACTCTGCAATCTCTTCCCTGCTGCTGGTCAATGATACCGTCATTGCCCAAGCAGGCCAGTGGGGCATGCATCTAGGCCGAATCGATCTGACGCTCCGAGAGGGCCGTATTGTCAACCGGCACGCCGAGCTCATTTCCTTGGATGAATCCATTGAACCGAATCCCCTGGTGGAGACGTGGCTGCAGCAATGGTTTCAGCAGCCGCTCATGGATATGCTGGCGGAAGAAGTAGGGTTTGCACCCGTTCCTTTGGAACGCAGCCCATCCTGGCTGGTGCAGGACTGCAATCTAGGCAACTTCGTCTGCGATGCCATGTTAGCTGCCAGCGGAGCAGATTTCAGTGTCTACAACCGCGGCGGCCTACGCGCCCCCATCCCTGCAGGCCCTATTACCATGGAAATGCTGCACAACCTTGAGCCATTCGACAGCAACCTTGTCACCCTTACACTAGGAGGCCGCACAGTGGAACGTTTGTTTTCCCACATGGCCGCCCGGGGCGGTGAAGCGATAGCCGGAGCTTCCTATACCGTGGCGGGAGGCCAAGCCCGGGATATCACAATCCAGGGTGAACCCCTCTGCCGGGAGCGCAGCTACACAGCGGCGGTCAGCGACTTCCTAGCGGCCGGAGGCTCCCAGTACTGGATGCTGCAAAACAAACCTGTGGAAGACCAATTCGGGTTCATCCGCGATGCCCTGGCCGCATTCCTGGCGGCGCATCCCGATTACGCCTTTCAGCGGGATCAGCGGATTCAATGGCGCTCTGAGTGAGAGCCAACCCAATCGATATGCACTCAGGAGGCAGTACAACCTGCCTCCTGAGTCGTGTCCTAGGGCAGCAGGCTGCATCACTTTGGTTTCGGTACGTCAATGCTGCGCAGGGCCCGCAGCAATTGGGCTCGGTTGGATACGGGATACAGTGATGTCAGCTTTGCGCGGCTGATGTCATGTAGTGGAAGCGCGTGTTCTCCCTCCTGGTCCCGCAGCCGGCGCTTCACCTCTGCGACACTTCCTTCTTCATCCAGAAGCTGTTTGATTAACAGCAGTGTCTTAATATCCTCTTCGCTGAATCGCCGCTGGCCTCCCGGTGTACGCTGAAACCGCACAAGCCCCGATTGCTCATAGTACCTTATCTGGCGGCTGCTGAGGCCCGTTCTGCGCTCTATCTCGCCAATCGAAAGCATGGCGCCACCTCCTGCATCAAGAATATCACCGCCGTGCTTCCTTGTCAATTATTAGTTAAACCTGACATATCAGTTGACATTATGGCGGGGCGTGTGTTAGAGTTCTTCTATGCAATCCCGGAAAATGCCGGCAAAAGGAGTGGATTTGATGTCAAACATGAGCAAGAGCGATGTTCTGCAGAAGGCTGAAGCGGAAAAGGTGCAGTTGGTGCGGCTCCAATTCACGGACATCCTAGGCACGACGAAAAACATAACCATTGCCATGAACCAGCTGGACCAGGCATTAGAGGAAGGTATCATGTTCGACGGTTCGTCCATCGAAGGCTTTGTCCGCATCCAAGAATCGGATATGTACCTCAAGCCGGACCCCAATACCTTCTGCGTCTTTCCCTGGCAGAGCCATGGCAAAAAAGTGGCACGGCTCATCTGCGACGTGTATACGGCGGACGGCAAGCCATTTGTGGGCTGCCCCCGGGGCGTACTACGGCGCATGGCCGAAAAGGCGGCAGATCAAGGCTATACCATGTATGTGGGACCAGAGCCGGAATTCTTTCTCTTGAAAACTGATGAAGAGGGCTCCGCCATTATTGAAACCAATGACCGCGGCGGCTATTTTGACCTTTCACCGGTGGATAAGGGAGAAGCAGCCAGAGAAGAGATCGTCTTTGCCCTGCAGAACATGGGCTTCTGCATTGAAGCGTCCCACCACGAAGTGGCACCCGGGCAGCACGAAATTGACTTCCAATACGCCGATGTCATAACCACCGCTGACAATATCAGCACTTTCCGCAATGTAACAAAGATGATTGCGCAGAAACACGGGCTCTATGCGTCTTTCATGCCGAAACCGATTGTGGGAGAGAACGGATCGGGCATGCATGTGCACCAGAGCTTATTTGCCAACTCGCACAACGCCTTTTATGATCCCAACCAAGAACTGGGGTTGAGCCAAGATGCCAGGCATTATCTGGCAGGCCTTCTCCACCATGCTCCGGCCTTTACAGCCATTACCAATCCGCTGATCAACTCCTATAAGCGCTTGGTTCCCGGCTACGAAGCTCCTGTTTACATTGCGTGGTCCAGTTCCAACCGCAGCTCCCTCGTGCGGATTCCAGCAGCCACAGGCAACGGCACCCGCATGGAACTGCGCAGCCCTGATCCTTCGGCCAATCCTTACCTGGCTCTGGCTGTTATCCTGGCCGCCGGACTTGACGGCATAGAAACCAAGCAGCAGCTCGGTCCTGAGTGCACGGACAATATTTATGACATGACCGAAGAACAGCGCCTGGCTGCAGGCATCCCCAGCCTTCCCGGAAGCCTGGAAGAGGCCCTGCACTGCCTGCGCAACGACAGCGTCATCCAAGAGGCCCTCGGTGAACATGTCTATACCAATCTCGTCCGGGCCAAAACCATTGAATGGGATCGCTACCGCACCCAAGTGCACCAATGGGAGCTGGACGAATACCTGGCGCTCACCTAACCTTTGACACGGGAGCCCGGCTGTGGTTGAATGAAGCTAGCACTGTATCGGAGGAGGCATTCAACGTGGCGGCATGGACTCCCAATACCGTAATCCAGCAGGTCCAGGATGAGAACGTGGAAATTATCCAGCTCCAGTTTACCGACATTTTCGGCGCCCTAAAGCATGTTTCTGTGACACCTGATTATCTTCCGGAGGTCCTCAGACAGGGCATCCTGTTTGACGGCTCATCCATTGAAGGCTTCGCTCGGGTGCAGGAATCGGATATGATTCTCCGGCCGGACCTGAAAACCTTCGCTTTCCTCCCTTGGCGTACCCCTGACGGTGACGGTCTGGCCCGGCTCCTCTGCGATGTCTATACCCCCGCTGGACAGCCCTTTGCAGGCTGTCCGCGGGGCATGCTCAAGCGTGCTGCCTCGGAAGCCGAAAGCGCCGGATATTCCCTGCAGGCCGGACCGGAACCAGAGTTCTTCCTGTTCCCCGTTGACGACCAGGGTCGGGTGCAGTACCGGACACAGGACACGGCCGGATATTTCGACCTCGCCCCCGTGGACCAGGGTGAAAACGCCCGCAATGCCGTGGTCAAGGGGCTTCGATCCATGGGATACCATGTGGAAGCATCGCACCACGAAGTGGCCCCCGGGCAGCACGAAATAGATTTCCGGTTTGCCGACGCCTTGCAGGCGGC
>PUOC01000133.1 GCA_003551965.1 Clostridiales bacterium | reverse complement strand
GGTGTGCTCTTTTTCCGCTGGAGGACTTGTCCCTATGGTTCCGAGACCCTCTGGCATGGGTTGAATCATTATGGGAATCAGCCGAACCGACGGCTCGATGAGGCAGCCCGTTTGGGCCGGGAACTGAAACAGGCAGCACCGGACATCATCCACAGTGCATATGCGGCGCCGGTGGCCATGCTCTACGATTACGACAACCAAAGCAACGTCAAGATCGAGCGCTACCTGGCCGACGGCATCAACACGAGCCAAGAACTTCTTTTTCAAACCTTGCAGGAGCGCCATGTGGGGTTGGATATGGTGTCGCTGGGTGCCATTGCAGATACGGGGCTTTTGGAACAGTATGCCGTGGTGTTCTATCCTAACGCGCAGCTCTTGACCGAGGAGGATGTGGCCCGGCTTCGCGCCTATGTGTATGCCGGGGGTACACTGATCTTCGGGCCTCGCAGTGGCTACAAGGATCGCCAGAACCGCTGTCATCTGCAGGCGTTTCCCGGTGTGTTGGAAGAATTGGCCAATGTGGAAGTCACAGATTTTACCATGGCAGACCCCCAAGATCCAACGGTATATATGGACTTCGCCGATGTCGGCTCTGTGGAGGCGCCGGTTTTCCGGGAAGTTCTGGGCCTTCTGCACGGGGGCGCGAAGGTCTTGGCACGCTACGACTCGGATTACTATGCCGGGGAGCCCGCCGTCGTTGAAACAGCCGTGGGCGGGGGTCGCGTGATCTACTTCGGCACCTATTTCAGCCCCGACGGCATCAATGCCCTTTTGGATCACCTCCAGCTCCATGATCCGACGGCCGATTGGTGCGAGGTGCCTAAAGAAGTGGAAGTGAGCATCCGCATCGGCGAGGAGCGGGACTGCTTTGTGTTCATGAACTACATGGACAAGCCGATGCCCGTGACGTTTTACCAGCCAGTGACCGAAAGACTAGGTGGAGAGGAACTAGACGGGGAAGAGGTTATGGAGCCGTTTGGTGTTTGGGTGATCTCCAGATTCTGATCTAAACAGGCAGGCCGTCTTTGGGTCTGCTGGGGTCATCTTTTCATCCCAGGCAGCAGCCGACGGCATAGATGCCTGGGAGAGCTGCCGTACAGGGGACCTGGCCGGCGGCGTTGGCGGTCAGCGTCGGTGATGCGGCTGCGCTTATGCCTTGGAACCTGGCAGGCCATTGGCAGACGAGCTATTTGTCGACTTGGGCCAGACGCAGATCATGGGACATGTCGCCGCGGGTGCACTCATAGTAGTACCAATACTGATCGCCCACATCTAAAATGTCCACATAGCGAACCGAACCGGTTGGCGATGCGCCGGTTAGAGCCGGGGCGTCCACTGTGATCCGTTGAAATGCTCTCAGATCCCAACTGGTGGCGATGCCGCAGCGCTCCTCGTAGTTTTCGGCAGCGGACGAACTGCCGTCATAGAGTGCCACAAACAGAGGCGGCGCGTAGACAAGGGAATTGATGCGGGCTTGATAGCAATCCCACCCGGACAAACTGACGTCAAAGATCTTGCCATGCCATTCCCAGTGCCGTCCGTCCAGGCTGGTGGCCAGGCCGCTGGGCATGGTTGTGGTATCAGTATTATGGACGTCACCGGTGGCATGCATGCGTTGATGCAGCAGGGGGTCATCCACAGCAGGCCTTTCGGCGTAGCTCGCAATCATGTAATAGCGGTGTCCGAGAATAAACACATACGGGTCTTTGACTCCCTCGGCCGCGAGGCCGCATGCGGTGAAGATCGGCGTCCTTGCGGATACATCGAAGGCTGACGGGTGATTGGCTTCCATCATGTCTATGCGCCATCGGCGATCGGCCGGGTCGACGTAGCTGATGTAGAGCCGAAACAGGCCGTCAAGACAACGGAGCATCGACCCCCGCTCCATGGACTCGGAACGGAGTTCTTCCTTACGGATGATCAGCACATCTTCGAAATCTGCACCGGTACGACTGGCCGCGATTCGCACTTCGCCGCCGCGAATCGGGCGCGGCTGCCGCAGCCGGTAATAGAGGAAGAAGCGGTCCAGCTCTCGATCGTAATAGGCATAGGGCGCCCCCGCCCAATGCCCCTCCCCGTTTTCATAGGGTCCTCGGATGACCGTGCCGGCCTCGGGATCAAACAAAGGAATCGATGCCAGGTTCTTGTGGGGACGCATTGTTATACCACCCTTTCATCCATTTTCCACTGTGTCCTCTGTCTATCACTTCGCCGCTGGATGCCGCGTCCCTCTGCCGATGGGAAGGGCATACGTCTCCATATTTTCGGAGTTCCCGGCGGAACGCTGTACGGCTGCAGGCACCGGGGGTGAAAGGTGTCGGCTGCCATGAAGGGAAAGGTTCTATCCATGTGGAACGTACTTTGCACAAGCCTTTGAGAGGAGAGTGTCCATGAAGAATCAAGTGAAGATCGGTATTATTGGAACTGGAGGTATTGCACGCGCCTATGCCAGGGCTTACCGGGAAATTCCCGAGGCCGCCATCGTCGGCCTCTGCGATATCGTGCCCGGGAAAGCGGACGACTACGGTGAGGTGCAGGGCTTCACCAACGCCAAGACCTTTGTTGATTACCGCGAAATGCTGGATAAGCTCGATCTTGACGCGGTCAGTGTCTCTACGCCTAACGTGTCGCACTCCTTTATCACCGTCGACGCATTGCAAGCCGGGCTGCATGTGCTTTGCGAAAAGCCGATGAGCGTCACCCTAGAGGAAGCCGTGGATATGGCCAAGGCGGCCAAGAAAGCCAAGAAAATCCTATCCATCGGTTTCCAGCCCCGCTACGACCGGAATATGCAGAACATACGGAAACTCGTGCAGTCGGGTGTGCTCGGCGACATCTACTACGTCGAAACCGGCGGAGGCCGCCGGAGGGGCATTCCGGGCAAGTCCTTCATTAAGAAGGACGAGGCCGGTTTCGGTGCCATTGCCGATATCGGGTGTTATTCGTTGGACATGGCCTTAAACGCTTTGGGGTATCCCAAGCCGCTTTCTGTTACAGCCCATTCCAGCGATTTCTTCGGCCGTTCGCCCAAATATGCCGGCAACTGGAATCCCAAGGAGTTTGAAGTGGAAGATTTTGGGACAGCCTTTGTACGTCTTGAGGGCGGTATTGTGCTCTATTTCAAGATCTCCTGGGCCATGCACTTGGATTCCATGGGAGCGACGTTCTTCCTCGGCAAGGATGGCGGCCTCAAATGTACGCCGGCGAGCACAGGCAACTGGGGTGGTGCATGGGACGGCAGCGTAGGTTCCATCACCTTGTATCACGATCTCGAAGGACACCAAACGGAAAGCCCAATCCCCATTCAACAGGGAGAACAGAGGAATCTTTTCACGGACAAGGTCCGAGACTTTGTCCTCAATGTACAGAACAACGGAGCGGCGCCCATACCTGGCGAACAGATTGTCCGCAATCAAGCGGTCATCGACGGTATTCTGCGCTCGGCCCAGTCCGGCCGGGAAGTCAGCATCGAAATTCCAGAGATCTAAGGGCACCTTTGTCGGCATGCTCGCTGGGTAAACCTGAACTCGGCGAGTATGCCTTTTGTGCCTTGACAGCCGTGCCGGCTCGCCCGCGGGACGGGCCGCTCGGTGTCAGCGAAAACCTAGGAGGTAATATCCGTGATGGATGAATCAGCCACTGCCAGTCGTTTACAGGAAATGCGGCGGCTAAAGCAGCTCCAGGGGCCACAGCCGTCCTATTGGGCGCAGCGGATTACAGCCCAGCTGCTCTATGGTTTTGAACTGGCCGCGGCACTGCGCTGCAGCGAAACCGAAACCGTGGTGCACGACGGTGCGGCCCTGCTGCACCGTCTGCGCCAGCGCGACGGTGCAATCACAGATCAGGCAGCCAAAGAAGTGGAGCGTTCCCTGCAGAAGTTGTCCGCCCGGGCCAAGCAGTTTTCCATGGTTTTGGTCTCCCACGCCCACATCGATATGAACTGGATGTGGGGTTACCATGAGACGACCGCTATTACATTGGAAACGTTCCGGACCAT
>PUOC01000071.1 GCA_003551965.1 Clostridiales bacterium | reverse complement strand
TAGATCGGGCTCGGCTGCCAACGCCCGCAGTACGCCGATACGCTGTTGCTGGCCGCCGCTTAATTCCGCCGGATAGCGATCCGCGTAAATATCGGGGTCAAGGCCTACTAAATCCAGCAGTTCGTAGGTCCGTTTGCGCCGGGCTTTTTTCGGCACTCCGTTTAGCTTCGGTACAACTTCGACGTTGCTGGCAATATTGAGGTGAGGAAACAGGCCGATGCTTTGGATAACGTAACCGATCTCCCGACGCAGTTTGACGGTATTCATGTCTTTGGTCGAGCGGCCGTTAATGAGAATTTCTCCCGAACTGGGTTCAACAAGATGGTTGATCATTTTCAATGTGGTGGTTTTCCCGCAGCCCGAAGGCCCAATCAGGACCACAAACTGTCCTTCCTCTACGGTCAAATTGATATTGTCCACAGCCACGAATTTTTCGTCGCCGCTTCCAAACACTTTGGTCAGCTCTCTTAGTTCGAGCACGCTACTCCCTCCTTATAAACGCAGCAAGCTCTCGCAGAGAATGCTCCATACGTTCTGTCAAAACGCGCTGCTGTTTAATCAGTGCCGCCAGGTCTTCAATGATTGCATCCAGCTCTTGGTGTTCTTCGCTGGACTGGAGATAATCCCGGGCAGCATCCTGCGACAACACTTGCACCCCCGAGCCATGCTTGATATCGACCACGCCGTGTTGGTGCAGAAGGGCCATGGCCTTGCGGATTGTCTCCGGGGAGACTTTGTAGAGGCTGGCCAGAGTAGAACGTCCGTGCAGTCTATATCCCGGAGGATACCGGCCTTGCAAGATCTGGGAAGCGATGTTCATAGCCACAGACTCGTATTTCGGCATTCGTTGATCTCTGTCCCCAGCCATGGCGCGTCCATCCTTTCTGCGGGCAATCTGCGGTATTTAAGAGACAACTTATTATACCGCTAGTGAGTTGTCACAGGCAACTTCCAAAATCTTTCATTTTCTGCCCCTACGGCCTATCCTGGGTGCCTAAGCGCCACGGACTCCGCTTCGCTTTGACATACTCCGAGTAACAACCTATATGAGGAAACAAGTTGTCTCTGGCCAAAAAAAAGGCACCGATGCCTTAACAGCACCGGTGCCTGGTGTTCTACAGACGCTTTTGGTATAAGGCCAGTGGATCTCCAGGAGCCCAAAAGTCTGGGACTTCTGCGACCATTACGTAGTCTACAGCCTCGTAGAATGCACGGGTAGGATCACAATAGGAGGCGGTCGTCGTCTCTGCGAAAAGCAGTCGCGCACGTCGCTCCTTTAGTTCATGCTCTAAGTGCTCCAAAAGGCGGCGGCCTATTCCGCGGCCGCGCAGTCCCTTCTTGACGGCAAAGGAAGCGAGAAAGTACACGCCATCGGCATCCTGCCGCTTTGCAGCCCCCACAACACCCAATACTTCCTGTCCTTCACGGGCCACATAGAAGGGGTCGTCGGGGGTTTTGCCTTCCACATAGCTCCGATAACTAGACTCAGCTTTCTCAAAGTCCCGTTCATAGAAAAATTCCGGCAGGCTTCGAATGGCATCGATAGCTCCACTAAGGGTTTCTCTGCTGAGCGGTTCGTACTGCACTTCCATAGGCCTTCCTCCTTGATATCACGACAGCGGTCAGCATACTGCAGCTCACGTTTGGCCATTTTCCGAGCGGGCAGCGGTAAACAAGAAACTGCTGAGACGGTTGAATACAGCGATGATCGGAACTACCGCATCCTGCTCCGGTTGGTAGTAGTTGACCAATGAGCGCTCGGCTCGCCTGCAGGCCGAGCGCGCCACGTGAAGGCGGGCAGCGGCTTCATTGCCTCCGGGCAAAATGAACTGTGTCAGCGGTGGGAGGCTGCTTTCCATCCCGTCGTTCCAGCAGTCCAGGATTCCGATGGCTTCCTCAAGTTGATGGGCATCAACCTCGGCGCCGGCGGCCACAGAAGCAGCGTGCTGCAGGCTTTGTTGGATACTGCGGAGTTTTGCCTGCAGCGGCGGCGAACACACGCGGCAGGCCCAGCCTACCAACGAGTTCACTTCGTCAATGGCGCCGCAAGCCTCCAATTCGGGCGCGGACTTGCGGATCGTGTCACCGCGGAGATTGCGGGTCCAGCCACCATCGCCGGGACGGACATTGCGCGGATTCTGCATCGAATGACTACCCCTCCCGCATCGGTCTAGAAATCTACAGCAAACGCCCCTCTTCCCTGCGCCTCCACTCCAGGAGCCGGTCCCGTGCCAGTTGGGCATAACCGGAGTCTATGTCATAGCCTACATACCGGCGGTTATGCTGCGCCGCCGCCAGACAGGTACTGCCGCTGCCGCAGAAAGGATCCAGAACAGCGTCATCTTCAAAGGTGTAAAGCTGCACGAGCCGTCGCGGCAGCTCCACAGGAAAAGGCGCCGGGTGGCCGACTTTGCGGGCCGACTCTGTGGGAAATTCCCAGACGCTCTTTGTATAATCAAGGAACTCGTCGCGTCCTACCGTATTCACCCTATCCTTCTTGTCGCGCTTGTACATCCCTTTGCAGAAAACCATGATGTATTCGTGAACGTCGCGCAGAGTCGGGTTCGATGCGCTCATCCAGCTGCCCCAGGCGCAGGAACCGCCGGAACTGGCAGATTTGTTCCATATTATTTCGCCGCGCATCAGGTATCCGATCTGCAGCAGGTCCTGGGTTATAAAGGCGTTCAGCGGAATGTACGGTTTTCGTCCCAAGTTGGCCACATTAACCGCCAGCCGGCCGCCGGGTACTAGGACGCGGTAGGTTTCGGCAAACACATCCCGCAAGAGCTGCCGATAGTCGTCTAAGGTGAGGTCATCATCGTAGTCCTTGCCGACATTGTAGGGAGGTGACGTAACTGCCAGGGCAATGCAGCCGTCCGGCAGTTCCCGCATGGTGCGGCTGTCGCTGCAGAAAATCCTGTCGCAGGCCTCTTCCGGCAGGGGTACAGCGTCGGTCTGCTGGCTCTCATTGCGGGGCTGTCCATACATTTTGCGCCCATAGAAAGCATCGGAATTATGGCTTTCCCGTTTGGAGACGCCAAACTTTGTGGTCGATGTACCTTTACGTTTCATCAAGATCCTCCTCAGACGACACCAGTTCCACATCCCATGTCATCCCGGCCGTCTGTGACACCATACCTGCAACAGAGCAGTACTTCTCCATGGATAGATCCACGGCAGCCTGCACAGGCTTTTCCTTCAGTTCGCGGCCCTTGAAAAAGAAGTGCACGTGTACTTGGCTGAACACCATCGGATGCCGATCACGGCGCTCGGCCTCAATGTCAATCTTCATTTCTTCGAAAGCTGTCCGCTTTTTGCTTAGAATATGAACGACGTCAATGCCAGAACAGCCGGCCAAACCCATAAGAACCATTTCCATGGGACTGGCGGCCGTGTTGTCGCCGCCCGCCTCCTTCGACGCATCCATGACCACGGCATGGCCGCTGGCTGACCGGCCAACAAACTGCATGCCCCCAGTCCACTGCACGCTGACGTTCATGTCTGCTCTGCCTCCCATCGCTGTGAAATTATCTGCTGTGCTTTTCTGAGGCGCCTGACAGCCTCATCGCGCCCCAGCACGGGAAGCACTTCATACATACTCGGGCTGGAAGTCGTCCCCGTGACCGCTACCCGTACTGGCTGCATGATCTTGCCCAGTTTGCAGTCAAATTCTTCCATGGCCTGGGCAAACACCGGTTTCAAATCTTCCTCTTCAAAGCCTGGCAGCGCTGCCAGTTCTCCAGCCACGTACTCCAAAATTTCTGCGGTGCCTTCCTTGAGCAGTACTTTCCGCACGGCCTTTGCGTCATACTCTGCGATGTCTCCGAAAAAATACGAAGCCGCCTGGGGTATTTCGTCTAGCCTTCTAATCCGGCTCTGCAGGCTGGCCAGTACGGCCTGGATTTTTTTCTTCTCCTCCTGACTCGGTCTCCGTTCGGCAAAGCCCGCCTTGACGAAAAACGGCAGTGCCCTTTCATACAGTGTTTCGAGATCTAGGTCTCGAATGTAAACTCCATTAAGCCACTCCAGTTTCTGGAGATCGAATACTGCCGGGTTTTTTGACACCCGCTCCAGAGAAAACTTGTCAATCAGTTCGGAAACGGAGAAGACAGTTTGCGAATCGTCGTAACCCCAGCCCAACAGTGCCAAGTAGTTGACCAGTGCTTCCGGTATATAGCCTTCTTCGCGGAACTGCGTGACGGAAGTAGCTCCATGGCGTTTACTGAGCCTCGATTTGTCAGGCCCGAGAATCATGGGTATATGGGCAAAATCGGGCACCGTAAAACCCAGTGCGCCGTAGATCTGTATTTGTTTCGGCGTATTCGAGATATGGTCCTCACCCCGGATTACATGCGATATTTCCATCAGTGCATCGTCAATGACGACTGCGAAATTATAGGTGGGCATACCGTTGGTCTTTTGGACAACGAAATCATCCAGCTGACGGTTGTCAAAGCTGACCCGACCCCGTATGGCATCATCCAGGATAGTGGAGCCATCATAGTTGGTTTTAAAGCGCAGCACTGAAGTCCTGCCCTGGTCGCGGCGCTCTTCTCGCTCCGCTGCTGTCAACCTGCGGCAGCGGCCGTCGTACTTGGGATCCTCTTTGTTCTTCCGCGCTTCTTCGCGCATGGCTTCCAGCTCTTCCGATGTGCAGAAGCATTCGTAGGCCCATCCGTCACGGCGGAGCTGATCGGCGTAGCGTCTGTAGAGGGTCAAGCGCTGGCTTTGGAAATACGGTCCATAGCTGCCGCCTTTTTCCGGGCCTTCGTCCCAATCGAGTCCCAAAAAGCGCATGCCCTCCAAGATTCCGTCCACAGATTCTGTCGTGGAACGGGCAAGATCCGTATCCTCAATGCGCAGCACAAATGTACCTTGATGCTGCCGGGCAAATAACCAATTAAAGAGCGCTGTCCGTGCCCCGCCCACATGCAGGTGGCCGGTGGGACTAGGAGCAAATCGGACGCGAACACTATCCATACGGCACGCCTCCTAAACTAAACGTCGAATAATTTCGTCGGGATTGCCGAACATGAAATCCATGATCGGTATCTGCAGCATGGTGTAGGCCCCTGGCTGCTGTTTCACTGCGGCTCGAGCTGCGGCTGCCATGATCTGGGAGGTCAGGGCGGGATTGTTGATCGACATGCTCCAGGAAAACCGCTGATTATGCGTTTTTCCTGACACACCCCGCCGTTCCATGGCTACACCGTGGCCCATATCCCCCAACTCTTCCACACTCGGCACCACTTCGATATGCGTTTCGTCCCGGGAAAAGTACGGATCGTCCTTGATGGCCTGCTTCACTGCATCGCCGTCGAAGCCATCTTCCAGTTCAATGTACACCATGCGCCTGTGCATGCCCGTTCCCACGGGAATGGTCAAAGATAGGGCGTCTGACACCCCCTCGAAGGCCTTGACCGCAACAGAGTGGCCCATGCTCATTCCCGGGCCAAAATTGGTGTACGTAATGCCCGCGGGTGCCATCACTTCCATCAAAGCGCGAACAACCGAGTCACTTCCAGGGTCCCATCCAACACTGATTACAGAAACAGCGCCGTGTCTCTTGGCGGTTTCATCTAACTCCAGCCGCACATCGGCTAAGGTGTCGTGGATGTCGTAACTGTCCACGGTGTGAATGCCCTTGGACAGCAGTTCTTTGGCCATATCCGGAACAGCGCGCGTGGGAGTGCACAATAACGCTGCGTCTACGGTTCCTAATTCGTCAATGGATGCCGTGACCGGTATGCCGGCCAATTCTGGGGGCTGCTCTGCTTGGGCCGACGCGGATCGACGCACCACGCCCGCCAATTGGAGGTCGGGAGCGGCTTGGATGGCTTCTACAGCAAAACGTCCGATATTTCCGTATCCTATCACGGCTGCGTGAATGCGTTTCAATGAAATCCCTCCGTACGAAAACTCCTACCCCGCGGCCAGGAGCTTTTTTGTTGTTACAGGCCCCGAAGCGGGGTCTTGTTGTGGCTGCATGTGCACCGGCAGTGGCTCGGGACGGCGACTAGTGCTTTCATGAGCAGACCCTTCAGGTTTTCCGTGTTCTTTCCCATGATTTCCACCACTTCGTCATGGGACAGGGGTTCAGCGGCAATTCCAGCACCCATATTCGTGACCATGGCCGTCGTGCTGTAGCAGATACCCGCTTCACGAGCCAACGTGGCCTCAGGTACACCTGTCATACCCGCCAGGTCACCGCCCAAGAGTCCTGTCATCCGAATTTCGGCCGCCGTTTCAAAGCGCGGGCCTTCGAAACAGGCGTAGCAGCCCCGGGGGTGAATCCGCAGCCCGAGGCTGCGCCCGGAATCAAAGAGCGCCTCTCGGAGTTCAGGACAGTATGGATCGCTGACATCCGTATGTACCACAGGGTTTTCACCGCCATCAAAAAAGGTGTGGTCACGGGTTTTGGTAAAATCCAAGTATTGATCAACCACCACGAAATCGCCCGGCTGCATAGAGCGATTTACAGAGCCGACAGCGTTGGTGGAGAGGATGCGCTCTGTACCCAGCTTTTTCAAGGCGAAAATATTGGCCCGATAGTTAATCCGGTGGGGCGGGATGCTGTGGTCCTGTCCATGGCGAGCCAAAAAGCCAATGTCCAAACCTTCGTAGCAGCCCCGCTGTACCTGGACGGTTCCATAGGGTGTCGTGACCGTCTCAGTCCGCACGCCGGACAGCAGCTCCGGATCGTAGACACCGGTACCGCCGATGATAGCATATTTCACGGGTTTGTCCTCCTCAAATCGTTGGTAAGGCAAAGGCGGCTGGGGGTGATATTGCCTGCGTTGGCCAGATACGGCCGCTGCGGCATTAGGCAATGCGGTCTAGCCGCCGTCGGGAGTACCATGGCCGCCGATGCCGGTGCATGCCATTGGCAAACGGAACCTTTCTGTATGTTCGCTGTTGACTGCAGAGGTTCCTGCTGCACAGAAAAATTGCCGGGGTATATGCCCCGGCGGCTCTATCAGCGGCGCAGCATCTGCCGCTGCTTTGCGATCTTGTCCTTGATTTCGTGCATGACCTCAGGCAGGCGGTCCGCTCCCACCCTGTTCATGACTGTGTCATCCACTAGTACCATGGGTCCCTCGGCGCACTGCTGGCAGCAGAACGCGGCCCGCAGCTTGACCTGCTCGTCGATTTCATCCTTTCCGACTTGGTATTTCAGGTTTTTCAGCAGTTCGACCGAACCCTTGAGATAGCATGAAGTTCCCACGCATACTTGGACATCCACCGATGCCTCGGGCTGCTGGGAAAGTTCATAGGCTTCGCCTTGGATGCGCTTTCTCGATCCGTAGCGGGTGTGCAGGGACAAGTGCGCCGCTTCGCTGCCCGGTTCTTCAATCCACTTCTGGTAAAAGGAATTGACCATGGGATTTTGCTGGGCTTTGTGCATCTGCAGCAGTTGATCTTCCTTATATAGCCCGCTGCCGCGGTTTTGGTTGGACGCCGTCATTTGGGCGGAGATTGGCTGGCCGGCGCCTCCCACGCAGCCTCCGGGGCAGGCCATGACTTCAATGAAATCAAAGGCTTCTTTCCCCGCTTTCACCGCCTTCAGCAACTCCGCAGCATGGGCTAAGCCATGCACCACCGCGATGCGGACCGTGGTTCCCGCCATGTCAAAGGACGCTTTCTTGACACCCTCGTAGCCCCGCACCTCTTGGAACACCACATGCTCTAGCTCTTGGCCGGTCACGGTTTCGTGGGCGAAGCGGAGGACCGCTTCTGATACGCCTCCTGTAACTCCGAAGATCACTCCGGCACCAGTGGCGAAACCAAAGGGCATGTCCAAAGAGGTCGGTTCCAAATGGGCAAAATCAATGCCGGTTTCTTCGATCATGCGCCCTAACTCCTGTGTTGTAATGACCACATCCACATCGGGGCGTCCCTCGGTCTGAAACTCCTCCCGCCCCGCCTCAAATTTCTTGGCCGTGCAGGGCATAATGCTCATCACAAATAGCTTCTCCGCGGGAATACCCAGTTCCTGGGCATAGTATTTCTTTGCCAGGGAGCCAAACATCTGCTGCGGCGACCGACAGGATGAAAGGTTGCCGAGAATGTCCGGGTGGTATTGTTCCACGAACTTGACCCAAGCCGGGCAGCAGGACGTAAACTGCGGCAGGTCGGTGCCGGATTGAAACCGCTGCAGGAATTCGCTGCTTTCCTCCATCACGGTTAGATCGGCTGCAAAACTGGTATCAAAGACCTTATCCACACCCATCTGCTTAAGGGCTGTGGAAAGCTGACCCATCACCGACTTCCCCGACTCCAGGCCAAAGGATTCGCCTAAGGACACCCGGACGGCCGGGGCAATCTGGACCACGACCGTGATGCTCTCGTCGTGAATGGCCTGCCAGGCCCGGGCAATTTCGTTCTTCACAGTCAGGGCGCCGGTGGGACAGACCGCTGCACATTGGCCGCAGTTGACGCATTCCACATCATGGAGCTCTTTGTTGAATGCCGGCGAGACCGTCATTTTGCTGCCCCGATGGGAGAAATCCAGAACACCGATTCCCTGCACTTCTCGGCAGATTCTAACGCAGTCGCCGCAGAGAATACACTTGTTGGGATCGCGAACCAGAGCAGCACTGCTAGCGTCGATAGGAGCCTTAACGTCGCGCTGCCCAAAGCGGATATCGCGGACGCCGAAACGTTGTGCTAGATCCTGCAGTTTGCAGCTGCCGCTGCGATCGCAGGTGGTACAGTCCCTGTCATGGTTGGCCAGGAGCAGTTCTAGTGCCATTTTCCGAATTCGCCGCAGCTTTGCCGTGTTAGTCTTGATTTCCAATCCATCTTCGGCCGGCGTGTGGCAGGCGGCTTGAATCCCGCGTCCCGCCACGTCCACAATGCACATGCGGCAGGCGCCGTACACACTCAGCTCAGAATGGTAACAGAATGTGGGCAAATCAATACCGGCCCCGCGGATTACCTGCAGGACATTGGCTTCTTGTTCAAAGGAAATGCGGCGTCCGTCAATAATCATTGTATTCATTATGCCACCTCCACTACGGCACCGAACTTACAGGCATCCACACAGGCGCCGCATTTAATGCATGCTTCGCGGTCAATCACGAATGGTTCTTTGACCTTTCCGGATATGGCGTCTACCGGGCATACGCGGGCGCACTTGCTGCAGCCTACACAATCTTCAGCTGCAATGGCAAAGGTTTTCAGACCCGGGCACACACCGGCCGGGCAGCGTTTGTCCCGGACGTGGGCCAAGTATTCTTCTTCAAAATACTGCAGAGTGGTAAGCACCGGGTTCGGTGCCGTTTTCCCCAGTCCGCAGAGGGATCCGGCCTGTACCGATTCGCCGACTTCTTCGAGCAGTCCCAGATCCGATTCTGCACCTTGGCCATCTACGATCCTCTGCAGGATTTCTTTCATGCGGCGGGTACCTTCCCGGCAGAGAACGCATTTGCCGCAGGACTCGTTTTGGGTGAACTCCATGAAAAACCTTGCAACTTCCACGATGCAGGTTTCTTCGTTCATAACTACCAGTCCGCCGCTGCCGATCATGGCTCCTACCTGCTGCAGGGAGTCGTAGTCCAAGGGCAGATCAAGGTGCTCTTCGGTCAGGCACCCCCCGGAGGGGCCTCCTATCTGCACCGCTTTGAAGGCCATTTGCTTGCGAATGCCACCGCCGATGGTATACACCACGTCCCGTACGGTCAGGCCCATGGGTACTTCAATCAATCCTGTGTTGGCCACTTCCCCGGTGAGGGCGAAGGTCTTGGTTCCCGGTGAGGAGGGCGTTCCCGAATTCTTGAACCAATCGACTCCCCGCCGCAGGATGTCCGGCACGTTGGCTAGCGTTTCCACATTGTTGATGATGGTAGGTTTGTTCCAAAGGCCGGCGACCGCAGGAAACGGGGGCTTTGGCCTCGGCATGCCCCGTTCTCCTTCAATGGATGCAATCAAGGCGCTCTCTTCTCCGCAGACAAATGCGCCGGCGCCCTCTTTCACATGCAGGGCAAAGGAAAACCCTGTTCCGAGGATATTGTCACCGAGAAGCCCCCACGCCTCTGCGTCGCTGAGTGCCTGGCGCAGCCGTTCCACCGCCAGCGGATATTCAGCGCGGACATAGATATATCCTTGGCTGGCTCCAATGGCGTATCCGGCAATCAACATGCCTTCGATGATCCGATGGGGATCGCCTTCCATCACGCTTCGGTCCATAAATGCTCCTGGATCACCTTCATCACCGTTGCAGATGATGTATTTTTGATCCGCATCGACGCTGGCTGCAATACTCCATTTGCGGCCGGCCGGGAATCCACCGCCCCCCCGCCCCCGCAGATTGGCTTCTAGTACATTATCGACCACGTCCTGCGGGGGCCTGCTCAATGCATTGGCCGCCCCTTGGTAGCCGTCTTTGGCAATATAGGCAGCGATGTCGTTGGGATCAATATGGCCGCAGTTGGCTAAGGCGACGCGTGTTTGATGCTTGTAAAAGGGAATGTCGCTTTCCTTGACAAAGACTTGTTGGGTCGCTGGGTGGCGGTAGAGCAGCCTTTCCACTGGCTCGCCGTTGTCTAACGCGGCCACAATGTCTGCTGCATCTACCGGTTTAACCTTGGTATAGAGAACGCCCTCTGGATCGATTCGTACCAAGGGCCCCATTTCACAGAAACCGTGGCATCCGCTCTTGACCGCTGTGACGCCTCCGGTGCTTTCTTCTTCTAGAAGCAGCTGGACAGAAGTGTGAAGCCCCTGTTCCTTCAGGGCGTGTTCAAGGGCGGCATGGACTTCCAAGGAACCGCTGGCTACGCACCCTGTTCCGGCACAGACAAGGATGCCGGCTTTCTGCTGGGCCATGCCCTTGGCATAGCGATCACGGAGATTCTGCAGTTCTGCCGGTGATTGGATCATCTAGACCTCTCCTTCCTGCTGCTCAAGCATGTCGATGATGGCTGTAATGGCATCGGGCGTCATCTGGCCGTACACCTTATCGTTGATGGTCACCACAGGGGCCAATCCGCATGCTCCGAGACACGAGACGGTCTCTACAGTATACTGCATGTCCTCTGTGGTGCTTTTTCCGTCCACTAAGCGCACCCGTTTGCGAATGGCTTCATAGACGGGCATAGACTTGCGGACATGGCACGCTGTGCCATCGCATACCTTGATGAGGTACTTGCCCTTTGGGTCCAGGGAAAACTGGGCGTAAAAGGTTGCTACTCCGTATACAGATGCGGGCGGCAGTTCCAGAGCCGTGGCCGCATGGGTGAGAAGCTGTTCGGGCAAATAGCGGTACTGCTGCTGGATGTCCTGGAGTATGGGTATCAGTGCACTGGGCGAACGGCCCCACTTCTGCACCGACTGTTCAACAAACTCTATCCCGGATTGCTCGTTCTGCAGATCAACACTGGCCATGGGGATCCTCCTCTGCTGTTAGAAGTATTGAAGCTGAACCTGTTTGCCCCAGCTGCGGAGGTACTCCGCCAGTTCCTGTATGACCTGCTGTTTCAATGAACGGGGCAGCGGCAGGTTCGGGTTTTGGTGTGCGGGGTTAATGGCGCCGCCCACCAGGAACGTGATTTCGTCGGCGTCCATGAGCTCCTGGGCTAAGCGTACGGCGCCATTGTTTCTATTGGGTATCTTACCCTGTTTCATGTATTCCAGAGTCTTGGAAAGGGTGATGATTCCTTCGGTGACCAGCTGTGTTTTCTCCAGCCGGCCCATGGGGGGAACACCGTCTTCTGTGGCATCTAGCATGGAATGGAGATCAACTTCTACCTGGGTATTCCATTCGCGGGCAACGATGTTGGCAGTGGTGCCTCCGCAGACGATGCGCCGCTGTTGTTCCGATGCCAGGCATTGGGCCATGAATCGGTCATCGTTGGGATTTCGAGGCGGCCCGACGGCTGCCGTCAATGTATGCCGCTGACGCAGCTTCAGGACCAGGACACTGGTGTCATCCCGGAGGTGTCCGCCCTGCAGTTTCTGCGCGGTGTCTAATATGCTGTCGCAGATGCTCTGAGAGCTGGCATTGCCTTTCGTTAGGGCCGCTGCGTACCTTGCGACTTTCTCGGGCATCCAGCCGAAATCCAGCGAGTATCCGATTCCAGCATGGGTGACGCCATCACTCATGGCCACCAAAGTGTCTCCGGTCTGGGCCGTCCAACTGGCTTCATTGACTTCCATATTGCCGACTCTGCGGCACTGTCTTGGTATGTCAATGGGCCTTCCTGCACGGATGCAGATGGTATTTGGGTTGTCGAATTCAGCCACATAGACCTGGCCGGAATGAAATGCCTGCACGATGGTGAAGGTGGAATAGGCCAAATGGCGCACTTGGCACATGGGCAGCGTACGGGCTAAGGTGTCGACCACATCGTCTAGCTGAGCCCCGCCTTCAAGCATGGTGCCGATGATCTTGGTGGTAATCGTTGCCAAGATATTGGCCTTTACGCCACTGCCTAATCCGTCGGAGAGGACGGCGATGACCGAGTCGGGTGCTTCTGAGAGAATGATTTGATCTCCGCAGAGCTCTTCTCCTTGTTTGTTGAGTGCCGCAAAAGCCCGTTCAACGAACACCGCTGTCACCTCCGTTGTCTTTGGAGCCATCATCTTTCATAAGTCCCATCAACTGCGTCAAGAGGATCTTCGTCTCCCCTGTGGTCTCGCCTAAGAGGCCGGCGATTTCCTGTGCCACGCGCATTTGCTTTTCGATGACTTCTCCCGCTCGCTGCAGGGTCTCCTGTTTGAGGTGCTGGAGCTCTTCGTCGCGTTGTTGCTCCTGGGTAATGTCAATAAAAATGCCAATGATGACGTCTTGGCCTTCGACGGGAAAAACGATCTGCCGTGTACTCACGCCGTAATGGGGATAGGCGCAGTTGTTGACAATCATGCGGTTTTCCCGGCATACGGTGTCAAATACATCGGTGTCAAGCAAATTGTGCACGGGTGTTCCTTTCAGGGCCTGTTCACTGCATTGGAACATATTTTCCGCTGCCGGGTTTATCGAAAGAATGCGCATCTCTGGATCCACAACAACAATACCGTTGGGGGTAGCCTTAATAATGATATTGGACATAGTTTCTGCTTGGGTTCGACTGGATGGGATGCACATATCCAGCTGGGCTTTCCCTTGGAGGACGGCCTCCGCCAGTTCACGGCAGGAATCATAGCCGCAGGCACCGCAGTCGATCTGGTCTCGGAGGCTGCTTTTTCCGCTGGATCGCAGCACATCCTGAATATCCTGTTCCGAGGGTGTTTGCCTCTCCAATTCCGCAGGGGCAAACGACCGGGTGTGATCCACAGGTATCCAGTCCGGGCGTTCGCCTCCCTGGTGACTGAAGATGCGGTCCATGAGTCGAGACTGGCGCACAAAAACCTTGTCGTAGTCGTTCCAGCCGGGGCCGCCTAAGCATCCGCCGGGACAAATCATAAGATTGGCCCACTGACCCTGGATACGGCCGGCCTGCATGGATTCAAGGAAGTCGATGCACTCTTGGAACCCGCTGATGGCCCACGTCTTCCCCTGTATATCGTCGCCGCTCCATGTCTTCTCCCAGCCGTTGACCAGGGGGAATTGGCGGGCTGTCGCACTGCCCGAGATATCAGGCGCCACGGGGCGCTGTGACCCTAGGGATATGCCGTTGTTTCGCAGGCCTCGGTACACTTCCTGGAACGTAAGCACAAGATCCGTGTCGCCCCAGGACTGCTGCCGCTCCCACTTTTTGGCGGTACATGGTCCGACATAGACAATCCTCGCCTCGGGAAACCGCTGTCTAGCGGAGCGTGCATGCACAGTCATAGGTGAAGCAGTGGGCACGAGGTGCGGCGTCAGCTTCGGATAGTGAACTTCTACTAGGCGTACCAAGGCGGGGCAAGAGCTCAACAGCGAAGGATTGCCGTTGGAAGCCTGCCAGTACTGGGCGCTGACTGCGGGCACAGCCCAAGCCGTTTCCTCGATTCGCTGCACCCCAAGGGCCCGCAGTGACGAAATTATCAGGTGAGGATCATCCCGCAGGCCCAGATACGCTGGGCTCATGAGGACGACCACATGGCGGCCCTCGTCGATCCACTGCTGCAGGGTATGGTATTGAGGGACGATTTCCTTGGCTCCCTGGGGACAGACGTTTGAACACAAACCGTCGTGGATGCATTGCTCTTGCATGATCAGCGCTTGGTCGTCGGAAAAATGAATGGCTTTCAGAGGACAATAGCGGATGCACTTATAGCAGTCGCGGCAGTGTCCGCCGTGGGTTTCCAATATGGCCATAGGGTCCCGCCCCCTCACTTCGTTAGATATTTCACATCCATAGTATAGCAGATTCTGGCGCAAGAAGCAATGGTCTTTGTTACTTTTTTAACAATAGAAGTGGCTTGAGTGAGCAGGGTTCTTCCCATGGGCAGCGAAACAAGTAAAGGCCAAAGGGAGGCGGGAAGGCGGTTTCTATGACTTGGTTTTTGGTATTGGCACTTCTCGGTACAGCCCTGACGGGACCGCTGCCCTATGGGACATCCAGCTATGCCGTGGATCGCGGCACCGACGGCTATTGGAAACTGATTCACATGGAAGACGATACGTCGCTGGCACTGAAAAAACGGCCCCGTTTTTCCCTGCAAGAAGGGGCTGTGGTTCGGGTAACTACAGCTGGGTCCACGGTGCTGCGGGCGGTTGTCGATGAGAAGGAGACAGACCGGCGCCGGGACAGCATGGACCGGCTTTTGGCGGAGATCCGGTCTGGTCACAGGCGGAGGTTGGAGTAGGTGTTTTTTCTGCGGGGAGATTGCTTGTTATGCGGAGCGTTGGTCACAGAAAAAGCCGCAGCGGTTATACCGCTGCGGCCCATGTTTACGAAAGGCCTCAATGCAAAAGGATTTCCGGTCGCCGGCGTTTTGTGAAGCTTTGCCGCCGGTGTGCAACCCGTGGAATGCCGGCACTTATGTTTGGTAAGGAGCCCTTCCCACAGCTGACCCGTGCCTGAGGTTAGCGGCCGTTATGTTCGTACCCGGCCGCACAGTGCCTCGGCTAGGCGCCAGTATGCTTCTGCCCCCGGAATATCGTTGGCGTTGTCGAAAATCGGCTCCCGTCGGGCAGCGCTTTCGGGGAAGCGTATGCTGCGGTTGACAGGAAACGGATACAAGGGAATCTCAGGGAACTCCTGTTGAATATCATGCAGCATCCTATGTCCGTGATTTGTGCGGTTATCGAAGAGCGTCGGCAGAATGCCGGCGATTGCTAGATCTTGATTCAGCTGTCCCTGCACCTTTGCGATCAGACGTAATAAAGCAGCGGTGCCTCGAATACTGAGGAACTCGCAGGCAACAGGTATAATTACTTGGTCAGAGGCGGCCAACGCATTGAGCGTTAACAACCCTAAGGATGGTTGGCTGTCCAGAAGAATAAAGTCATAACGGTCCTGGACCGCCTCTAGCATTCGCTCGGCTCGGCGTTCTCGGGCAATGGCGTTCATCAGGTGAAATTCTGCCAAGGACAGATCGAGGTTGGCAGCCAACAGATCAGGGCCGAAGGGTGTCCCGGCTGCGGTTCGCTCCACCGGTGCGTCGCGGAGCAGACAATGGTACACCGTCTTTTCGAAATCATCGGGTTCAAATCCCGAATACACCGTCAGGCTTGCCTGCGGATCCAAGTCGACTAGCAGTACCCTCTGTCCCAGGCGCGTCAAAGCGACGCCGAGGTTAAAGACTGTGGTGGTTTTGCCCACACCGCCCTTTTGATTGGCCATCACGTATACTTCTGCCATCTTGCATGCTCCCACCTTATTCTGCCGGCCTGCGCAGATCCTGGTTTGCCGTTCATGGATACGAGGCTAAGTTGTCAATTCTGCGCTTGTTGAAAAAACCCTGCCGGCAACCTAGAAGTCTCCAAGACGAGAGCAGCGTCCATGGAGCAAAGCCGGGGGCCAAAAAAGGTTGACAAATCCAGTGGGGACGGGCTATCCTAAATGAAGTGAAGGAGGCGGTTCCGTGCGATCAAAAACCCGTCGGTTGGTCAATATGGCCGTGTTGGTGGCTGTGGCTGTGATATTGATGTCTACCATCCAAATTCCTCTGTTCACGGATTTTTTGAAGTATGATCCCAGTGATGTACCCCTGTTGATTGGCGGTTTTTGGTTCGGACCGGTGGCAGGAGCATTGATGGTTTTTGTGAAAGCATTCATTTATTTGTTCGTGCGCGGTGTCTCCGGACCCATCGGCGCCTTTCAAAACTTTATGGCTTCGGGAAGCTTTGTTTTCTTTGCGTCTCTCTACTATGCAAGAAACCGCACCCGTAAAGGAGCAGCGGTGGCCTTGGCCGTAGGTTCCCTGGCGATGACGGCGGTGATGATTCCAACGAACCGGGTCATTCTTCCCATCTGGGGCATACCCGAAGAATTGGTCATGGACATGATCATCCGCTTGGTGACGCCGTTTAACCTGACCAAGGGCTTGATTAGCTCGCTCTTGACCTATTTCGTCTACAAGCGGGTGAAGAACATACTCGAATCACTTTGGGGCAGTGAAGGCCCCGATGTGACAAGCACTCAGTAGGGCCTTCCTCGGGCACATTTTTCCCGCTGCCTGCCGCGGGCCCGCTGTTCGCCGGGTGTATCAACTCCCTATTCCACTCGTATGAAGAAAGACTGCAGCCGTTTGGTGAGTTCATCCCTGACTTCCTGGAACACCTTCATCACTTCCTCTTGGCTCTTCCCTTCTGCTTGAGCGGGGTCTGGCAGCGGCCAGTGCAGTGCAGTGGCATTCTGGGGTAAGCCTGGGGCAGCGCTGTTTTGCATCGTCGCAGAGCGTCACCACATAGTCCATGGAGCTGAGCTGTTGCTGGTCGATCGGATCCGAGGTTTGGTTGGAGATATCAATTCCGACGGTTTCCATAGCCTTGACAGCCCTGGCATCAATGCCGTTCGCTTCGATGCCGGCGCTGAAAACTTCAAAGCGATCGCCAGCCAAGTGCCGGGCGATCCCTTCCGCCATGGGACTGCGGCGGCAATTTCCCGTGCAGAGAAACAGAATCTTTTTCATAGAAAAGGCTCCTTTCATACGCATTCGAGAATAAATATCATTATAAATTAAGTGTACTATACGTCCGGTTGTGTCGTAAAGGGCGCTGGAGAAATGGGTCGTTGAACCTAGGCCGTCTATGTTATACTAGGGGCATAGAATAGCGAAAGGATTTGATTGGATGGCCAAACGGCTGACTCGGTCCCGTGACAAGAAAATCGCTGGTGTCTGCGGCGGTATTGGTGAACACCTGAACATTGACCCCACGATTATCCGCCTTGTCTGGCTGGTGGCCGTACTGGTCTACGGCACAGGGTTGATCATTTATCTGTTGCTGTGGATTGTCATACCGGCCCCGTCTAACGAAATTTAGTGACCAGCACATACAGCGCCCCCGCGGCTTGCGCGGGGGCGCTGAAACGTAAACAAGCTTTGCTCAATGCCTATTGGCGTTTTAGCCGGTGAAGCGCTCCAGGATCTCCAGGGGCTAGGGGCGTCGATGGGCGGCTGTCCGGAACATTTCCAGGAGGGTATCTACACCGTCTGGCTGGCGGGGATCATCCAGGGCCAGTTTGTTCTTGCGGCGCATGCCGCAGCGCAGACATGCATGGATCACTTGGTAGCCTTTCTTCGGGTGGCTGTCCACGGCGATGGGTTCCATCAGCCCGCCGCAGTCGGACCCGCGATCCCCCGGCGTGCGATCCAGGTGTTTGGAGTAAAAGCAGAAGGGGCAGTGATTGCGGGCACTGCCGTTTTGCAGGGGCAGAACATCCTGTCCGCAGTGATCACAGATAAAGCTTTCATTTCCTCCGTGGTATAGATTGGAACGGCGCTGCATGGGACCGGCCACCTTTCTCCAGCACAGAATGTGCTGGAAGATCGTTTCGAAATTCTATATATAAGTACGACAAGAAATATGCCAATCATGTCGGTCCGCGGAAAATACGGTGCCATCGATTCTACTCCCCAGTGGGGTCTATCACTGTGCGTCATGCGCTCAACGGGGCACGGATTCGCTGACGGGTCTGGGTGCGCCAGAGAAATAAAAAGCCACCAGCCGTAAAACGACTGGGGCTTTTATGCTTAGAGATTCATCCAGTTCCATACCTTCGCCTCTTCGTTGGCGAACCAATCTTCGGTGTCTGTCAGGAAATAATAGACGTTTTCCAAAGCCGTTAGGTGATCGCGCTCTTCTTTTTGCATGGCCTTGAAGAAATCTTTCTCTGCATTGGTGCTGCTTTTGTCCGCTGCATCCTGGTACATGGCATAGCCGGTGCGCTCCAAATCCATGGCCACCGTCAGTGCTTCCACATTGTCTTCGAGCTTCAGTTCACTCTGGCTCAGCGATTTAAAAAAGTCGCGAATGGAGTCCTCCAGCGAATGGCCTGTGGAAGCTTCGGGAAAGTCTTGTCCAGTCTTCATGGCCTGGTAGATTTCGTGGATGCGCATTTGGTGCTCGTTTTCTTCCACGGCCAACGATAAGAACAGACGTTTCACCAACGGGTTCTTTGCTTCTTTTGCCTTGTTTTGGTAATACGATGCACCTTTTTCTTCAAAATCCAAAGCCTGTTGAATTACTTCAGGAAACTGTTCGCTCATTGTTATCCTCCTTTGCATGGCCACCCTATCAATAGTGGTTACAAGTATACCTATTCGCAGTTGACCGGAAAACTCCTGTTGCTTAACCTAAGATCAATGCTATGGCCGCTGCAATTAAAAGCGCCGGGAGCAGATTGCCCACTTTGATCTGGGCCATTCCTAGGATATTGATGCCTATACCCACGATCAGCAGGCCGCCGACGGCCGTTATCTCTTGGATCACAGAATCACTTAAGAGCGGCTCAATGCTCTGTGCAGCTAAGGCCAGTGTACCCTGGTAAAAAAACACGGGAACGGCGGACAAAGCGGTTCCCAACCCGAAACTGGCCGTGAAGAAAATGGAGCTGACACCATCAAGCATGGATTTGGCATATAGGATATCGTGCTGTAGCGTTAAACCGCTTTCGAACGAGCCCAGTACGGCCATGGCCCCCACACAGTAGACAAGGGATGCGGTTAAAAAGCCTTGGGAGGTACGGCTGTGGTGCTGTCCGCCGGGAAGGGCAGCCTGCAGTATGCTGCCGATTCGGTTGAGCCGGTCTTCAATACGCAGTGATTCACCGATGACGCCGCCTAGGGCCATGCTGCCAATGACGATCAGCATATTGGCCGTATCCAAGGCCATGCTGACTCCAATAACTGCCACCGACAGTCCCATTCCCTGCAGAACGGTGCGCCGGATGCCTTCCGGAAGCGGCAGAAGCCAACCAATGAAAGAGCCAAGGAGGATCGCTGCTGCATTGACCAATGTTCCCCACAGTACCATGTTTGCTGTTCCTCCCGTTCGCCGTTGCGCAAATGCTTTGCTGTGATCCGCCTATACATCAATGCGCCGGGCCCAAAGGCGGACACTGGCGTGGAAAAGAAGATAGCCGAAAAATACAGTACCGAAGATGCCGGACACATTGAGCACATGATCCGTCAGGATTAACGAATCCGGTGTCATCTCAATATTCTTGACTGTGATGTACACGGGAGGCAGGTAGTCGGCGGCGGTTTCAAAGAGGCGGTTAAATACGTAGGTTCCTCCCAGAAAAACCACTCCGACCACGGGTGCTCTCCATTTGGGGATGCCTCGGCCTACCAGATAGGAGAACATGGCCAGCGGCAGGTAGCACGCGAAAAAAATACCAATTACGGTCAGCAGCTGTAAGACAGAAGGCGTCATGGTCCCTAATTGGTCGGCAATCGGAGTCTGAAGAAGGACGGGATATACCAGTGCTCCGATGGTTAGGGCTACCAGGACCATACTGGCCAGCACAGCCAGCCATTTGGCCCCGAGCTGCTGCCAGCCGGATGCCGGCAGGCTTAGGATCCACTGAATGGTGTCTCCACTCCATTCCGAGCGCAAATTCTGAAACATCCGCAGCAGTCCGAAGAACGGAACCATCATGCCCATGGGCAGCAGCAGAAACAGGCGCGGAAGAGATTCGTCGAAGCGAGAAAAGACATAGAAAGCAATGCCCAATAGGAAGACTTCAACCATAAGAAAGCTGGGAAGCTCCAAACGCAGTTCCTTTTTGAACAAGGCAAGAAATGCCATGCGTATCAAACCCTTCCAAACAGGTCTTCAAGCGAACATTGGTATCTTTCCCGCAGTCCCTCGGCGCTTCCCTGCAGAGCCACGCTGCCCTCTCGAAGGAAAACGACGTGATCAAACAAGGGCTCGGCTTGGGTGACGTCGTGGGTACTGACGATGACCGTTGCACTGAGATGCCGGAACCGCTCCAACATGGTTTCGAGTATCTTGCGCTTCGACAGCGGATCGATGCCCGAGATGGGCTCATCAAGAAAATACAGCTTGGCTTCCCTACTGAGCACGGCAGCCAGTTTGAGTCTGGCCTGCATTCCCTTGGACAAATGTCCCACCCGCTGATGAGGAGCCAGTGCCATGGACTCCAGCAGCTTGCGGTTCTGCTCCCAAGAAAAGTCGTCGAAAAAGGTGGCTTGAAAGCGCATGACGTCGATTACCCGCATCCAGCCATAGAAAGGGTTGGTTTCCGGCGCATAGGAGACAAAGGCTTTCGTCTCGGGTCCAACCGGCTGTCCATCGATTGCCGCCTTTCCTCGGGTTGGAAACTGAACACCGGCCAACAGTTTCAGTAAGGTCGACTTTCCGCTGCCGTTTTCGCCCAGTAAGCCGGTAACGGTTCCCTGCTCTACGGTCAGCGATACATCCTGCACGGCCTGCACCCGTCCGAAATGTTTGCACAGCTGTTCGGTCTCGATCATCTTTGAACACCTCCCGGCGGGGCCGCTGCATCAGTCATCGTCCCACATCACTGCCGATTCCGGGTACAGCCGTGTGTACCCAGGACTGCCGTCTGCTTCGGTCTCGGAAGTCAACTGCATAGGACGCGGTAGTGAGGCGGAAAACGAAATCGAGCAGGCCGGATTTGCGGCGTCGCTGCCTCGGTGCAGGCAGCGTTACAGGTACGGCAGCGCCGCTTGTGCAGCAGTGGATCTTAAAGCCCCATGATGTTGTAGCCGGTATCAACGAATATGGTTTCTCCCGTCACGCCGCTGGCCAGACTGCTGGCTAGGTATACGGCAGTCCCAGCCACGTCTTCACCGGTAATTCCCCTTTGCATGGGCGTTCTGTCGCCATACATGTCAAGCATGTTCACAAATCCGGAGACACCGCGGGCCGCCAACGTGTTTAAAGGCCCCGCCGATATGGCATTGACGCGGATCTGATCGGGGCCGAGGTCATAGGCCAAGTAACGAACACTAGCCTCCAGAGCGGCTTTAGCCACTCCCATAACGTTGTAATTGGGGACGACTTTTTCTGAACCATAGTATGTCATAGCCATGATACTGGCCCCTGGGTTGAACTGCGAACGAAAAGAGCGGCAGAGCGCAGGCAATGAGTAGGCGCTGATTTCCATGGCCGTGTGAAATGCATCCCGGTCGGTTTCAATGAACGGTCTTTCCAGGCAGTGTTTGGGCGCAAAGGCCAATGAATGCACAAGGATGTCAATACCGTCTGTATGTTCAGCAGCAGTGGATGCCGCTCTGGTCATATCTTCGTCCCTCGTCACGTCACAGGCCACCAGTGCCAATGGCGGACGCTGCAGCTCCTCGGCCAGTGCCGAGACGTTCTTTTTGGTCCGTTCGTTTTGATAACCCAAGATCAGGCGCGCCCCTTGGGTGTCTAGGGCCTGGGCAATGTGCCAGGCAATGCTGCGCTTGTTGGCTGCGTTCAATACCACAGCGGTTTTTCCTTCTAGAAGCATGTCAGATTCCCCTTCTGATGTTATTGGCGAGACACGGTCCCGAATATCATTGGAACTTTTCTATCCCCTGCCTTCAGCCTCTATACGGCGGCAGCGATTGTCATGTCAAACCAATGTTCGGACCGTTTCCGCACGCCGAAAGCCGAAGGCGTATCGCCAACTTTCAGCAGACCATGAGCCCACGCCGATGCAGACGTCAGAACTATTGTATCACAAACTAGGAGACAATGTTAGGATTGTCGTCTGGACATATGTCCCTCTTCAGCCCAGCTGCGCTGTGTAGGCAGCCTGTGCTCCAGCCCGACGGAGAATCCGTTTGTGCTGTCCATGTGGCTGTGGTATTCTAATTAAGGAAGGTAGTCAACGGTTTTCTACAGTGACTCCTCTATTTTTAAGACACGCCGATACAATGGTTACATAGGTTCAATGAATCGGCGGTTTCCAATATGTGCACAGGGAGTGTGTAAAATTCGACAGTTTCTCATGGTTGCGGTTGTGCTGCCGATTGCTGCTTCTGCAGGTTCTTTTATGCTTAAGCAGTGGCGTTTAATCTTTGGCGCGCTTTCAGTGGGCGCTCTTTTGTCCGCGGCCGTGATTATCCTGTCAGGAGCGCCATTAGGTGAAATGGCCCTCTTTCCTTCCATGCTCTTCTCGTTTGATTTTGCGGGACATACCTACAGCAGAATTGCTGTTTTTGGATTTGCCCTTGTTGGAGGTTTGGCAGTTTTGTATGGGCTGCAGGGTGCAAGAACCATTGAGCAGGCTGCTGCGCTGACGGCCGTAGCCAGCGCCATTGCCATTTCCTTGGCCAACGATTTCATCACCCTGTTTCTTTTCTGGGAACTCCTGACAGTCTCGGTTGCCGGACTCATTCTGTTGAACTCCGACCAATCCAGAACAGCTTACTCTCAGGGAATGCGCGTACTGATCTTTCATCTCGTGGGCGGACTGCTGGTCCTATTTGGGATTCTCGAGCACAGCATGGCTACGGGGTCATTCCTTTTGACGCCACCGCAGGCAGGGCACGTGTTTTTTGCATTGGGATTCGGGTTTAAGGCTGCCTTTCTTCCGTTTCATCTGTGGGTGGCATGGGGCTATCCTTCAGCATCACTTTTTTCCAGCGTCGTATTGGCAGGCCTGACAACTAAGATCGGGGTCTACGCCCTTGCTCGTATTCTGCCTGCCCATGATTGGATTGTACTCATGGGCGCCTCTATGGCTCTGTTTGGGGTGGTATGTGCTCTGCTGCAGAAAAATATGCGGCGCCTGCTGTCTTATCACATTATCAGCCAGGTGGGTTATATGGTTGCCGGCGTCGGTCTCGGAACCGCCCTTTCCATGGACGGAGGGCTGCTGCATGTGGTCAACCACATGCTCTACAAAGCATTGTTATTTATGAGTGCCGGTGCCGTCCTGTATGCAGTGGGTACAGAGGACGTCCACGATCTAACCCATCCGGAAGCCGATGACCCTTCTGACACACAGCCCCTCCGCCCTGTCTGGAAAGCGCTTCCTTTAGCTACGATCGGTGCCTTTGTGGGTGCCTTTGCCATTTCAGGGGTACCGCTTTTTAACGGCTATGTCAGCAAATACCTTCTCAAAGAGGCCTTCTACGGGGTCCAGCCTGCAGAGGCCATGCTGATGATTGCCAGCATCGGTACAGCGGCATCCTTCAGCAAATTCCTGTTCTTCGGCTTCATTAAGGCAAAAACACGCCGGTTCCGGAAGCCCCTTTTGTCCATGCACATTGCCATCGCGGCCGTGGCGGTTCTGTGTGTTGTCCTAGGTATCCGGCCGCAGTGGATCCACTCGGTGCTCCCCTATGGATCCTCCTTAGAGGTGTACTCATGGGGAGGCGCAGGGGCCGCCCTGCGGCTGGCGGTTATCGGTGTGGCTGTGTTTGCAGTGCTCGCGCGCCCACTTGATCGAGGAATCCCAGTGCCGAAATGGATGAGTATAGAATGGTTGGTGCTTATGCCTTTGCAGGCTTTGTTCAGCCGCGTTGCGGCTGCAATCAGCGCTCGGGGAACAAACCTCGAGACTCACTTGGATTTTAGTTCTCTCTTGGTTGCGGTTCTGTTCGCCGTTATCTTGGCGGTATTCCTGACTTCCTTCTTCCTTGGTTTTTGACCAGTGGTACTGTGATGTTTGATCTTTTGGCGCTGCTGCGGTATACTCACCAGAGAATTGCATTGGGATTGCTGCGGTGCCGACACCCACTGGAAAGGAGGATATGGCTTGGATCCATTGGTTGAGAGGATCAACGAGTTGTACAAGAAGCAAAAGGCCGGTACACTGACGGACGAAGAAAAAAATGAACAGGCCAAGCTGCGGCGGGAGTATGTTGAACGCGTCAAAGGCAACCTCACTCAAACCCTTGAAAACACCGTTGTGGTCAATGAAGATGGAACAAAACGGAAATTGAAGAAAAAGACGTCCCGCCGTGTGCATTGATAGAGCATCCATTGCTAGATAGAGAACAAGAAGCTGCCGCTCGGACAGCTTCTTGTTTATTCGGCTTCCATAAGCGAATGAAGGTTGCTTAAGGCTTGCAGCAGAGCTTCCGCTTGATTGGGATCCAATTGGTTGAGTTTTTTCGAAAGAAAGCGCATTCGATCCTGCATCACTTTCTCGATGACCTCTTCCCCGCCGTCCAAGATTTGAAGGCGGATGACTCGGCGATCCTTGTCGTCACGGACTCGGCGGACGTAGTTTAGTTTTTCCATGCGATCAACAAGATCTGTTACGGTGCTGCTGGCCAGGTAAAGATGGCCGCAGAGCTCTCCCATGGTCATGGTCTGCCGGCGAAGATGCAGCAGTGCATAGTACTGCGGCAGTGTCAGTTGATACTGGCCGAGCATTTCGCGGGTATGGTGCCGGATCAGGACAGCGATTTTCCGCAGATGAAACTCAATCTCTTCGACTCTAGGATGGTGAGCCATTCCATGTCCCACTGGGCTGGCTGTCCATGAGCGTTCGGCGTCAAAGTGCTCAAAACAGCCCCCGGTGAGAATCGCCTCCTTTGGTCAGGGTGTAGGGTTTCCCACGTCGCCTGGTTGGATTAAAATCGATTTTTCTCAGTGTATCACATTGGTGATGGGATGTCTACGAATGTTCGCTGGCAGGAGCCGTCCGTTCCGTGCGGTTCCTCATCCGGAAGGAGAGACGAAGTAAGCTCTCCGTCAGATGCATGTGCTCAACGACCACATGATCCGGTGCCTTGAGCCGAATGGGTGAAAAGTTCCAAATCCCCTGCACGCCCTTGGCCGCTAGCCGGTCGCAGATTTCTTGGCTGGCTTCCCGGGGTGTGGCAATCACGCCGATTTGGACATCGTTGGCCTCAAGGTAGACCTCCAAGCGGGATACCGGCTGGATAATGCAGCCCGCTAGATAGTTCCCCTCCAGCAACGGATTGCTGTCAAAAATGGCTCGGATATCAAATCCCCTTTCCTTGAAGTTTCGGTAACTAGCCACGGCGCGCCCAAGATTTCCGGCACCCACCAGCACCATATGATAGGTGCGGTCGAGGCCGAGAATACCTTTGATCTGTGTCAGCAGTTCATCGACCCGATAGCCGTACCCCTGTTGCCCGAAGGAGCCGAAATAGCTGAAATCGGAGCGTATTTGCGCTGCCGTGATTCCCAGTGCCTCACCCAACTGGGCTGACGATATCCGCTGGGTATCTTTTTCGGACAACTCGACTAGATAACGGTAGTAAACGGGCAGTCTCCCAACCACGCCCTCGGGGATACCAGATGTTTTCTTCTTGTCTCGGGTTGACATAAAGGCGACTCCCTCCCTCAAAATCTTCCGTGTATAGTACTATTCTCGATGAACAACTTGTATCCTTTTTCACAAATAAAATGTCCACCCGAATTTTTCGGACAGACACAGTGGGCCGGTGTATTGTCGGGAGTCTCGGGCCATGCGGACAAAGCGGCCTTTGGGGTGCCGATAGGCAGGCGGTTCTAGAAGCAGCGAAGGCCTTACTCAGCCCGGTCGTCTGGTGAGACGGTGAAGTTTTCCTGCCCGAAACAACTTTGGCACAAAGCTCCGCCGCGGCCTGGGGTCGCGGCGGCGGAAGAAGCAGTGTCCAATGTCCAGCCGAGCCTTTTACCCAGCAGCAGGCCTAGGCTCGCGATCAACCGTGGTGCGCGCCCGGCTTCCCATCGGCTGTGCTGTCGGCCTGCGCCACCGTGAGGCGCCCGGTTACACCCTTCATCCCCAAGAGTTGATCGGCCAATTCCTGGACATCTGCTGCGGGTCCATTGACGACCATGACCTTGAGGCAGGTCTCGCGGTCAAGATGCACCTGCAGGTTGGCAGATATGAGGATAGATGGGTGACAGGATGTCTGTATTGGCTTGAGCCTTGTCTGGTAGGGATAGATCAGGGTAATGGTTCCGGCCACCCGGGCATCGGGTGCATGGACAGCGGTTTCGGTCAAGGCTTGCTTGGCCAAGTCGCGGACGGCCTCGGACCGATTGGCATAGCCTTTGTCCTGAAGCCACTGATCAAAGGAAGCCAAAAGATTGGGGTCCATGGATACGCCAAAGCGGGCTAAGTCACTCACGGAAATCCTCCTCTGTGCAGCATACATAACACAAACCATGCGATTGTCTATTCGCACCTGGGCAGCCGGTTCGGGTCATTGCACGTCCAAAGCTCTTGCCTTTTTGAACTCCGTCTCGCCGACGCGATCCCGCACCGTTACCTCTGCTTGGTAGGTGCTGCGCGGGGCCCAGCCGGGAATATCCACCCAGATATAGAACCAAAGCGAGTTTGGCTGAAAGCTGTCCCAGTGCACATAATCGACCATGTTGTTCTCGCTGAACAGGGGAATGCCGATTCTAGAGCGCAGACGAACATCAATGGTGACGTCGGTGTGATAGGCTTCTTTTTCTTCATCGTAGCGGCTCTCAAAACCAGCGACTTCCATGTAGACATATGCTCGTTCCCCGCGCTGAAACAGCCCTTTAGGATTCGGTTCGTAGTCCTGATAGCCATGGACTTCATTGGCCCACTGCACTTCAATAAATCGCAGCCCAGTTTCTTTCTCTTCAAGCTGATCAACTTCTTCTTCTTCGGCGCCGATCGCTGGGGAAGCCAAAAGCACAAAACATAAAAGATACCATGCCAATTTCACGGCGATCACCTCACTATCTAGGAGTTTTAGCGCTGCATGTGGAATAACACAATAGGCATTGACCGAAAGGGTGACAGGATGCTGGACCATCTTTCTAAGGGGCGCTGGACTCGTCCCAGTGATAAGCAGGCGGTCTATACCGAATTTGAACCTGGAAAGCGCTGGGGCCTGCGTGTTACGCTCATAGAAGACTATGCAAAGGTTGAGGCCGTGGAAGGCGAACAAGGCATCTGGTACAAAGGTCCCTCTCAATACTCGGCCGTTGTAAGTCCTCCTTCTTTCTTCGAGAAACGCAGGGGAATTACCTTTGAGGACAAGATTATGGCAGAAGTGGAGAAAAAGCGAAAGGTTGCGGCCGCGGAAAATGAAAACATCCGCCAAGACTAGACTCGGGGCGATTTGCGGGCAGGAGGGATTTGCTTGAAGATACTAATCGTCGGAGACACTGTAGATCCAAAACTGTATGATCACTTCCGGCGGGATCGCTTCCCCGACGACATCGACGTCATTTTTTCTGCCGGCGATCTGCCCGCATGGTATTTGTCTTATCTGATGTCCGTGTTCAACACGCCGCTGTACTATGTCCGCGGCAACCACGACGTCACGTTGGCGGATTCTCCTCCCGAGGGCGGCGAGAATATTGATGGCCGGATTGTAAGCATTCAAGGTTACAATGTGCTCGGGTTTGAAGGCTGCATGTTTTACCATGCTCCTTCTGCCGTGCAGTACACAGAACGCCAGATGTGGTGGAAATGGATGCGCCTTCGCCCCCGCCTATGGCTGCGGCGCCGCGTCGACATCATCCTCACCCACGCACCTCCCTTGGGCATCCACGATGCAGAAGACACCTGCCATCGCGGCTTTGTCAGCTTTTCGCAGATGATCCACAAATATAAACCTGCCTATTTCATCCATGGCCACAACTATCTCAGCTACGGGCTCCAAGAAAAGCGCATTGACATAGTTAATGAAACAGTGGTGATTAACGGCTTCGGATATCACATATTGGATACCAGGCGGGTTGATGCCAAAGAATGAACCAAAACTCACAGCGAAACTGGCACAGCAGCAAAGGAGTGGCTCAGGTGACGCAGGCCCTGCAGCAGGAAATTCTAAGACGTCTGGAAAAACACTACCCCCGTCCCAAGACGGCTCTGAATCACGCCAATCCCTTCCAGCTTTTGGTGGCGACCATTCTTTCAGCCCAATGTACCGATGAACGTGTCAACAAAATTACCGCAGAACTATTCCGCTGCTGCCCTAACCCGGCGGCCATGGCCGAACGGAGCGAGGACGAAATCGCAGAGTACATCCGCAGTGCAGGACTGTGGCAGGCAAAGGCGAAAAACATCAAAGCCACGGCGGCCCTCCTGCTTAAAAAACATGATGGCCGAGTGCCGGATACCCGTGAAGAACTGATGGCCCTCCCTGGTGTCGGCCGCAAAACCGCCAATGTGATCTTGTCTAATGCTTTCGGCGTTCCTGCCATTGCCGTAGATACGCACGTGCAAAGGACGGCGAACCGTCTTGGACTTGCATCGTCTGACAACCCGAATGCCGTGGAGAGGCAGTTAATGGAGGTGGTCCCCGAGAGCCGTTGGTCGGATGCCCACCATTGGTTGATCTACCATGGGCGGCAGCTTTGCAGGGCCCGTTCGCCCCTTTGCGGACAGTGTTTTCTGCGGGATATCTGCCCATCTGCCCGACTGTGATTCTGGACGGGGACGGCGGTCCATGGGATGTTCGCTGGAATCGCCGTTGGAAGGCATCGTATACCCGCGAGTTTGTTGCCGCCGGCCGGCGAAGCCGCTAATCTTTGAGCACCAGAACTAACCTGCGAACAGCTGTTCCACGGCTGGTTCTAGATATCCCACGGGGAGAGCCGAAAAGAGGCCGAATACCACAATGGCCACGGCCAAGGCGGTGAGCGTAAAACGAGCCCCGATGGGCAGCACCTTGATTTCAGAGAAGCGGGGCTCCCGTCCAAAAAAGGACCGGATGACAATGGGCAGGTAATACAACCCGTTAAGGAAGCTGCTGACTAAGATAATCAGGACAAAAAAAGGTTGGTCGGCATCGAGTGCGCCTAAACCCAGGTACCATTTGCTGACAAAGCCATTGAGCGGCGGAATTCCGATCATGGCCAGAGCCCCTAAGGAAAAGGCCGCCATGGGCAGAGGATACACCCGCCCCACTCCCTCAAGGCGGTTCACCTCGCGAATTCCCGTCAGTTTGATGATGCAGCCTGCCGATAGGAACAGGATTGTCTTCATGATGGCATGGTTTAAAATGTGAAGCATGGAGCCGATGACTGCGTTGGGCGTCAACACGCCTAGACCAAGGAAGATGTACCCTACCTGGGCAACTGTGGAGTAGGCGAGCATCTTTTTAATGTCCGTCTGCCGGATAGCCAAAATCGAGCCCATCAGAATGCCAAACGTAGACATGACAAGGAGATTGGGTTGAATAGGGAATATTTCGATAAAGTCCACGGGAAAGATTCGAAAAAGGAATTTGATGAAGACGATGATGTAGACCTTAACAACCAGTCCTGACAATACGGCACTGGAGGTGGTCGGCGCCGACCCGTGGGCATCGGGAAGCCAGATATGGAGCGGATACAAGGCGGCTTTGACCGTGAGCCCGACCATGATCAGACCGAGGCTGGCCACAATGTTCAATGGGTACTGTGCAAACGCAGCAGGCAGGGCTTCGGCAATATATGTCAGATTGAGATATCCTGTTACCATATAGATGTTGGCGATTGCCAAAAGGACCGAGCCGGAGCCTAGTGTGCTGAGTATCAGGTATTTGACCCCGGCTTCCATGGCATATCGATTGCCGTTGACGGCCACCAGCGCTGCCGCAGAGACCGAAGAAATTTCTAAAAACACGAAGATATTAAATAAGTCGTTGGAGGCAGCGATGCCCAACAGCGAAGTGGTCAAGATTAAGAACAGAGCATAGTAATGGGCTACAACCCGCTCGCGGATCTCCTGTTCCAGCACGCCGGCGGCAAAGACAAGAACCAGCAGATTGATGCTGGAGACGATGGCCAGAAAAAAACCTGTCATGCGGTCTATGTAGAGCTCAATTCCCCATGGAGGCTGCCAGCCGCCGAAGTAATACCGGATAGTGCCATCCTGCGTCGTCTCCAGCAAAAGCAGCAGCGCAAACACTGTGAGTACAACCGAGGCGGCCATTGCGGTGTGGCGCGCAAAACGGACATAGTTCGGGCCCAACAGAAGAATAATGAAGGCTGATACCAAGGGTACTAGGATGATAAGCGCGGGAAGGTGCTGTGTTATCATTCCTCATTTCTCCTTATGTAGGCTATTTCATTGGCATCCACTGTTCCGTAGTATTGGTAGAGTTTCACAACAAGGCTCAGGGCGAAGGCGGTTACACTGACGGAAACCACAATCCCAGTCAGAATAAGGGCAGATGGCAGCGGGTTGACGTAGGAGACCCCTTGCTGATCTAATATCGGAGCTGCCCCGCCTTGAACGTAACCAATGGCAACAAAAAAAAGAAAGATGGCGGTCTCCATGATATTCATGCCGATGATCTTCTTGATCAGGTTTGAGTGTGTAAGCATAATCCAAAAGCCAACCAGGAAGATGATAATGGCCATTCCGTAGAAGGCATTGTCCCACAACTTCACAAGGTCAAGATCGATCACAGCGGCATCACCCCGTCCCTTCCTTTTCTTCCTCCTCAATCAGGTGCGTGAAAAGGGTTATCATGGTACTGAACACCTTCATTCCTATGCCAAAGGTAAGCAGAAAAATGGCTCCTGCACTGAATACCCGTCCCGGGATACCCATGGGAAACCCGGCCGCCTGATTGGCCAGAAAGGTTGTGCCCTGGAACAAACTAACGAGGCCGATGGCCACAAAAAAAACAGCGCCGGCGCTTTCTATGCTTCTAGCGACCCACTCCGGCAACCGCCTTTTTTCGCTGCGGGCACCGAAAGCCATAACGTACAGGATTAAACTAGAGGCCATCACCGTCCCGCCGGCAAAACCGCCTCCTGGGGAAACATGCCCATATAGAACAATGTAGAGCCCATATACTTGGATAAAAGGAATAATGAAGCGCGCGATGACGCGGACAATCAGGTCCCGCACGAGGCATCCCCTTTCTCAACAACGCAGAATGGCCACCATGGCTGCAATGGCCGTGAGCAGCACTGTGACTTCACCTAAGGTGTCAAAGGCCCGGTAATCCGTGATAATGGCCGTCACGGCATTTAACGCACCGGTTTCTTCTACCGAATGCTCCAGATAGCGTGTGGGCACTTCATTGTGCACAGGACTGTCCGGTGAGCCAAAGGTCGGCATCTCCTGCACAACGATCAAGAGCAGTATCCCAATGGCGATGAGCGATAGGGCTCCAAAAACCAATTTCATGGCCTTACTCCATCCTTCCGGTTCGGCTGATGGCCGCAAACAGCAGCAGGGTGGTAACGCCAGCACCCATTGCCGCTTCTGTAATGGCCACATCCGGTGAATGCAGCTGCTGCCAAAGCAGTGCCATGGTCAAGGAATAGGCGGCAAAGATGATAACGGCACTGATCAAACCGCGAGTGCGGCCGGCAGCCAAGGCACAGACCACCAGAAACAGCAGCAGGAGAAAATGAAAAACACTCATCTAGGAGTCCTCCTCCTCTCGGACGTCGAAAATGGCAAACTCTCCGCAGGCTGGGCGTACCCTTGCCCTGTAGGCGGCTTTTCCGATCAGGTGAGCAGCCGTCGGACTGGTTACCCAGATGAACACGACGACCAACAGCAGCTTGATGCTGGTCAAGGTCCAACCCAAATGCAGGATGGCTCCGATCAGGCAGAGACCGGCTCCTAACGTGTCGGCTTTAGATGTGGCATGGAGACGCGTGTAAACGTCCGGCAGACGCAGCAGTCCGACTGTGCTGACGATGAAAAAGAACACACCGGCTGTGACAAACACAACAGCAGCAGCGTCCATGGCTGACTGCAGCATACAAAGCCCCTCCCTCAGCCGAGATTACCTGTTTCGAAGTACTTTGCCATTCCAACCGTCATCAAAAAACTGATCAGCGCATAGACCAGTGCGATGTCGAAGAAAAACAGCTGATCCGTGGCTAAGGCCACAAACACGAGCATTGTCACGGTCTTTGTCCCTACTAAGTTTATGGCCGCCACCCGGTCGGGAACACTCGGCCCCACCACGGCACGATAAAGGCATAAAAAAAGCAGAACAACCAAGATGTACGAAGCGGTCTGCAGCACAAGCTCCATCATGGACTGTCCTCCTCCAATTTGCGAAGATTGTCCTGGATAGCCCACCCGACCAAGGAGTCCGCGTTGGTCATTTCCAGAATATGTACCGTGTAGACATCCCGTTCAATATCCAGTGTAAGCGTTCCAGGCGTCAGCGTAATAGAGTTTCCGAACAGGACCTCATTCCACTCGTAGGTGAGCTGAGGGGTAAAGATGACCAGCCCTTGGTTGAACTGCAGGTTCGGACTTAGTACGATGCGTACCACCTGTATGTTCGCCTTGACCACTTCAAGAATCATCTGCAGGGCATGGCGAAGCAAGATGCGGGCGCGCCGAAACGTCAACCGCGGGAAGTCCTTCCCGGACACAAGAAGATCACGGTTAAACTGCGTGACAAACGCACATACGATAATGCCTACCAAAATGCTGTCCCAATGCAGCCTTTCGGTTACGATCAACCAGAAACCGAACAGCATCGAAAACGTCAAAAGCCGCGTACGCACGTGAAAGACCCCAATCTCATCAGTTTATCAGTTTCCTTTATTGTAAGTCAGCAGTATCGGTATGTCAAGGAAGGCAACAGGGCGACACCGGCGTATGCACTCCCCGCGCCACATCATTCCCGCCGCGGCAGGCGGTTGCCTTTCCAGAAATGGCCGCCCTTAGCTCAGTATTTCTCGGCCGCCTCAATTATTCCATGGCCTGCGGTGCCGACGCCACAAGGATATCGTCCCCGGAATACCTGCAGCTGACGGCAGCGAAACCAGGATCCGAAGGCATGTCCAGATATCCCCTGCGGGTATATTCCGAAGCCGACGCGATGCTTGATTGGCCTTCAAAGGTAAGATCGAGAAAGCTGCCGGTCAGCATGGGATTGATGCCCATGGGAAATAACTGCTGCTCCCAGACGCGGCGGTGGCAGCCGCGCATCCAATCTTCCTGCTGCCACGGGGACCAAGGTCCCATATTTGCCGACGGCTGGTAGAGTATGGCAGGACTGCCGCCGCTCAGCTGGGATATTACATCATCGTGGAAGGTGTCTAGGCAAATGGCGGCTGCCGTGGGAATGGGAGCGCTGTCCCAGCGGTGAATCTTGGCTGTAGGAGCTTCTTTTAGTTGGAACCCGCGGCTGCCCTCTAGTTCCACCAGATGCACTTTCTGCTGGGTGTCGACGGCCCTGCCCTTGGGATCAAACAGCCAGCTTTGGTTATATACGCCGCGGGTTTTGAAGTCGGGCCAAAGGCAGCTGCCTGCGGCGATCCACAGTCCATATTTCTTAGCCGCTGCGGCCATGCCTTCCCAGTAAACCTCTTGAAAGATATCGCGGTGGACCGCGGCCAAAGCGGGCATCCAACCCTGAGGGGCCCGGTACAGCCGGGCCCACAGCACCCGCGGCAGTGACCGCTTGATCAGCGCTGCGGCTGCCTGCTCCAGTGTCTCCGCCCCCTCCAATGCTATCTGATTGGACCCGGAAAAAATGGTGAAGCTGCCGATATGCTCGGGGTAAAATGCATATATGGGCTCGTCTTGGTACCGGGATCGAAGGCGCTGCAGGGGTGCTTCGATCCAGTTCTGAAAACGGGTTCGGGAAGTGCAGCATTGCTCGTCAATCTGCAGCTGGATGCATGCCAATCGATACACATGGACAACTCCTCTCTTAACCAGGCGAGCTGGCCGTTGCCCGCCAGCCACTGGAAACCGAAATTGACAGCGATGCCTCAAGGGGGTATCATAGATATGAGTTCAAGTGCAGTGTTACGGGAGGTTGTGACAGTGACCAGAGAAGAAGAAAAGAAGAAACTAATGCAGCGCCTCAAACGAATTGAAGGTCAGATACGGGGTATCCAGCGGATGATCGACGAAGATCAGTACTGCGTGGATATTCTGATTCAGGTGGCTGCTGCCCGTGCGGCCCTCGACAAAGTTGGCCTGGGGTTGTTTGAAGGCCATACCCGCCATTGCGTGGTCGAAGCTGTTCAGGAGGAGCGGAGTGAAGAAGCCATTGAGGAACTCATGGGCGTCATTATGCGATTCATAAAATAAGGACAGGGGACAATGTATCTTGTCCCCTGTCCTTATTTCTCTACGAATGGGCTTCGATGTAATGATAGGCAGACATGGCAGAGACAGCACCGTCACTGGTAGCTGTGATAATTTGGCGTAGGTTTGTATCGCGCACATCACCGGCTGCAAATATGCCGGGAATTTCCGTGGCTAAGTCTCTGTCCGTCATGACATAGCCTTCCGAATCCAACAGCGAACTGCCGTCAAGATAGCCGGAATTGGGCAGGAACCCCACATAGATGAATACACCGTCACAGTCAAAGGTGGATTCATCGTCGGTTTTACGGTTGCGCAGCCGCAGGCCTGTTACTTGGGCGTCACCTAAGATCTCCAGTACTTCGCTATCCCAAATGAAGTCGATTTTTTCGTTTTTGAACGCCCTGTCCTGCAGGATTGGTTGGGCCCGCATTTCATCGCGCCGGTGGATGATCGTAACAGAACTGGCAAACTTTGTCAGGAAAACGCTCTCTTCCGCTGCTGAGTCGCCGCCCCCGATCACGGCCAACTTCTTGTTGCGGAAAAAAGCCCCGTCACAGGTGGCGCAGTAGGAAACACCTCGTCCGGAAAGTTCCTTTTCGCCGGGTACGTGCAGATAGCGGGGCTGGGCGCCGGTTGCAATGATGATCGTCCGGCTTTCAATGGTCTCGCCGCTGGACAGATAGACCGTTTTTACGTCGCCGTCCATATCCAGCTGCTTAACTTCCGCCTGCTTCCATTCGACACCAAAATGCATGGCATGCTGGTGCATCTTCTCAGAAAGCTCAGGTCCGATGATCTCCACGAACCCCGGGTAGTTCTCCACTTCCAGCGTGTTCTGCATCTGTCCCCCGGGAAGGCCCCGTTCAACAATGACCACCTCAAGGTTGGATCGGGCGGCATATACGCCTGCAGCCAGGCCCGAGGGTCCGCCGCCTAGGATCGCGACATCATACACTGCAACCACTCCCATTCTCTTGAACTATGCTTTTTCGATGCCAGCTGTGACGTCCTTCGTATTCTGCGCAACATTTCCTTCGAAATTGGGATACTTCACCACATTGCCTTCCCAGGTGCGGATGATAACGTGATCCGATCCCCATCCTACCAAGTAGTTGGGCAGGATCGGTGTTTTCCCCAGTCCGCCCGGTGCGTTGATAATATACGTCGGAATGGCCATCCCGGAGGTGTACCCCCGCAGATGCTCCATGATTTCCAGCCCCGTTTCCACCCGCGGGTGGAAGTGCAGAGTCCCCTGAACAACCTTGGCATGGAATAGATAATAGGGACGGACTCGGATTTTCATCAATTCATGGTTCAGCTTTTTCATGACGTGAGGGGATGCATTAATACCATTGAGCAGTACGGCTTGATTGCCCAAGGGAATGCCTGCCCGGCTTAGGCGGTCGCACGCTTCGGCTGTCTCATGGGTCACCTCTTTGGGGTGGTTGAAGTGTGTATTCACATATAACGGATGGTATCGGCTGAGAATATCCGCCAGCTTCGGTGTGACACGCTGCGGGAGGGTGACCAACGTTCTCGAGCCTAGGCGGATCATCTCCACATGATCAATGCTGTGCAGTTCCTTAAGGATCCACTCGATGGTATCATCGTCCAGCATAAACGGGTCACCCCCGGTGACCAGCACATCACGGATCTCTTCGTTGTTTCGAATATAGGCAATGGCTTCCTGCAGCTGCTCATGGGTGCAGTGGGTGTCTACCTCTCCAATGCCCCGGCGGCGCTGGCAGTGGCGGCAGTACATGGCGCATTGGTTCGTTACCTTAATAATCAGGCGATCCGGATAGCGGCGGGTAATGGCAGGAGCTGGGTTTGTTGTGGTCTCCGACATCGGATCCAGCTCGCCCGCTTCAGAGTATTCAAAGGCCGATGGAATTGACAGCCAGCGAATGGGGCAGCCGCGGTCCTCTGGGTCGATCAGCGATGCATAGTACGGTGACACGGCCCAGCGGTACGTGCGCCCAATGTCTCTTATGACATTGTATTCGTCCTCACTAAGGTGGATAATCTCTGCCAAGACGTCCACATCTGTGATGCGGTTCTCCATCTGCCATCTCCAATCATTCCAGTCGTCTTCTGTTCCTCCTAACACCCGCAGGATCTTCTGACGTTGGGACGCAATGGTGTCTGCGCTCTTAAAGCCTGTTTCAATATCTTTCTGGACTCTGAGGTATTCAGAAATCCGGCTTTTCAGTTCCTCCGCTCGCTCTAGCGATACGGTTCTGGCGTTTTGCTCTGCCATGGACAAAAGTCTCTCCCTTCAATGAAACACACAGCCCCGTTATTGGGCCAAAAAGGGCCAACTGCATCGACAGTCAGCCCCATAGTAGATTGTGCTACAGTAACCGGAACCTATCCTCGAGGTCTGGGGAAACCCAGATCGCACCGTCTTTGTCGACTATGATGGCGTTGACGTCATCGAACGTCTCCAGAAGTTCCTGGGACTCCGCCTTGCCCTTAACAAACAGGGCTGTGGAGAGTGCGTCACCAACCACCGCTGTCGGGGCTACCACAGTTACACTGGTTACTTGGTCGGCGGGCCAGCCGGTTTCCGGATCAATGATATGGTGAAAACGGGTTCCGTCTTTCTCGAAATAGCGCTGGTAATCGCCGGAGGTGACTATGGTAGTATCGATCAGCTCTGCCACGCCTAGCACTTGGTTGGTCTGTGCCGGATCTTGGATGCCGACCCGCCACGGTTGATCGGGGCCTTCACGGGTGCCAATCACACTGACGTCCCCGCCGGCGTTGATCAGTCCGTGTTCGATGCCCTCTTCCCGGAGCACGGCACTGCCCCGGTCAACCGCGTAGCCTTTGGCAATGCCGCCTAGATCCAATACAGCGCCCTCGGGAATCCGCACTTTGTTTGCTTCCCAGTCCAACGCAACCGTCCTGTAATCTACCAGTTCTTTGGCGGCCTCAATTTCTTCATGGCTGGGAATTCGGCGTTCACCGGAGCCGACATCCCAGAGGGACACCAACGCTCCGATCGTAACATCAAAGCTCCCGTCAGTCAAATCTCCGAAATCAATGCCTTTCTGCAAGAGCTCCATCGCTTCCCGGGATACTTCGACCCATTGTCCGGAATGCTCATTAATCCTTCCGATATCACTGTCATCCCTATGGCGAGAGAATACGGATTCCACTCTGTCCATCTCTGCGTAGGCTTTCTCCAATGCCCTTTGGGCATCGTGACCCATTACGCGCACGTCTACCGTGGTATCCATCAAAAACCGGGTATCTTCCACTGTATCCTGCTGGGTATTTTCGCCGGATGCCAACCAGTGCGTTCCGGCGGTGCCTAACGCTGCGGCCGCTGCAATGATGAACAGGGTCAGCAGCAGCTTACGCTGTTCCATGCATGTTTTGCCCCCTTGTCAGCTTGCCCGCTGTTTCTTAATGACCGGCTTTCCTTCCTGCTCGTCAATGGTGCCCATGGGACAAACCTTGACGCAGCGCCGGCAGTTAATACACTTGTCGTAATCTATACGGGCCAAATTGTCGGTTACTGTGATCGCGTCTACAGGGCATTCCTTCTCACAGCGTCGACAGGCAATGCAACCTACGGAACAGACTTGACGGGTTTGTTTCGCTTTGGCCAGTGAGCGGCAGCGGATGTGCACACCCTGCCGTTCGTCCACAAGCACGTTGATGTTGCGCGGGCAGACACGGACGCAGGCGCCGCAGGCTGTGCAGTTGTCTTCGTAGACCACAGGCAGACGATTGTCATTCATCGCCATGGCATCAAAGCGGCACGATTCCACGCAGGTGCCGCAGCCAATACATCCATAGATACAGCCTTTGCTGCCGCTTTGGGTCAGATGTGCGATGCGGCAGTCCTGCGGCCCCACGAACTCCGCCCGGCTGGCCGACTGTTCTTCGCCGCCTTTGCACAAAACCTGTGCGACGCGGCGCTGTTTGGCAGTGGCCTCGACACCAAGAATTTCGGCGACCGCCTTGGCTGTTTCGACGCCCCCCACGGGACAGCCATCGGGTGCCGCTTTACCCTGGGCCAGACCTTCGGCAAAGGCTCTGCAACCGGCAAAGCCGCAGGCGCCGCAGTTGATGCCGGGCAGGGCTTCTTCTAAGGACTCCACCAATGGATCGACTTCCACGTGGAATTTCTTGGAGGCAATGGCTAAGCCTACGGCAAACACGGCACCGAGGGCGCCCATACTAATCAAGGAAATCACAGTCGTACTCATCTTGAACCCTCCGATCCGATTAGACTAAACCGCCGAAACCGGTGAAAGCCACAGACAGCAGGCCGGCGATAATAAAGGCAATTCCCGCCCCTTTCAGGGGCACTGGCACGTCGGCATAATCCAGTTCTTCGCGCAGCCCTGCCAGTAGCACCAAGGCAATGGTAAATCCCACGCCGGCACCAATTCCAAAAATCACCGATTGGATAAACGTGTACTGTTCCTGTACCATCAAAAGGGCCATGCCCATGATAGCGCAGTTGGTCGTAATCAAGGGCAGAAAGATGCCTAGAGATCGATAGAGGCTGGGACTCATTTTATTCAAGAACATTTCCACCAACTGCACCATCGATGCAATCACGAGAATGAAGGCCACAGTCTGCAGAAACTCGATCTCAAAGGGTACCAGGATATAATGCTCAATAAGCCAGGAAACGGCCGCAGCCACTGTCATGACAAAGGTGACAGCCATGCCCATACCGACCGAAGTTTCCACTTGCTTTGATACCCCCATCAGTGGGCAGAGGCCGAGAAACTGGACCAGAACAAAGTTATTGACCAACACGGCACCGAGGAAAATCAAGAAAAATTCCATGCTGTCACCCCCTAGGCGGTTTTCTTATTCATTCTTGCCGAGATGATATTCATGATGGCGACCAGAAAGCCCAGGGACAGAAAGGCCCCTGGCGGTGCAGCCATGATGCCCCAAGGTTCGAAAAAGGCCGGCATGACCTGTACGTGGAAAAGTTCACCGGTTCCCAAAAGTTCCCGGACACCACCGAGAGCTCCCAAAGCCCACGTGAATCCAAGGCCCATTCCCAATGCGTCAATGGCAGCTAACCCCACGGGCATTTTGGACGCATAGGCTTCGGAACGGCCTAACACCAAGCAGTTTACGACAATCAGGGGCACAAACACGCCGAGCGCTCGATGCAGCTCTGGTGCAAAGGCGTTCATGGACAGATCAGCGATAGTCACAAATGTTGCAATGATAATAATATAGGAAGGGATGCGGACCTTAGCCGGGATGATGTTCTTGATCACGCTGATCAAAGTGCTGGAACAAAGCAGTACAAAGGATGTGGCCAACCCCATGCCGATGCCGTTGATCGCGGTGCTTGTAACACCAAGCGCCGGGCATAGGCCAATGAGAAGTCGGAATACAGGATTTTCATTCCACAAACCCCGCAGAAAATCTGCCTTCGCTCGTGTCATCAGTGGTTTTCCCCCTCGTAGATGGAAATAGCTTCAGAAAGGTTTTCCCTGACGGCTTGGGCTACAGCTCTGGCCGACTGCGTGGCACCGGTGATGTTATCAATATCGGTGTCGATTTCAATGTCGTCATCCGTGTCCTTGCCCACAAATTGGCTGCGGAAATCTTCTTCCTCAATCTGGGTGCCGAGTCCAGGTGTCTCCGTGTGCTCGAGAACCGTGATCCCTGTCACTTCCTTTGTTTCGTGATCGACTCCCACGAGGACCCGGACCGGTCCGGCATAGCCGCTGCCTTCACCGGCATAGGCGAACCCGACGGGGTTACCATCTGCGTCATAGGCCCGAAACATGACAAACGGTCCATCAATGAACTCCACGGAATCCACGTTTTCTAGTACCTCAAACACACCGCTTTCCATACGCTCGGCCTGGTTCTCCGCAATGATCGGGCTGGTGAATTGATAGACCTGCGACAGCACCCCGGCGGAAACCATGGCAATCACGGTCAGAACAAGAACCATACGAAGCGATTCACGCATTTTGCTTAACCCCCTGACCGTAAATTCTCGGACGCGTCCAACGGTTAATCATGGGCACGGCAGCGTTCATCAACAGGATGGCAAAGGTGACGCCTTCCGGCAGATTGCCCCAGAGGCGGACCACAGTGAGGACGAGGCCTACACCGGCCCCGAACAGCACTCGGCCCACCGGCGTCACCGGCGTGGTCACCATACATGTTACCATGAACATGGCTGCGAACATCAGACTGCCGCTGAAGAGATGAAACAACGGATCTTCACCCAGCAAAATCATGAACAGAGCCGTGCTGGCCACGAATCCCAGCGGCATTCGATAATCCAAGACACCTCGATAGAACAGGAAAATGCCGCCTAGGAGAATGGCCAAGACCGAAGTTTCGCCTAAGGAGCCGGCAACGGAACCGAAAAACAGATCTGAATATTCCACGAGGCCTGGTCCCAGTGCTAGAGGCGTGGATCCTGACACCGCATCGAATGGCCGTACCCACTCGGTCATAGGTATGGCAAAGGACGCGGTCAGGAAAGCGCGGCCCACCAACGCTGGGTTGAAGGGGTTGTAGCCGAGGCCGCCGAAGGCATGTTTGCCCAGGCCGATGGCGACCACCGAACCCAATACCGCCATCCAGCTGGGCAGGCCCGGCGGCAGGCTCAATCCCAGAATCATGCCGGTCACAACAGCGCTGCCGTCGCTTACGGTATGGGGTCGCCGGCGGATACTCTGGATCACATATTCCGACACCAAAGCGGCCGCTGTGCTCCATAGAACAAGGCGTACAGCATCCAACCCAAAAAAATAGATGCTGGCAATCCAGGCCGGCAGTAATGCAACCACGACAGTGAACATTATCTTCTGCGTCGAGTCTCCGTCACGGACATGCGGTGACGGCGATAATATCAGTGGCTTATGTTCCAACACAACCCCTCCTATCTGCTGAGACTACCGCCGAGCAGCGGCAATTTGGTTCTTGGCCAGCCGAATGTAGTGCAGTAGATAACGTTTGGACGGACAGATAAATGTACAGCATCCGCACTCAATGCAGTCCATGGCACCCAGCTCCGATGCCTCGTCCCACATCCCATGGATGGCAGCTCTTTCGATGCGCATAGGAAGCAAGTACGTGGGACAGCTATCGGCACAGCGTGCGCATTTTATGCAGACAATCGGTTCAGCGAACAACGACTGTTCTCGCGTAAGCACCACAATACCACAGGTTCCTTTGATAACAGGAACTTCGGCCGTTATCTGTGCCGCTCCCGTCATGGGGCCGCCATCAATGATCTTGCCTGTGTCACCTATTAAGCCGCCGGCGGCGTCAATTACGTGCTGAAAGGGAGTTCCGATGGGCACAAGGAAATTGTTGGGCGACTGGACGCCTTCACCGGACACAGTCACAATGCGGTGCGTAAGGGGGCGCCCGTCTCTTACGGCCTGGGCGGCTGCAGCGGCTGTACCCACATTCTGCACAATCACGCCGCATTGGTGGGGGAGGCCGTTTGACGGAACTTCCCGTCCTGTGAGGCTTTTGATCATCTGTTTTTCGCCGCCTTGGGGATACTTGGTATCCAGCACGACGACGTCCAGACCGCCGCTGTGTTCCTGAAGGGCCTGCAGGGCATCGGGCTTATTGTCTTCGACCCCGATGATGATCCGCTGCGCTCCGCAGGCCTTGGCCAGTAACTTGGTTCCCAGAACGACATCTTCGGCATACTCCACCATGGTGCGGTGGTCACTGCTGAGATAAGGTTCACATTCGCTGCCGTTGACAATAAGATAGTCGATATCTGCTTCGGGCGGGGACAACTTCACCGACGTCGGAAAGCCGGCACCGCCCATGCCGACAATGCCAGCGTTCTCAATGCACTCTTTGATATCTTCAGCTGACAGCTGGACAGGGTCGGAAACCTTAGTCATCTCCACCCAGTCATCCTTAAAGTCGTTTTCCAGCACAATGGACATCCCGGGCTCACCGCTGGTGTGCGGCCGCGGCTCCACGGCTGTCACTGTACCAGACACCGGTGCATGAACATGTGCACTGACTGTTCCTTGAGCCGATGCTATGCGTTGGCCGGCCAGAACTTCGTCGCCTTTTTTGACGTCTGCCCGGGCCGGTTCTCCTGTGTGCTGCTGCAGCGGCAGGATAAGCTCGCTGGGAGGTTCGATGATCGCGACAGCCTTAGCGGCCGTAAAGTGCTTGTTGTAAACCGGGTGTACTCCACCCCAAAAGCTGGTCTTCTGCAACGACTTCACCTCGCATTTGGCTTGTATTTTGTGTCAAGCAACACCATATCTACTATTCGAGACGGGGGTAAGATATCCTTCTCGGGATCAAGACATGCCTGTTGCCATGGGAAACCCTTGCTGGCGCCAGGCTTCATAGACCACAATCGCCGCCGTATTGGCCAAGTTCAGGGAACGCCCTCGCTGCATCGGTATGTGGAGATGACGGTCGGGATATTGCTGCAGGATGGCAGCGGGTATTCCCTCCGTTTCACTGCCGAACACCAGATAATCATGGGGGCCGTAGGACGGATCGCAATAGCGCCTTGTGCCGCCCGTCTCAATGAAGTACATGGCGCCTACAGGGTTGCGTGCATAAAGGAAGTCTGCCCAGCAGTCATGGATTGTGAGGGAAAGCTCGTCCCAGTAATCCAGGCCTGCTCGCTTTACGTAGCGATCATGCAGAAAAAAGCCCAGGGGCCGGATTAGATGCAGAGCTGTTCCGGAAACAGTGCAGAGGCGGCCGATATTGCCCGTATTGGTAGGAATCTGCGGCTGGAAGAGTACTACGTTCAACACGCCTTCCTCCCTTCGTTCAATGGCTGGACGCGCAAACTGGAGGCAGATAGGCCTCCAGAAGCGTCTTCACACAAAGCACGGGCCTGCAACAGAAGCTGCCGCCGCGGCCTTGGCGGTGCCAGTTTTGGGCCGCAATCAGCCAAACCAGCACGTCGGGCCTCTCTGTCCGACCGCACGCGATTGCACTGCTTTCCTCAGAAATGCCACTGCACCCAGGCGCCCACGACTTCTCTGCGGTAGCGTACACCCACGGACAGCGGCCATTGGTCAAAATCGACAAGTCCCTTTGCATCCCAATGCCCGTCTTGCCAGCCAGCTTCGACTTCCAAGGGATAGGAGCGGTGCTTGAAATTGACAGAAATACGCAGAGGTTCAGAGCCCAGTTCGGTGGCCAGTCTCCAGCGCCCGTCTCCGTAATAATCCGCGAAGGGCTTGATGGAGTATGCAAACGCCTGCCGTGAGACGGCCGCCAATCCCGAAACGCCATACCCGAAATCACCTGTCCGCTGGACATACTTTCCCTCGCCTCCAGCGGCGATATGGCCGTCGAAGGTACGTGTCCCCGGAGCAAAATCAAAGGTATTCCCGGCAAATGCACCATAACTGTAGGACACAGCTCCAGCTGCGACGGTGGTGTGCCACCGCAGGTATCCTTCGAACTGCCTGCTCTCCCAACCTTGAACTGCGAAGACCTCCAATGTAGTGTCCTCGTAGCCGACGAAGCCCATGCTTTCCCGCTCTGTTTCCCTAAATCCTGCTCCGATCTGCAGTTCCTCTTCCCAGCCAACCAAGGCTGAGAATTCTGCCTGCGCTGACCAGGGCAGCAAGAGGACCAGCAGCGCCGCCAGTACTGCGCCCGTCATGCGTGTATGCAAGCTATCGCCTCCCGTGGGGTTTGATCAAGGCCGGAATTCGCGTACATCAGGGAGTTCGGCCAGTTCGTCGCGGGAAAGTTCTTGATCGAAGGCAATGTCCTTGAGTTCCATGGTTCCAATCAGACGTTCGTCTTCATAGACCTCAATCTGGTATGGAACCCAGTCCTTGTCCCGCAGCCAAAGCACCTGGGTCTGCTCTTCAATTCCGGTTACCTCCAAAACATACACATAGCCGCTCTCGCCATTCCATTCCTCTTGCTTGTAGTCTTTCATCTCGACATCATAATCGTAAAATTCAAACAGCGATGACAGGTTCTGCATATCCAAGGGCATACCGGCCTCCTCACCTACTTCTTCAGCCTCCCTCACCATGATCTGATCGGCGATGGGCATATACATCTTTACCTCTGCTGTTTCCTGTTCCACAACGATGATCTGGCCCCGGAGGACGTTAGGCTCTTCCAGTTCTAAGCGCAGAAGCCCCAGTTCTTGGCTGGCCTGGAGTTTGGCTTTGACCGTCTGTTCCCGCTCCTCAAGCTTGTGGGTGATCTCCATGCCGGCACTGAAGTCTTGAATACTCAAAGCCCGCTCCTCCATCCGATCAAGGACCTGCTCTAGGGAGAGAGGCTCCCCCTGGGCAGTCATGGACATCGAGAGCAGAAGAAGGACCCCTGTCAGCAGGATTTTAACCATATTCGTTTTCAATGATATCACCACTTTCCAAACGGTTGGATGTCCCTCGCTTTAGCTATGGGGAGGAAACCGTTTTAGTTTTGGTGGTAGGTGTTACCGCTAACGGCAACCCCTACCAGTACCCCGTAAGGGGCTTGTGACGCGGCCCTATAGGGCCATCTCTCCTCGCCAATGTTATCTTAGCTTGTCATGCCTAGCGCACTGCTTGCAAACACCCCAGCTTGCTGTTAATGCTAGACGATAGCGAAACGGGCTGGAGAAGCACCCAGAACGTATCATGACTAAGATAACGTAGCCAATGAAGGCTCAGGCTGGTCATAGCAGGCTTGTGTCTGGCGTTCACCACAAGCCCTGGGGCTTTAGCCGCGGGGTCTATGACTTCCTTTGCTGAAGAGTCATGCCGCAACGCTAACAAATTTCGAGTGCAGAAGAGCCGTTATGCCCGTTTGCGGAAAAGACTTGCATTGCGTCCGGCGCAGGTGTAAAATAAACAAGAGAATGCAGGAAAGGACGGATGATCGATGCCGAAATACGATTACCACTGCAGTCATTGCGGCGATTTTGAATGTACCCAGAGCATCAAAGACACACCTCTGCAGCAGTGCCCCACATGCGGGTCGGACGTGCACCGGAAAATCAGCAGCGGTGTTGGTATCATCTTTAAAGGTTCCGGCTTCTACATAAACGACAGCCGGAAAGAAGATAGCTCTTCATCGTCCGACGAACAAGCATCCTAGCCATGCAGTCATGCTGTTCTACCGCCAGCCCATTCCGGGCCGGCGGTTTTTTCTTCAGTAGCCTTTATTCGGCTCGACTTGGTTGATTAAAGGATCACCGTGTATGAACCGGTCCCAGTTCTGAAAGAAGATCCTGAGACCTCGTTGGACATGGTACGGTGTCCAGCCGCTGTTGTGCGGTGTCAAAACCAGGTTTTCCAGGGACCAGAGAGCACTGTCGTCGGGCAGCGGCTCCCTAGGCGTGACGTCAAGCCCCGCACCGGCTATCACTCCATCCTTCAGAGCGGCGACAAGATCATCCTCGGGAATTAGCGAACCTCGGCCCACGTTGATGATGACTGAAGTCTTTGGCATCCTTTTCATTCTCTCTAAGGTGATCAAACCCGCTGTTTCATCGGTATGCGGAAGCGAACAGACCAGATAGTCCAATTCCGGCAGCAGCGAATCCAATTGGTCCATGGTGTGAACACTGTCTAAATACTGATCAGGCTCGGAAACCGATCGCCGGATGGCCCGCAGAATGCAGCCGAAGGGCTGCAGGCGCTTGGCGGTCTCCCGTCCGATGTCACCGTACCCCAACAGACCCACGGCGGCGCCGGTGAGTTCAGCCATGGGATACGCAAAGCGCCACTGCCGCTTCCATTGGTGGTCGCGGGCTATGTGCAGGCCGCGGCTGAATCCGACCATCATGCCGATGATGTGTTCAGATATACAGGGTCCGAAAATGCCGCTGCCATTGGTCAAGATCATATCGGGGTTGCCCCAGGGGGAGTCTAGTATCCTCTCGACACCGGCATAGGCTGTCTGGAGCCACTGCAGTGCATGGGCCTTCTCGAGCAGATGGGTCGGAACAAAACCGAAGGCAACGTCCGCGTCGGCAATCAGCTTTCCTGCATCCTGTTGGTTTTCGGCCACATAGACTTCGGCACCGGTCTTTTGGCGGATGGCTTCGATCGCGTCCTCTTTCAGTCCGTCCCACATGACTAGCAATTTCAATGTCGGTACACTCCATTCTCCATAGCGTTGCTGCTGTTTATTTGTCGTTCGAGTATATGGTCGGCGGGCGTCGCAGTCGTATGGTCCGATCCAGACCTTCGCCTTCCACGGACAGCTCGGGCCGTACGGCGGCTGTGGGCGAGAGGACACGGGGGACTGGATGGTCCAGCACAACAGGCTCCAGGGCCGGCGGCCCAGCCCGGCGCCAGTTACCGTCATCCTTCTGCCAAAAGATTCCTTGATCGCTCCAAACCAGCTGTTGCAGGGAATCGGTTTCTGCGATCAGCAGATCGGTATCCCCATGCAGATAGCCGACAAAAACCTGATGCGCCCCTTCATCGTCGCTTTGCAGAACATAAGCAAGCCGCTGTCCGCTGGGATCCCACGCAATCTCCAATACACTGCCGTCGCTGCGACCGCGCCAAGGCGTTTCCCCGCGTCCATAGCGGTCCAGCAGCCAAATTCCTTCTTGGCCGGCCAATGCCACATAGGACCCTTCCGGATGCCACTGCCATGTCAGCAGCTGCACACCGGGAAGCCATTCACGGTACCGTTCCTGCAGTGCATCATAGATTTGAGCATACCCGGCATCGTCGTCGGATACCACAAAGCGGTCCCTTGGGTCCTCCATGCCCTGGGGTATGGCCTGGGGCGCTTCACTGTCTGCAGCATCGTCCCAATGGGATCGAGCCTGCTGGAGCAGACGAGACTGCCGGTCGTCGTCGGAGGGATGTGTGCGGAACCATGCCAGCGGTTCTGTGCCGCGGTCCAGGCGCTTTAAGTGGTCTATGGCATACACCGCGCCCATGGGATCAAAACCAGCACGGACGGCCAACTCCGCACCCAGTTCATCGGCCTCATATTCCGCCTCGCGGCTCCACCCAGACTGGGCAATTTCTACCATCGCTGCTCCAGCGGTGCGAATCGCTTCATGATCATGGACATTGAAAAAGATCAATCCCAATTCGACCAGAATGGTTAAGCCCATCCTGCGGGCCAATGCTTTTACGCCGTGACGTTCTTCGACATGGGCAATTTCGTGTCCCAACACCGCGGCGATGGCCTGCTCATCCATATCTAGGTGGTTTAAGAGGCCCCGCGTAATAAAGATAAATCCTCCCGGAAGGGCAAAAGCGTTCGCCACGCGGGTGTTGAGAATGGTCAATGAATACCGCACATCGGTTCGTTCGGCTTCGGCCACAAGGCGGTCAAAGATTTCGTCAAGGATAAGCTGCTCTGTGAAGGGGAGCTTGTATTCCCCGCCATAGTGCTCTAAGATCTGCTTGGCCGCCTCCTGGCCCACATCCTTTTCAAAGGTGTCCAGTTCGGCTTCGTCGGCATCACCATCCTGCTCTTCGGCGGCCGCTTCCGCAGGCAGAAGCATCATGGAACCGGCCGCTGTCAGAAGCACCAGGAACAGCAGGCAGGTCATGCGTGCGCTCTTAAGGAAGGCCCGCATTGTTGAGCCACCTCCAGCTTTCTAAAACATCCTCCAGCAGCGATGGCGCCGTGTCTTCTTCGGCCGCCGCAGCCGCCGCCGAAACTAAGGTGTCTTCTACAAGGACAATGATACGGGATTCCTTTATGGTATACGAGTGCTCATCCACGTATTGGTAGCAGATCTGCACCGCATCTTGGCCGTCAACGCTCATATCCGCCTCAGTCTCGAGCAGCACAAATTCTTTGAGGCCCCATTCCGAGGCGTAGACGTCGAGGATCCGCGTTTTCGCCTCTTCAAGGCTTTGATATCGGCTGGGACGGTTTTCCGTGTAAAATACCCTGTCCTTCCCACTGTTCATGTACACCAGCATGGAATCGCTGCTCTGCTGGGCTTGAAACACCCACCCTGAAGGCAGTGCAAACTCGAACAATCCCTGGGGATCGGTAATTGTCTGCTGGCCATGGGCATGGCCAGCCAACGTAGCGACCAGAAAAAAGAAGATCACAAATTGTTTCAACACTATCGCTTCCTTTTCGGGTTTTGGGCATAACCTACCCTATCATCTTCCCGCGGTACACACCACCGGTACGTCTAAAACAATTCGTCAAGACTTCGCAAAACTCCTTGTCAGTCTATGAGAACAGGAATCCCCGGAGTCCGCATGTCCGGATAGCACAGGGCGACGACCTGCGGCTCTCCGCCGTAGGCCGGGCATCCACTTTCATCCAAAACTGCAGCCGGCAGTCGTACGGCGCGGGTTCGCTTTTGAATCTGGCGGTTACTCAATGGCTCCCACTCCGGAAAGCTGTCAAGAACTTTCCGGGACTGGATCCAACGCTTGAGGTTGTCGCCGGCTTCATCAACATCGAGAAAATCGGGAACATCTTTCGTGCGCTCGAAAAGACAGAAATCCAAGGCCGCCAGGGCGCGGTATTGCGGGTGGCGGCAACCGCCGAGAAATGCATGCAGGTGACCATAGAGGGCAGCTGCGCCATGGCTCTGCAGATGCAGGCCTCTCTCTTTCCACCAGTGGGCCCATTCCGAGTAAAAGGCAAAGGGGCTGCTGAAGAAATGATTGATAAGCCAGGGCAGTGTCCAGGCAAATCGTCCCGAGTTGTAGCAACGGTCGACCAAGTCGGATATGATCTGCAGATGGTGCAGTTCTGCAAAGGATATTGCATCCGAAAACAGGACCTCGTAAGGCGGATGCCGTTGGAAACCATATCCCCACCGGCGGTACTGCCGGCGCAGCTCGGAACCGCGCAGGAACTTCAGTGATCCTAAATGAATGCGTCCTGGGTCGAGGTTATATACATAATTAAAGGATGCAGCGAAGTGGCCTAAGGATTCGTGGGGCAGGCCGGCGATGAGGTCCAACATGATGCCCGTGGAACCTCCGGCGCGGATCTCCTCCACGCGTTGGGCCAGCTGCTGCAGATCCGATTTCCGCTCCACACCCGCTAGGGCTTCTTTGTACGTTGACTGCACCCCGATTTCCAGTTGAAAACGGCCGGGAGGTGCGGACTTGAAAACATCCACCAATGGTTGTGTCAGTGTATCGCCGGTAATTTCCAGCTGAAAGCGGGTTCTCGTAGGCTGCCGAGCCATCCACTGGACCAGCTCGAAAGCCCGCTGCGGATGGGCATTGAACGTTCGGTCCACAAACCGGATTTGATCCGGATCCAGGGTAAGCAGTTCCTGCAGATCTTCTTTGACGCGCTGCAGCGGAAAATGCCGGACAGGCCCAGACAGCGACGACAGGCAAAAACTGCATCGATAGGGGCAGCCCCGGCTGGCTTCATAGTACAGGATCTTGTGTTCTAGCTGTTCCATGCCCTCTGCATAGGGCGGCCTCAGGTTGTCAAGATCCATGATGTGAGCAGGCTGCTCAACGGTGCGCCCTCCGGCGCGGTAGCAT
>PUOC01000290.1 GCA_003551965.1 Clostridiales bacterium | reverse complement strand
GGAGCTTCGCTGCGGCAGCGCACGCTGGCTAACAACATGGCCAATGTCAACACGCCTGGTTTCAAACGATCCGACGTGAGTTTTACTTCCCAGCTTTCGGCCCATCAAGAACAAGGAAGGGGCATAGGGCTTTTCCTGACACACCGACGCCATTTCTCCGGCAGCATACATAGACCGTCTGACACTGCTGGGTTTCGCGTCACGACCGACGATGCAACCACCATGCGCAACGATGACAACAATGTCGATCCTGACCGTGAAATGGTCAAGATCATGGAAAACCAGCTGCACTACCAAGCCATGTCCGAATTGGCCAGTCGCCGTCTGGGAGAGTTGCGCAGCGTCATAGGCGAAGGGAGGTAGCTAAAGATATGTCAGCATTCCAATCGTTTCGCATCAGTGCTTCGGGACTAACGGCTGAAAGGCTGCGCATGGACGTCATCTCCAATAACCTGGCCAATGCCAATACGACGAGGACGGAGGACGGCGAACCGTACCGCCGCCAATTCCCGGTGTTTGCGCCATTGGAAGAATCGGCTGCTCCAGGCCGAAACTCCCAGCACAGTTTTGGTGTCAAAGCCGCAGGCAGCGGTCCCGTAGGAAGCGGAGTCCGCGTCGTCGGTATTGAAGAGGATACCGGTCCGCCGAGGCTTAAATACGATCCGGAGCACCCCGACGCCAACGCCGAGGGGTATGTTGAAATGCCCAATGTCCATGTGGTCAAGGAAATGGTAGATCTAATCGGGGCAGCGAGAGCCTATGAGGCCAATATCACCGCAATCAACTCCGCCAAATCCATGGCCCAGAAGGCACTGGAGATTGGCCGCTAGTGTTGTGGGCATGGTCCATGGGCCACCACAGTAAGGAGGGGTTATACGGTGCGGATAGCGAAGGAACTGCCCCCGTCAGGGCTGCAGGGGAGCCAGTTTAGAGCCCATCAAATCGAGTCTAGACCAGAGGAGGACTTTCTGCAGACAATCCAGCAGTATCTCGGAGATGTCAATCACATGCAGCACAGGGCAGATGGCGCCGCTGAACAGCTGGCTATCGGTGAAATCGAATTTCACGATGCCATGCTCACCACGGAAAAAGCCAATTTGGCCCTGCAGCTGACCATGTCGGTCCGCAACAAGATCATGGATGCATACCAGGAAATCATGCGTATGCAAGTGTGATCAGTAGGTGGGTGAGTAAGCCATGAACGCGCTGATAGAAACCGTGAAAGCACAATGGAATAAGATGTCACTGCCGATAAAAATCGGCGGCAGTGTTCTAGTCGGCGGCGTCTTTTTGTCCCTGGTTTTGTTCGCACTGCTTTCGTCCACTGACTATCAGCCGCTGTATACCGATCTCGCGGCCGAGGACGCGTCCGCTGTGGTGAGTGCCCTCCAAGAGAGCAATGTGCCCTACCAACTAGCCGATGACGGCAGTACGATCTTGGTCCCCGGCGATCGCATGCATGAGCTCCGGCTAACCCTAGCCGGCCAGGGCCTCCCTCGAGGCGGCATCGTCGGATTCGAAATCTTTGAGTCGACAAGGCTCGGCGAAACCGAAGCCGACCGGCAACTGCGATTTCTCTGGGCCTTACAGGGAGAACTGACGCGCACCATCCGAGAACTGCGGGAAGTGGAAGATGCACGCGTACATATTGTTATGCCCGAGCAATCTCTATTTATCCAGGAACGGCGTCCTTCTACGGCCTCTGTTCTGCTGCAGCTGCGCCCCGGGAGGCAGCTTGGACGACAGCAAGTCTCTGGTATTGCGCACATGGTCGCGACCAGCGTAGAAGGCCTCGATCCGGATAATGTAACCATCGTTGACGGCAGCGGCAGTGTCCTCAACCAGCAGTCCAGCGATTTGGCCATGGACGGCGAGTCCATTGCCACAAGGCTGGAATTGGAACGCGCCTATGAACAGCAGTTGGAACAGAGCCTGACAACCATGCTGGAGCGCGTTTATGGCCGCGGCCATGTGGTGGCTCGGGTTCGGGCAGACCTGAATTTCGACGTCGTTGAGGAATACCAAGAACGATTTGAACCTGTGGTGGGCGACGATGGCATTGTCCGCAGCGAGCAGACCGTAACCGAACTGTTCAGCGGGACAGACATCGGACCCGGCGGTGCACCCGGCGTCGACGCCAATGTTCCCGGCTACGTTGAAGCCATCGAGGGTGCAGAAAGCGAATACGAGCGCCAGGAAGCCATCATGAATTACGAAATCAACCGAATTGAGCGTCACCAAACCTTTGCCCCAGGTGATGTCAGGCAACTCAGCGTTTCCGTCTGGGTAGACGGTGCGTTAGAACCGGCACAGGCAACGTCATTGGAAGAGTCAATCAGCCGTGCCGTTGGTCTGAATGTGGATCGCGGCGATCAGGTATTCGTAGACAGCATGGAGTTCGCAGCGGATATGGAACCGCTGGCGCCCCAACCGCCGCAGCCGGAACCCTATATACCTTGGTGGGTCTACGTTATCCTGGCCGGTTTGACCGTCCTTTTGGCAGCCACGGCCCTGATACTTCGGCGGCGGCGGCGCGCAGCCGAGAGTACCGGTGAAACCATTGACTATGCCGTAGGCGATGCCGAACCGGCGGAAGAACCGCTGTCACAGGAAGAAGAAGAACGGCAGGCGCTTCGCCAGCAGGTTAACAGCCTTGCCCAGGACAAACCGGAAGATTTCGCCCAAGTGGTAAAAACATGGTTGACCGATGAGTAGGAGGACAGCAATATGAGCGTGCGCAAGCTCACAGGAAAGCAAAAGGCGGCCATACTGTTGATCTCCCTCGGCCCGGAACTCTCTTCTCAAATCTTTCAGCATCTGCGCGATGAAGATATTGAAGAACTGACCATGGAAATCGCTAGTATGCGCAGGGTAGACCCAGAGACGCGGGACGAAGTGCTGCAGGAGTTCAACGACATGTATACAGCCCGCGTCTATCTGGATCAAGGCGGTATCGATTACGCGCGGGATCTGCTGGAAAAAGCCTTAGGTGCCGACAAAGCCAATGAAATTATCCAGCGGTTGACTGCGTCGCTGCAGGTTCGCCCCTTTGACTTTGCCCGCAAAACAGATCCCGGCCAACTGCTCAATTTCATCCAAAATGAGCATCCGCAGACGATTGCCCTGATCCTCGCTTACCTTAATTCTGAACAGTCAAGCATGATTCTGTCGGCCCTGCCGCCGGAGAAGCAGGTGGATGTGGCCAAACGCTTGGCAACGCTAGACCGGACAACGCCGGAAGTCTTGGATGAAATTGAAAGCACCTTAGAGCAGCGCCTTTCTGCCTTTGCTGTCGATGATTACACCATGGCCGGCGGCATCGATTCAGCTGTGGAGATCTTGAGCCAAGTGGATCGTTCCACGGAACGGACCATCATTGATGCACTAGAAGAGGAAGACCCCGAACTAGCTGAGGAAATCCGCAAGCGTATGTTCGTCTTTGAGGACATCATCAGCCTCGATGACCGCTCGATCCAGAAAATCATACGGGAAGTGGAGTCGAAAGAACTGGCGAAAGCGCTGAAAACATCCAGCGAAGAAGTAGCCGACCGGATCTATAAGAATATGTCCAAAAGGGCCGCGGAGATGCTGAAGGAAGATATAGAGTTCATGGGCCCCGTGCGGCTCCGGGAGATCGAAGAAGCACAGCAGAAAATCGTTGGCGTTATCCGTCGTCTCGAAGAGGCGGGCGAGATCGTAATTTCGCGTGGAGGGGAGGACGAAATCGTTGTCTAAAATTATCAAGGCAGCCGAACTGGCTGTTATCCTCAGCGAAAACGACGAGAAAATAATCCGGTCCCAAAGGGGTGCAGCCAACGGCGAAACAGAGCACGCAGAACGCCGCGGCCCTTTGGCACAGGCTGCCAGCTCGTTGGAGACCGCAGCCGCAAAGGCTGAATCCATAATAGACGACGCCCAGCGGGAAGCAGAACAGATTGTGGAAGCAGCACGCCAGGAAAGCGAAACGCTTCGCCTTCAAGCCAAACAGGAAGGTTGGAATGAGGGCTACGCCGAGGGTCAGAAGACGGGTCGGGATGAAGCTGTCGAGCATTCTGAAGAGCTAATCAAGGCTTTGGAGCATGCGGTATCCGAGGCCGTACAAGCACGCACCGAATCTTTGGCGCAACTGGAAACTGATTTCTTAAAGCTGTCGGTCCTACTTGCCGAAAAGATTATTAGAAGACAGATTGCCGAAGACCCGCTGTGGCTTAAACCGATTGTTGAGGAAGCCCTAGAACGCCTGGGAGCTGCTGAGTCGATCACCGTACGCATTCACCCTAAAGACTATCTGCCCATACGCGATAGCGAACTGCAGTTTTCGGACTATCGCGGCCGACTGCAATTTGAACCCGACGAAGCGCTCAAACGGGGCACCATGCTGTTTGAGACCGAGTTTGGAGCTATCGATGCCAGCCTGGAACAGCGTTTGGGGAAGCTGGCTGAGTCCCTGTTGGAAGTGGTGTTTGAAGGTGATGAATAGGGCAGAATACTATGGACAGCTCCTGCAGGGCGCAGATGATTTCCGAGAAACGGGACGCGTGACCCAGGTCATTGGTTTGGTGTTGGAATCCAATGGACCCAATGCCAATTTCGGTGATCTGTGCCTCGTTCACCCTAAGAATGGTAAGCCGATCCATGCAGAAGTCGTGGGGTTTAGAGATCAGCGTATTCTGCTGATGCCCTTGGCCGATCTGACGGGCATTGGCCCGGGAAGTTACGTTACGGCCACGGGACGCCCGCTGAAAGTGTCTGTGGGCAACCGGCTGCTGGGAAGGGTCCTAGATGGCCTCGGGCGGCCCATGGATGGGCGGGGGACCCTAAACTGCCGAGATGCCTATCCCATATCGGGCCAGGCCGTACAGCCCCTGGCACGGAAACGGATTACGGAGCCTCTCCCCGTAGGTGTGCGGGCCATTGATGCCCTTTTAACCTGCGGAAAAGGCCAGCGGCTCGGAATTTTTGCCGGCTCTGGAGTAGGAAAGAGTACACTCCTGGGCATGATGGCACGCAACACCGCCGCGGACATCAACGTCATCGCTCTAACCGGCGAACGGGGGCGTGAGGTGCGTGAGTTCTTAGAGCGGGATCTCGGCCCGGAAGGTCTAGCACGTTCTGTGGTCGTGGTCGCCACATCGGATCAGCCGGCCATGGTCCGGCTGAAAGGAGCTCTCGTCGCCACCGCCATTGCTGAATATTTCCGCGACCAAGGTTCCGATGTCTTGTTCATGATGGATTCCGTGACACGCTTCGCAGCTGCACAGCGGGAGATTGGTCTAGCGGCCGGTGAGCCGCCAGCCACCAGGGGTTATACGCCGTCGGTGTTTGCAGCACTGCCGAAACTTTTGGAACGCACCGGTCCCGGGGAAAAAGGAACCATTACTGGATTCTACACCGTTCTGGTCGATGGCGACGACATGAATGAACCGATTGCCGATGCCGTACGGGGCATCCTAGACGGACACATCGTTCTAAGCAGGAAGATAGCAGAGCGGCAGCAGTACCCAGCTGTCGACGTTTTGAGCAGCGTTTCCCGAGTCATGCCGGAAGTTACGTCGGCGGAGCAGCAGCATGTAGCCGGAAAACTCCGCTCCCTTTTGGCCATATACCGCGACTCGGAAGATCTGATTAATATCGGCGCCTACGCCAAGGGCAGCAGCCCCGAAATTGATGAAGCCATAGCCCATATCGATGGGATCATCCGCTTCATGAAACAGGATGTCCATGAGCAGCCCACATGGGACGAAGTCCAGAAGAACCTGCACAGTGTCACAGCTTCACAGCAGTAAGGAGGCGCACCCATGCAGCCGTTCCATTTCCGTCTTGAACGCGTCCGCAGAATTCGAGAGCATCTAGAAGATCGCGCCCAAAGAGATTGGTCCCAAGCCAGGGACCATGCCCAGCTGCAGCACCAGGCACTGCAGCGCCTAGAAAGCGAACGCAGCGACGCAGCAGCCTTTGGTTACGGACAGATGGACTTAGAACTGCGTACGGCCATGTACCAGTACATATCAGTTCTCGATCGGCGGATTGCCCAGCAAAGGACAGTTGTCTCCGAAGCCGATGCCCGGGAAGAGACGGCACGCCAAAGGTGGATCGAGGCTCGGCAGGATAGGGAGTCGTTGGACAAACTGAAGGAAAAACAGTATGAAGAACACAGCGCCGAACGACTCCGGCAGGAGCAAAACTTGCTCGATGATGCAGCCAAGAATGCCCAATCCCTGTAAACAATCCGGTGAGGAGGAAGAATATTGCTGAAGTGGGTATTGGCTGTTCTAGCCCTTTTTGCTGCACTGGCGGCCGCATTGGTCGTCTTCACAATCACGGATGTAATCCATCCGCAAACATGGGTGCTTTCCTATGCCGAGGACCATCCCCGCTGGTCCGCATACCTTCGCACCTATGAACGCGGCCAAGACGTGGAAGCGGCCATGGAAGCCAAGGAGCAGAAACTTGCTGCCGCGTGGGACGACCTCGAGACTGTGAGGGAAGAGCTTGACCAGCAACAGCGTGAACTAGACCACCGTTCTGCGGCTCTGGACAGCCGGGAACAAGAGTTAGAAAATCGCCGGCAGGAAATCGAACATCTGCGGGCGGAGGTCAAAGGGCTGCAGGCGGAGGAAGAGAACATCTCCCGTTTAGCAGACATGTACTCCGAGATGCGCCCGACGGAGGCTGCAGCAATTTTTGAACGGTTGGATCTGGATGTGGCCCTGAACATACTGCGGGCCATGAATGCAAGGAGTTCTTCGGCCATCATGGCGGAGTTGGACCCCGATCTGGCCGCACAACTCAGCCGGCAGCTGACGGAGGGGCGTCAATAAATAGTGTGCCCGAAAGGAGGTGATAATTTGCAGATCAACCAATTGCTGATGGCCGCAGCCAAAGAGATCACCGAACACAAAGGGGACGGCGAGCCGCTCGGCGGAGGTGAAGCGTCTTGTGGCACAGGTGGATTCTTCGAACTCCTGCAGGACAATATCGGGCAATCGATCGGTTTTCTTCCAGCACCGCAGATTGTCCGCGGCCAGTTGCTGTCTGTCCTTGGTGAAGCGGAGCTGTCCGGCCGCATGTGGTCGGAATTGATTGCCAGATTTCAAGCAGGCCTCGTGGATTTGGAAGAACTTCACAGCACAATCGAAGACCACCTCGGCTCCCATGGGATGGCATCGGATGAAGCGGCAAAGGAATTACAGCAGATTCTAGAACAACATTTGCCTTCCGCGGCTGAGGCCCAGGAGACGTCCGGTGAGGAAGCTGCACTCCGAGGGAACCAAGAAGACACTGATCTCACACGCAGGCAGCCCAACACTGCCCACGGCCCACGGGTCTACCAGCCGGTGTCGCAGAATGCTGCGGAGGCAGCATACACAGAGAAGGCCCTTCAGCGCCGCAATGGCCATCTGCCATACACAGAAGGCCGATCCCAAAAAAGCACCTACGGAGGTCAGGGAGGAAGTGCAGTTTCTGCTGGCTCCTCGGCCCAAACCGACGGTTGGACCCGTCTTTTCCAGCAGAAAGTGTTTCCTTGGTCCGGCGTTGCGGAGGACCAAGATTCCTCCATACGCCATGAACTAGGCACTGCAGTCGCCAAAGCGAAGGCCCCAGAACTTGCTAACGCAACCGCCGCAGCAAATGACGATCCATGGCCGGGCTTGCTAGAGGAAGACGGGTCATTTCACCACCGGTTCCTGATCCCCAAGCTGCCCGCACACCCAACAGCACCAGGAGGCATTCCGGCGGAGCTGCCACTGCTTGATGGGCTTGAGCGCATCAAACTGCCTTTGCTGACCCCGGACAACTGGTGGAAGCCTGATGGAGATGCATTCATCGGAGACACTGAAACTCCCGAAAAAAGTACAGCCATGGCAGCCGCACAGAAAAACAGCACCAATGTTTTAGCGGCAGCTCACCGGGATAAGGCAGAATCGTCCCTGCAAAGCGATGGACCCTTTTCCTCCGGCCCAGAAGAAGCTTCGGAGCAAAAAGGCCGGCGCATCACCGGTTCCCGGCCTACGGCAGAAAACGGGGAATCCAACCAAGACAGTGCGGTGCGACGTCTCCAGACGCCCACGGACACCAATCCGACGGCCAATGCTGCTCGGAGCGCCGGGGTCCAACAAACCCATGCCGGTTCGGATTCGCAGAAACAGGCTGCCGTCGATGATCGAACACCGGGACCGCTGCCCGCTCAAACCCAGCAGGCCCAGCTAAACGAAGGCATGGTGCGGAATGCGGCCCCCGAAACCAACCGCAGTGTCCTTCCAGAGGACATTACGGCCCAGATTGTCAACCGGATGCAGATGGTTTCCAATGCAGAGCGCGGCGAGGTCCGAATCCAACTGCAGCCTGACCACCTCGGTGAAGTTCGGATCCGTGTTGTGGTGGAACAGGGCGTTGTCACGGCGCAGTTTGCAGCGGAAAGCCCGACGGTGAAGGAAATTATCCAATCGCAGCTTGGCCAGCTACGGTCGCAACTTCAAGAGATGGGATTGGAGGTGGACAGCGTTTCCGTAGATGTCAGCGGCGGTGAGGCCCGAGGCGATGGAGGCTTTTCCGGGCAGGGCCCATGGTCTGAACCAGACCACAGCTCCCATTCTGGGATTGCCGGGGAAGATGAAATAACGCCAGTCGGAGCCGAACCGGCACGGCCGGCAGGAATCCATACCGACGGAAGCGTCAATCTTCGAGCATAGGAGGTGAAGACCAGATGATCTACGGCCCGCAATCGTTGATGACAGCCAATGCCGATAAGGGTACCGGAGCCCACCCAGAAAGTACCCCGGCAGTTTTTGGCGAGGATCAGACGTTGGGAAAAGAGGACTTTCTCAAATTGCTGACTACACAACTTCGCTATCAGGACCCCATTAACCCCGTGGAAGACCAGGAGTTCGTAGCCCAGCTGGCCCAGTTCAGCAGTCTCGAACAAATGCAGAATCTCAACAGCACGATGGGACAGATGATGAAAGCCCAGCAGCAGTTGACGGCGCTCGGGCAAGCCATGAACATGCTAGGAAAAGATGTGGAACTCTTGACCGGTGAGGGAGAAGCCCTTAGCGGACGGGTGGAAGGAGTCCGCTTTGAAGAGGACTGGCCCCTTCTGCAGGTGGACGGGCAGTTATATGATTTCACCGAAGTTGTCAGCATACAGCAGGGAGGGGCTCGCGATGAATCATAACTTCCACGTACCGCGCGGACTTCCCATTCAGCCTGGACAGAAAATCCAACCCAAGCAGAAACCAAGTAAGACGGACAGTTCGTCAGCGACGGAGTTTCAAGAGCTCTTGAAGCAGCACCTGCAGCAGGATGAGGTCAAATTCTCGGCGCATGCCGAGAAGCGACTGGCCGCCCGGAACATTCAGCTTTCACCAAAACAGATCGAGGCCCTCCAAAAGGCAGTAAACCAAGCCGCCGATAGGGGCGGACGGGAATCATTGGTACTGGTCGATGATCTGGCCTTTGTGGTCAGTGTCAAAAACCGGACAGTGATCACAGCCATGGACGGCGATAGTGTAAAGGATAATGTGTTCACCAATATTGACAGTGCTGTAGTCACAAGGGACGATTCATGATTCACCAGGGCTGGACCGTAAGGAGGCCCTAGCTCCGCCAGAGTGATCGATGGGGAGCTTTGAAAACGAAGGAGGAATCTGCCTATGATGCGGTCGATGTTTGCCGGCGTATCAGGCCTGCGCACGCACCAAACGCGTATGGACATCGTCGGAAACAACATTGCCAATGTCAACACCTATGGCTTCAAGAGTTCGCGTGCGTCGTTTCAAGAAATGCTGAGCCAGACCATCCAGGGAGCATCGGCCCCCACAGAAACCGTCGGGGGAACCAATCCCCAGCAGGTAGGCTTAGGGGTCCAGCTGGGCAGCATCGATGTGATGCACAGCCAAGGAAATACGGAATCAACAGGAAATACCACAGATTTGGCCATTGAAGGCGACGGTTTCTTTATTCTTTCCCAAGGTGACCAAGACGTCTATACCCGAGCCGGCATGTTCGGCCTCGATGAAACCATTGAAGGCAGCGAAGCGCAGGCCACTGGCAATCTGGTCAGCAAAGTGAACGGCATGCGGGTCATGGGATATCGTGCCGACGGAGAGGGCAACATTGACACCAATCAAGCCATGCAGCCCATCTATATCCCGACCACCGATACCATCAACCCGCAGGCAACCAACCGGATTCGCTACAGCGGTAATCTCGACGCCCGGGAAGGGGCCGAAACCATCAGCCGCTCGGTAAACGCCTATGACTCCAAAGGAAACCGCGTGCCGGTGGAAGCCGCCTTTCGTCAGGAAAACGGCGAATGGGGCTATCATCTGACTCGAGTCGGCAGCTTTGAAGTCTATCATGAGGATATCCACGGCAACGAAGATCCGTTTGATGCTCTCGACCCCGGCGATCTTTTCTTCTATGATGAAAATGGCGAATTTGAAACCGTCACCGGTACGGAACCGTCTTTAGACGGACCCAGCGTGGGAAGTATTGCCTTTGACAACAACGGCTCCTACGAGTCGGTGGATCCTGTAGACACTACCTTTACATTCGACTTCGGTGGCGGTTCGGGCGTGGATCCCCTGGAGATTTCTCTGGACTTCTCCGATTTCACCAACTATGCCGAAGAATCCACGGCCGCCGTGCGGGATCAAAACGGATATGCCAGTGGGTCCCTAGAAAGCTATACCATCGACCAGCGGGGAGTCATCACTGGTAGTTATTCCAACGGATTAACTCGGCCTTTAGGCCAGGTAGGAATGGCCCGCTTCCCCAACGCTGCTGGATTGAACAAAGATGGCGAAACCATGTTCAGCGAGTCCAGCAACTCCGGACAGGCCATGTTAGGCACCGCCGGGACCGGAGGATTCGGCGACATCGCCCCTAGTTCATTGGAAATGTCCAACGTTGACCTAAGCCAGGAGTTCACCAACATGATCATCACCCAAAGGGGCTTCCAAGCCAATTCCCGCACCATTACCTCGTCTGACGAAATGCTCCAGGAATTGGTGAATCTGAAGCGATAGTGTGCTGTCCGGGGCCGGACCAAGGGTCCGGCCCCTTAGCCAAAACCAAGGCAGAAATGGGGCTGACGTGATGGATCTAGCCACCCTATTAGGCATTACATTGGGTACCGGTCTTCTGATGGGCTCAATCGTTATGGGCGGAGAAATGGGGTTGTTTTGGAATCCTGCCGGACTGATGATTGTTCTCGGAGGAACCTTTGCCGCTTTGTTTGTCAACTTTCCCATGAAAAATGTTGTGGGAGTCCTGCCATTGGTCCGAGTGGCCTTCAGCGACAGCGCCCGCAATCCCCGCAAGGTCATCGACACCTTGGTCGACTTTGCCGAAAGTTCGCGCCGAGAAGGCCTGCTGGCCCTGGAAGAAAAGGCGCAGAGCCTCGACGAGGAATTCCTGCAGCGGGGCATCCAACTAGTAGTTGACGGCACCGATGCCGAGCTGGTACGAAGTATTTTGGAAATTGATCTGGCCTTCTTAGAGCAGCGGCACAAGACAGGACAGCAGATATTCAGCCAGTTAGGAACCATTGCACCAGCTTTCGGCATGATCGGTACGTTGATCGGACTGATTCAGATGCTGCAGGAACTCGATGATCCGGATCAGGTGGGGGTCGGCATGGCCGTAGCCCTGTTGACCACACTGTATGGCGCTGTCATAGCCAACTTAGTCTTTCTGCCCATTGCCGGCAAACTGCAGGTGAAGAGCGCCGAAGAGATCCTTATACGCGAGGTCATGATTGAAGGAATTTTATCCATTCAAGCGGGCGAAAATCCCCGTATTGTTGAAGAGAAACTGAGGGCCTTTCTGTCTCCTGAGCAGCGGACCGAGGAAAGCGGGCAGCTAACCGGCGAGGAAGTGACCTCCAATGCCTAGGAGAACAAACAACCGCAGCGAAGGTAAAAAAGGCGGCTCACCGCATTGGATGACGACGTATGCTGATATGGTGACACTGCTTTTGGCCTTTTTTGTACTCATGTATGCCTTTTCTTCCATAGATATGCAGAAGTTTCAGCAGATCATGTCGGCCTTTCAAGGGGGTTCCGCGGTTCTTGACGGCGGACGGACCGTAACGGAAGAGCCGTCCTTCCAAGAAGCTACGGCAGAGATCGACATGCAGCAGTTGTATGAATTGGAAAGGCAGCTAACCGATTATCTTGAACGGGAAGGCCTGCAGGATACGGTCCAGCTGCAGATGGAAGAAGAACGGGGATTGATTGTGCGTTTCGCCGACCAAGTGTTCTTTGATCTCGGCAGTGCGGAACTGAAAGAGGAGGCCATGGAGATCCTCAAACCCATGTCCGAACTCCTGCGCCAAGTAAACAACCCCATCCGCGTCGAAGGACATACGGACAATCTGCCCATCAGCACTTCCCAATTTCCGTCCAACTGGGAGCTTTCTACACACCGAGCCTCCCGGGTAGTGCGATACTTAGTCGAGGAACAGGAATTTGACCCGGACAACCTCTCAGCGGCCGGCTACGGCGAGCATCGGCCGATTCGGCCCAATGAGACCCCCGATGATCGTGCCATGAACCGGCGCGTTGACATTGTCATCATGCACCAAGCGCTTGCCCAACGGGAGCCCAACTGATAACGGAGGGACATCAAATGGCCAGAAAAGTAGAGGTCGATTTCAAACTGCTGATTGTAGCCGTGGCCCTGGTTATACTGGCCACTGTAGGCAGTGCCTTTGCGACCTTTCTGATCTTCGGAGGGGGCGTAGCGGAACTAGCCGGGAGTGGCAGCGGCAGTAACACAGAGGGCAACACACCCCGATCTATGGGTCCCGTCTATGAAGTCGGTGAGTTCACGGTTAACGTCAAAAATTCCGATGCCCGCGGCAGCCGCTTTGTCCGCACCGGCATTGTTCTGGAGATCAGCGATGATCGCTCCTTGCGTTCGGAGTTGGAAAACAGGCACCCGCAACTGCGGGACCGGATCATCACGCTGCTGCGCGGGAAGACCGCCGCCCAGATTGACAGCACCGAAGGTTTGGAGACGCTGCGGACAGAAATCGTGTCGTCCATCAACGACCTCCTGATCCACGGTGAGGTGGTCGACGTTTATTTCATTGACCTGGTGCTGCAATAAGGAGTGTTGGAGAAAGGAGGAGCGCGATTGCCTGAGCACAATCCATCCCAGCATTCTTCTGCCGCTTTGTTCGCTTCTCGCAAGCACAAACTGGCCGAACGTCTCAGTAAACTGCTGCAGCTGCCAGTGCGCATCCAGGATCCCTGGCCCGCAACGAATGAGGATGCCGTGCAAGCCCTGGGCTCCTCGCTGTTTGAAATACCCATGGACATCAATGGTTCACGCCTTCATATTTTCGTCGCAAGGGAAGAAGCCCGGTCCGTGGGCGTCGTCCTGGGAGTTACAGCCAGCCGGGCTGTGGAGATCGTGGGCAGGGAATGGGCCCAGTTCGCAGCGAAGTCCTTATCTGCAACAAGGGGCCAGCCCCTTTCGGGCACGATGTACGAGCCGGCCACCGCTTCTGGTCAAGCATTGGAAAAGTTCAGCTGCAGGGACGATATGGAGCTGCTGCTGTTTGCCAGTACTGTGGGCCACAGTGACTTGTCTATCGGGTTGGCCCTGCCTAGGCAGGTGTGGGAGGGAAAGGTCGAGGAAGGGGGAAGGGACATGGGCGAGGATACCAAGGGACAGCAGCCCCAAGGAACAGGGGAAATTGCTCGTCTGACCCCCACCAGCAATCGCACCCGGCGGCGGGCCAATCACAGGCAGGTAAGCATTGAACCCGCCAGTTTTGGAGAACTGACATTGTCCGGCGACACGGCACAGGATCGGGAAATTGATTTGGTAGACGATGTAAAACTCCCGATTATAGCAGAAGTCGGCAGTGCGGACATAACGTTAGGCGATATCATGGAGCTTGAGACAGGCAGCGTCATCGCGCTAGACAAGATGGCCGGGCAGCCCTGCGATCTATTCATCAATGGATACGCCATTGCCAAAGCCGAAGTCATTGTTCTTGATGACAATTTCGGCCTCCGGATTCAGGAAATCGTGCCCGCCGAAGAGCGGATTCGGCATCGCTGAATTTCGATTCCGGCGCAGGAAGGGCACCATGGACGGCGAAGAAAGACTAGGGGGCCTTGTGGATGAACGGAATGGACATAGATATCTGGATGTCTTTCCTACGGGTATTTGCGGTTCTGCTCGCTTTAGCTCCCGCCATCTATTTCACAACGCGCTGGTATGCGGGCCGGCAGCTGACCGGACGGTCGGTAACCATTCGAGAAACAATTCCACTGGGGACGGGCAGAGCCCTCTATGTGATCGAATGGGAAGGGAACCAGTATTTTCTGGCCTTCACCAACCAGACAATCCAGCTGCTGGATACACGTCCTGTACCGGATGAGGAGGAGCGCCATTGACAGTTATCGGCATACTGCTGCAGACCAATCTGCCGATCCCCAGCATTGACCTGGGCATTGGAGCCGCCGAATCGCCGGCCGACGTCGCGGTAACGCTGCAGATACTGTTCCTCCTGACCATTCTGACCTTGGCTCCAGCTATACTTATTCTGATGACCTCTTTTACCAGGAGCGTCATCGTTTTGTCGTTTATCCGCAATGCCTTGGCAACCAATCAAATGCCTCCTAACCAAGTCATTATCGGTCTAGCGCTCTTTTTGACCTTCTTTGTCATGGCTCCCGTTTTCGGGACGGTGTATGAGGATGCCATTGTGCCTTTCGTTGACGGCGAACTGGAGGCAGAAGCAGCCCTAGAGACCGGATTGGAACCTATCCGAGAGTTCATGTTCACCCATACGCGGGAACGGGACTTGGAAATGCTGATCGGGGCACGGGGCGGCGAGCCTCCCGATGCTCGCGATGATGTGGATACACTGACACTGATACCGGCCTTTGTCATTTCGGAGTTAAAAACTGCCTTCCAGTTGGGTTTTGTGATTTTTGTCCCTTTTCTTGTCATTGACATGATTGTGGCCAGTACCCTCATGGCCATGGGCATGATGATGCTGCCGCCGGTGATGATATCGCTGCCGTTTAAGATCCTGCTCTTTGTGCTGGTGGATGGTTGGCACTTGGTGGTCCGTTCGCTTTTGATGAGTTACTTCTGACAGGGCTGCGGCCAAGGGTGTTATCTGCATCGTTGATCCGGTCCCGTCTTAGAAAAATCCTTGGCACCGCATTGGCATTCTAGCATAAACCACTGGTGCGCTTGCGCGAACTTGGTCTTGATGGGAGGCGTTGGCATTGACCGAAACCATGGTGATAAATCTCGGCAGAGAAGCACTGCTGACAGTCCTGCTGGCCGCCGGCCCTGTATTGGGCCTGGGCATGATTGTGGGATTGTCTGTGAGCATTTTCCAGGCCACGACGCAGATCCAGGAACAAACATTGACATTCATTCCAAAAATTGTCGCCGTCCTGGGTTCTATCGTCATTTTCGGCCCTTGGATGCTGCGGCTGCTGTTGGACTTTGGCCAGCGCCTCTTAGGTCAGCTGCACCTTTACGTCTTATAAAAAGGAGGCCCCCCATGCAAGAATACAGCGGGCTTCTGGCCGGATTCATCCGGTTCACCACCTTTATATTTCTACTGCCTGTGTTCAGCATCCGCCAAGTGCCATTTATGGTCAAGGCTGGGCTAGGGGCGCTCTTAGCCTTCCTGGTATTTCCTGAACCGGTCCCGGTTCCTGTGGATACGTTTGGGCCATGGGCCATTCTCATTCTACAGGAGTTCGCCGTAGGTCTGATTCTTGGGTTTGTGGTGATCCTCACCTTTGCTGCGGTCTATTTTGCAGGCCAGTTAATCGATGTTCCCATGGGTTTTGGCTTGGTGTCCGTGTTCGATCCGGCAACTGGTACTCAACTGCCGCTGTTTTCCCAGTTTTATCACCTGCTGGCGAGTCTCGTGTTCTTTGCCGTGGACGGCCACCTGTGGCTGCTGCAGGCGCTTTTGGGAAGCTATGACTACATACCGGCTGCCTCGTGGCTGGAAATGCAGAGCACAGCAGCATTGATGACTGAATTAGGAGGCAATGTGTTTCGCCTGGGACTGCAGATTGCCATCCCTATTTCCGGCACCATCTTACTGACGGACGTCGCCTTAGGCATGGTCATCCGGACAGTGCCGCAGATCAACGTCTTTGTGATCGGATTTCCCATCAAAATCACCATTGGAATGGTCATGGTCTTTTTTGTTATGCCTCTGTATGTGCATCTTCTGGCCTCTCTGTTTGCCCGGGACGGCTACCTGATGGAAGTGTTCTTAGGCCTGCTGGCTGCCTGGGGAGGAACATAGCCTATGCAGCGTATGGAACTCCAACTGTTTGCCGGCGAAAAAACCGAACCGGCAACCCCGCGCAAGCGCGAAGAGTCGCGGCGAAAAGGCCAAGTGGCCAAAAGCGGTGAAGTCGGAACGGCGGCCCTCATCTTAGCGGGATTCATAACATTGCGCTTCTTAGGACCCTTTCTCTTCCAGCGCGTCGGCGGTTTGGCCGCCCATTGTCTCGGCGCCCTCGGCCAATTCGACGGCACGACAGAATCGGTGTATGCCCTGTTTCTTACTATTGTGCTGGAAGGCGCCTTAATCCTACTCCCGCTCTTGGCCGCCGTCTTCGTAACGGCAGCGATCAGCCAGGCTGTACAAGTGGGACTGCGTGTCACCCTCGAATCGGTTCAACCCAAGTTCTCCCGGGTCAATCCCTTCGAAGGCGTGAAGCGGATCTTCTCGAAACGTGCCGTGGTGGAATTTGCCAAATCGCTGACAAAGATTGCCCTCGTGGCATACCTGGCATTTTGGCGGGTGTCGGGAGATCTGGATTGGCTTCCCGGCCTCATTCAAATGGATATCCAACACGCGATCGCGTTGATTGGACAGTCCATTACCAGCTTAGCCATCATTGTGGGAGGGGCGCTGTTTATCGTAGCGATTTTGGACTATCTCTACCAGCGCTACGAATTTGAGCAGAGCATAAAGATGTCGAAACAGGAAGTGAAAGACGAATACAAGCAATCCGAAGGCGATCCGCAGATCCGCTCCCATATTCGGCAGAAACAGCGCCAAATGGCTGCGCAGCGCATGATGCAGGACGTCCCCCAAGCCGACGTCGTGATAACCAATCCAACACACTACGCCGTGGCAGTCCAATATGTAATGGGTGAGATGCACGCACCGAAGGTTGTGGCCAAAGGCGTAGGCACCATTGCCCTTAAGATCAAGGAAACAGCCGCGGAGAACCATGTGGCCACGGTTGAGAACGCGCCATTGGCACAGGCGCTGTACAAAAGCGTAGATATTGGGCAGGAAATTCCGCCGGATCTCTATCCCGCGGTAGCCGAAGTGCTGGCGTTTGTCTACCGTCTCAAAAACCGGCGCCGAGCACGTTAGTGATAAACCTTGAACACGAGAGGAGGGTGGATTATGGCCAATGCCGCTTCCCGGATAGAGCGTTTGAGCCGCTATTCTGATATCTATATCGTTCTAGGCGTGGTTCTGATCATTGTTATGATGATTCTGCCGCTTCCTCCGACTATGCTTGATATACTGCTGGCTACCAACATCACGCTTGGGCTTTTGGTACTGCTATTGACCATGAATGTCAATGAAGCCTTGGAAGTTGCCATTTTTCCGTCTCTGCTTTTGGTTACCACCCTCTTTCGGCTCGGCCTGAACATATCGACGACACGCCTGATTCTCCTGCATGCAGAGGCAGGTCAGATCATACAAGCCTTTGGAACCTTTGTTGTCGGCGGAAACTATATCGTCGGGTTTGTCATTTTTGTAATCCTGGTCGTCATCCAGTTTATTGTCATTACCAAAGGGGCTGAACGGGTCGCCGAAGTGGCGGCCCGCTTCACCCTTGATGCCATGCCCGGAAAACAGATGAGTATCGATGCGGACTTGAACTCCGGCCTGATCACCGAGGCCGAGGCACGGCAGAAGCGCCGCAACATTGAGCGGGAAGCAGATTTCTACGGATCCATGGATGGTGCGACGAAGTTCGTCAAGGGAGATGCCATTGCCGGAATCATCATCACATTGATCAATGTGGCCGGAGGGTTGGCCATCGGGATGGGGCAGTTAGGCATGGCCTTTGATGAAGCGGTGCAGCGCTACACACTGCTCACTGTAGGTGACGGACTTGTGTCACAGATTCCCGCTCTGCTCATTTCCACGTCTACAGGGATTATCATCACGCGAGCGGCATCGGAAGGCAATATGGGCCAGGATCTGAACAAGCAGCTGTTTTCCAATCCGAAGGTACTGTTCATTGCCTGCGGGGTGCTATTGTTTTTTGCGGTGGTGCCAGGACTGCCTACACTGCCTTTCTTTGTGCTCAGTACCATGATGGGTTCTTTGGGCTATATTCTTTATCAAACGGCCAGACAACAGCAGGATGAAGAAGAAGCAGAGCAAGCCCAAGAGGAAATTGAAGAGACAAAAAAACCGGAAAGTGTGCTCAGCCTACTGCAGGTCGATCAGATTGAACTAGAAATCGGCTACAGCCTGATTCCTTTGGTGGACCAGGAACAAGGCGGCGACATGCTCGAACGCATTACCATGATCCGAAGGCAGTGTGCCCTAGAACTAGGCATGGTTGTGCCCATCATCCGAATCCGGGACAACCTCCAGCTCGACCCCGACCAGTACGTAGTCAAAATAAAAGGAATTGAGGTGGGCGGTGGAGAATTAATGATCAACCATTATCTTGCCATGGACTCCGGCGGTGTGACCGAAGCAGTCAACGGCATACCGACCAAAGAGCCCGCCTTTGGCCTTGACGCCCTCTGGGTGGATGAGGAAACCAGAGACAAAGCCGAGTTGGCAGGGTATACGGTGGTCGATCCGCCCTCTGTCTTGGCTACCCATTTGACAGAAATCATCCGCAGCCACGCCCATGAGCTTCTAGGGCGGCAAGAAGTTAAGACCCTCGTCGATGGACTTCGGGAAGAATACCCGGCCGTCGTTGAAGAGCTGATCCCGGACCAGCTGTCCCTCGGTGAGGTGCAGAAAGTGCTGCAGAATTTGCTCAAGGAAGGCATACCCATTCGAAACCTCATCACGATTCTCGAAACGTTAGCGGATACGGCACCGGTGACCAAAGATGTGGATTTCTTAACCGAATACGTTCGCGAAGCATTGGCCCGCCAGATCTCCGGCATGTACCGCGAGAATGGTGTGCTTTCGGTGCTTACCTTAGATCAGCAGTGGGAAGATACTGTGGCTTCGGGAATGGAGCACACGGAGCGGGGCATCGTCGTTTCCATGGATCCCAGGCTACTGCAGCAACTTTTGGTTCAAATCAGTGAAAGTATTGAGCAGACAACCATGTCCTACCCTGTTCTTTTAGTCTCCCCTAATATTCGGATGGCCTTAAGGCGGCTCACGGAACGGTCCATACCCAAGTTGGTTGTGTTGTCATACAATGAAATTTCTGCGGACATGCAAGTCCAAAGCGTTGGGACGGTGAAATGGCCCGATGAGAGTTAAGCGGTTCCTCGGCGACAACATCCACGAGGCGGTAACGAAAATGAAAGGCGAATTCGGTGAGGACGCCGTGATTCTCCACACAAAGCGCATCAAACAAGGCGGCTTTTTCGGCCTGTTCGGACGGCAGAAATTTGAGGTCATCGGCGCCATCGATCCCGACGGACAGACAAGGCCGAGCGGGCAAAAAGCCAAGGAAAGCCCGCCGCCTTACGGCAAAGCTGGCGGCGAATCCTTTCTGCAAGCTGCTCCCAAGAAGGATGTGCCGCTGCGGGACGATCCCGTGCAGCAATCCGAAGAACCACACCGGCACCCAGGGCCATCAAGCGCTTCCGGGAAGCTGTGGCCTGAGTCAATCAGGAACGTGTACCGGCAGCTAGTGGACTGCGACCTGCCCAAGGAGACCGCACAGGAACTGTTGAAAAAAGTTTTGCAGACGATTCCCAAGCATGAACTGCACGACCTGGCAAAGATATGGAACCACCTCAATACCTTGGTTGCAAGCGAAATCGCCACTGTCAACCCTTGGGAATTCGACGGCACACAAAAGCGGGCTGTATTGATTGGCCCCACCGGTGTCGGCAAGACAACCACCATAGCCAAGTTGGCCGCTAACTTCGCGTTAGTGGCGGGCAAGAATGTCGGCTTGATTACCGTTGATACATATCGTATTGCAGCAGTCGATCAACTGAAGGCCTATGCCGATATCATCGGCGTTCCCATACGAATCGCCTATTCACCACAGGACTTGACCGATGCTCTTTGCGCCATGGAAGACCGCGACTTGGTCTTGATTGACACGGCCGGCCGCAGCCATCGCAACCGCATGCAGATGGCGGAACTGAAAACCTTTCTCGACGGAATTGATGCCGAAATCCACTTGGTTGTCAGCGCGACTACCAAAGACCGGGATCTTTCCGACATCATCCATGCTTTCTCAGGCATCGATATTGACCGGTTGATTGTAACGAAATTGGACGAAACATCCGGGTTTGGGATCCTCTTTCAAGCGACGAATAAGACTAGAGCGCCCATTGCGTTCATCACCACTGGCCAAAGCGTCCCGGAGGACATCGAAGTAGCCGAACCCGAAAAGATAACACAGATGATTTTGGGGGAGTAGCCTATGAGAGACCAAGCCGAAGGCCTGCGAAAGATGGCTGAAATCCATAAATCGTCCCCCGCGAAAAGCACCGGCCAGGCTCGGGTCATCTGTGTAACAAGCGGCAAGGGCGGGGTGGGCAAGACGAACGTATCGGTGAACCTAGCGCTGGGTTTGGCACAGATGGGCCTTCGGGTAGCGCTTTTAGATGCCGACCTGGGTTTGGCCAACGTAGACATTGTACTCGGTTTGACGCCGAGGTATACACTGGCCGATGTACTGCGCGGGCAGCGACGGATCGAGGATATCGCCATGGACGGGCCCCTCGGGCTGAAAGTGATCGCGGGGGGCAACGGCGTCTATGATCTGGCGAACCTTAGACAGTACGAACTGGACTTGTTTGCCCAATCGCTGGAAACCCTGGACGAGGAATTTGATTTCATCCTTGTGGACACCGGGGGAGGCCTAAACCGCAATGTGCTCAGTTTTGTACTGGCCGTGGACGAGATTCTGATTGTTACCACTCCGGAACCGACAGCCATAACCGATGCATACGGCATGATCAAGGTCATTTCGCAAAAGAACCCGGACAGCAGCATCAAGATTGCAGTCAACATGGTGCGAAACGCCGATGACGGCCAAATGGTGTGGAAAAGACTGAATACGGTGGCGGGTCGCTTTCTGCAGACGAATGTGGATTTTGCCGGCGCCGTCGACTATGATCAAAATGTGAGCCGTTCGGTTACCGATCAAAGGCCTTTTTTACTGGCCTACCCCCACTCTGCAGCCAGCCGCTGCCTGCAGAGCATGGCAGAAGATCTGGCCGGCATCGGGCAAGCGGCGCCGCAGGTCAAAGCAGCCAGTGGCATACGCAGGCTCTTTGACAAGGTCCACCGTCTATTGCAGACATGATTGCGTAAGGGGAGACCGCTGTGAACATCAAGCCCAATGAGATCGTAGAACTGCAGACCGCTGATGGGTCAGGCAACACTTATCGTACCCGCTTAGAAGATGTCCGGGGCGATCAGCTGCTGGTGGCAGCACCGATCCATCACGGCGAAATCGTGCCCATTCGCGTCGGCACAGCGCTTCATGTATCCTTTAAAGCTGACCAGATCAAGGCGCAGGGGAAGTACCGGGCATCGTCCATTGTCGAAAGCCGCCTGCGCGGCCGGGTTCCCCAACTGCTGCTGCGGCTGACAAGCGACTGGGAACGATTTCAAGAACGAGGATTTGTCCGCATGGACGTGCTGCTCGACGGCCAGTACGCGCCGCTCCAGGAAGAAGGTCATGGAGCCGCGAGACCGTGCCAGATAACGAACCTATCAGGCGGCGGCGCCTTGATCGTAGCAAACGAACGTTTGGACGAAGAGGGCCAGATATGGATCGCCATGGAGTTGGACGATACGGTAGTGGAAAGCAGCGCTCGCGTGATCCGGGCTTGTAACAGCAACGAGGACAACTACGCCCATGGTATTGCCTTCATCGATATCGAAGAGGAATCACGCAAGGCCATCATCCAGTATGTGTTCAAGAAACAATTGGAACTCCGGCGCAAAGGACTCGTTGGAGAAAAACCTAAGGGCTGATGACGATATGCCGAAATCAGGACAAGTGGATACGGATACCCTTTGGCAGCAGTATCAGAAGACGAAAGACCCGCAGATCCGAGAACGTCTGACCGAGCACTATGCGTTCTTGGTGAAATACACAGCTGGCCGGCTTTCCATGACTCTGCCGGACACCATTGAGTACCACGATCTAATCAGTTACGGCAGTTTTGGCCTCTTAGACGCTGTGGAGAAGTTTGATCCCGGGCGCGGCATCAAGTTCGAAACATACGCTGCTACCCGTATCCGGGGGGCGATCCTAGATGGACTGCGATCCATGGATTGGATTCCACGCAGTGTCCGTTCGAAGGCCCGCAACTTCGAAAAAACAATCCAAGAACTGGAGCACAAACTAGGCCGTTCTCCCACGGATCAGGAAGCGGCGGAAGCCATGGGCCTTTCCTTGGATCGCTATCATCATCTCTTAGACGAAGTGAAGACCACTTCAGTGTTATCCCTTGACGAGGTGGTAAACCCTGACAGCAGTGACGAACCGATAAAAATGCTCGATACTATCGAAGACGACCGCCAGGACATTATCCAATCTTTAATCGACTCGGAACTCCTGCAAGAACTAGCTGCAGCCGTTGACCGCCTGCCGGATCGGGAACGGAACGTGATTGCCCTTTACTACCATGAAGGGTTGACCCTCAAAGAGATAGGCCATGTCTTGGACGTCTCCGAATCACGAATCAGTCAGATCCACACGAAAGCCATTGCATCGCTGCGGACCATATTCGTGAGGGAGTGATATTATGTCGATCAAATTCCCGGATATGCAGGTACTTCTGAGCCGGACGGACCAACTGCCAAAAATTCAGCGGGAAGGTGAACCCCATGGAGCTGGAAAGATGGCGCCCCAGGTCAGTGATGAGTTCAAGAAGCGTCAACAGCAAGTGACCCACAGCACAAAGGGCTCCGAACTACAGCGCCAAGACAAAGAGGAAAAGAGGCGCAGGGGATCCAGAAAGTCTGGAAACCGCGGCAGAGACGGAGGGGAGTTTCATCTGGATGTGCGTGTTTGAGAGGAGGGCATTGGACATTGGTGTACTTCATTGTACTCAGTCTCGGCCTGGCACTGGGAGTTTTGATCTGTGCTGTAATGCGCCCGGCACTGTTTACCAAGGGGCAGTCGAATTTCCAGTCTATGGAATTGATGTTTGAACAGTTTATGGAAGAGCTAGAGGTCAAACAGGAAGCCTGGCGCCAGGAATATCAGCGTGCCATGGAAGAAATGGAAAGGTTGAAAACTGCAGATGAAGAACGGGTTTCGCCGACCGGGAATGTGGTCCCGCTGCAGGGTAAAGCCAACTCCGAAACAGCCGGGCCGCCCGTAAACCAATGGGCCCACCAGCGGCGCAGTCCCCGGACACTGTCGTCCACACGAACCAAGCAGGTTTTTGACCTGGCTGAACAGCAGCTGCAGCCCGAGGACATTGCAAAGGAACTGCAGATGGGCAAAGGCGAAGTGGAATTGATTCTCCAGTTAAAAATGCACCGGAGCCGTACTTGATTCCAGGAAATCACTGTGCTATACTAATTTTGGTGTTAATACACACACCTTTGGACAGGATCTGGGTGTGCCGACCGGTCCCGGAACTGAACGAAGAAGGTGGAGGAAAAACAAAAGAGAGGAGGTGAACGTCCATGGCCGTAATTTCCATGAAGCAGCTTTTAGAGGCCGGCGTTCACTTTGGGCATCAGACTCGCCGCTGGAACCCGAAAATGGCGCAGTATATTTTTACAGAACGGAATGGAATCTACATCATTGATCTCCAAAAGACCGTTCGCAAGGTGGAAACCGCCTACAACTTCCTGCGGGACGTGACAAAGGGCGGAGGCAATGTGCTATTCGTCGGTACGAAGAAACAGGCACAGGAAACCATCGAAAACGAAGCACAGCGCTGCGGCATGTTCTATGTCAACCAGCGTTGGCTTGGGGGTATGCTGACCAACTTCAAGACGATCAACGCTAGAATTCAGCGCTTGAAACAACTCGAAGCCATGGAAGAGGATGGTTCCTTCGAAGTTCTGCCGAAGAAAGAAGTTTTGGAACTGCGCAAGGAAATGGACAAGCTGAACCGTTTTCTCGGCGGCATTCGCGGCATGAACAAGCCGCCAGCCGCGGTGTTCATTGTGGATCCCCGCAAAGAAAGGATCGCTGTGGCCGAAGCTCGGAAACTGGGAATACCGATCATTGCCATCGTCGACACCAATTGTGATCCCGATGAAATTGACTACGTTATCCCCGGCAACGACGATGCAATTCGAGCTGTACGTCTATTGACCGAAACCATGGCTAACGCCGTGATTGAAGGAAAAGAAGGCGAAGCAGCTGAAGCTGCCCAGAAGCAGCAGGCCGACACAGACGAACCTGCAGAAGTAGCTAGCGAAGCGTAAGAAGCATAAGGGAGGGGCATGCGGGAAGGTACCTGAACCCAGCCCCTCCTTTTTTGAGTACGATATCCTTGAGGAGGGTTCACCAATGGCAGGCGTTACTGCAGCTATGGTAAAAGAACTGCGAGAAAAGACCGGAGCAGGCATGATGGACTGCAAAAAAGCGTTAACCGCCAAAGAGGGCGACCTGGACAAAGCCGTTGCCTATCTGCGGGAAAAGGGTTTGGCCGCGGCCGCCAAAAAGGCCGGGCGCACCGCCGCCGAGGGCATTGTCGATGCCTATATCCACATGGGAGGCCGCATCGGAGTCCTAGTGGAAGTAAACTGTGAAACAGACTTTGTGGCAAAAACCGACGAATTCCAGGAACTCGTCAGGGACATTGCCATGCACATCGCTGCAGCGGCTCCCCAATATGTGTCACGGGACGAAGTGCCCGAGGATGTGTTGGAAAAGGAAAAAGACATTTTCCGGGCCTCAGCCCTCAACGAAGGCAAACCGGAACACATCGTGGATAAGATCGTTGAAGGTCGGATAGAAAAATTCTTCAAAGATATCTGCCTTCTAGAACAGCCGTTTGTTAAAGACCCTGACAAAACAGTGCAGGATCTGCTGACAGAAAAGATTGCCAGCATCGGCGAGAACATCTCCATACGGCGGTTTTCCCGTTTTGAACGGGGCGAAGGGCTCGAAAAACGGCAGGACGACTTCGCTGCTGAAGTCATGTCCCAGATCAAACAGTAGAGAACACCCCCGGTGTTCTCTTTTTTCGTGCAGCGTGAAAGGGAATCCGGGGAAACACCACGAATTATGAGGGAGAGATGTCCATGGAAGCTCCGAAGTTTAAGCGGATCGTCCTCAAGCTCAGTGGAGAGTCACTCGGGGGAGATACGGGGGTCAACATTGATCCGAATGTAGTGCGGTCGATTGCCCATGATATCAAAGCCGTCAGAGATGTGGGCGTTGACGTTGCTGTAGTTGTCGGCGCGGGCAACATCTGGCGGGGAGCCATCGGCAGCGCACAAGGTATGGATCGTACCACGGCCGACTATATGGGGATGTTAGCCACAGTGATCAATGCCTTGGCGCTGCAGGATGCCTTAGAGAAGGCCGGCGTCCAAACAAGGGTGCAGACGGCCATCGAAATGCGCCAGATCGCCGAGCCCTATATCCGGCGGCGGGCCGTGCGGCACTTAGAAAAGGGCCGCGTCGTGATCTTTGCCTCCGGAACAGGCAATCCTTACTTCTCCACCGATACCACTGCAGCTTTGCGGGCCGCTGAAATTGAAGCCGACGTGATCTTGATGGCCAAACGGGGAGTCGACGGTGTCTATGATTCCGACCCAAAGACCAACAAAGAGGCCGTGCGCTTTGAAAATCTTGACTACATTGACGTGCTCAAGCGCAATCTCGGAGTCATGGATTCCACGGCCACATCACTGTGCATGGACAACAGAATACCCATTATTGTCTTTGACTTCAACCGACCGGAAAACATCGTGCTTGCAGTACGCGGTGAAAAAATCGGAACCATGGTAGGAGGCGATTTCTAGTGGTAAAAGAGACTCTTAAAGACGGCGAAGAACGGATGAAAGCGGTCATTGCATCGACAAGAAAGGCTTTTGCTGGGATTCGGACCGGACGCGCCAACCCCAGCCTTCTTGATCGGATTACCGTGGAATATTACGGCGCACCGACACCGCTGCCGCAGATGGCGAACATCTCTGCACCTGAGCCTCGTCTGCTCCTCATTCAACCCTGGGACAAGTCGGTCATTGGAGATATTGAGAAGGCCATTCAGAAATCGGACCTTGGTCTCGTCCCCAACAATGACGGCTCGGTGATCCGCCTGGCCATACCGCAGTTGACAGAGGAACGGCGCCGGGAGTTGGTCAAAGTTATGAAGAAGGAGGCGGAGGAGCGCCGTGTAGCCGTGCGCAATATCCGCCGGGAATTGAATGAAGACGTCAAGTCCTTGGAGAAGGATGGCGAAATTTCGGAGGATGAATGCCGTAGGGCATTAGACGATATTCAGAAGCTGACAGACAAGTATATTGAGAAGATTGACGAACTCTCCGAAGCCAAGGAAAAGGAGATTCTTGAAGTTTGAGCAGCATCGATTGGAAGCTGGTCATCGGCTATGCGTGCGCCGACGCCGAAGAGTACCTGGAGGAAGAAGGGATCTCGTATCGTCTCATCCACACAAAACCGCCGCAAAAACAGCGGGAACAGGCTGAGAGCGAAGAATTGCGCGTGATTGCTGTGCGAACCGATAGGGACCCCCTGGAGGTAATCTGCGCACCCATAGACTGGACCATAAGCTAGGACTAGGAGGAGAAGCATGCCCGTAGACGGAGTTCCACCGGGCCGTATGCCGAGACACGTTGCCGTTATCATGGACGGCAACGGCCGCTGGGCTAAAAGGCGCGCGCTGCCGAGGGCCTTCGGACACCGCAAAGGGGTGGCCGCCCTCAAGGGGGCCGTAAGGTTCTGCAGCGATCACGGCATCCCCGTTCTGACAGTATATGCGTTCAGCACCGAAAATTGGCAGCGGCCTTCCACAGAAGTCAAGTTCCTGATGGAACTCATGAAAAAGACCTTCACCTCGGAAATAGACGAACTCCATCAAGAGGGGGTCCGCATTCGTTTCATTGGGGAGCGCAATGCGTTTTCCTCGGATATTACGGAAGTCTGGAACAATGCAGAGTCGCTGACGAAAGACAACGACAACGTCCTGCTAAACATTGCCTTCAATTACGGAGGACGGCGCGAATTGGTGCTGGCCAGCCGCGCCTTGGCCGCCAAGGCAGCAGCTGGAGTCATTGAACCCGGAGACATCGACGAAGACAGCCTTTCTGCAGAGCTTCTGACGACCCCATGCGAAGATCCAGACCTGCTCATACGGACTGCAGGCCAATGTCGAGTCAGTAACTTCCTGCTCTGGCAGTTAGCCTATACGGAAATACACGTCACAGATGTGCTGTGGCCCGACTTTTCCGATGAAGATTTCAAAGCCGCCATTGTGGATTTCTCCCAAAGAGACCGTAAATTTGGGCGGGTCTTAGAGATGTAGGGAAAGTAGGTGAATCGGTTGATAAAGAGAACGGCCACGGCCATCTTGGCAATACCTTTTTTTCTAGGTTTCCTCTATCTAGGGGGCATCTTTTCCCAAGCTCTGGTTATCATCCTCATCACGCTTGCCCTCCATGAATATGGACGTCTAGCACCGGCCCCCCTCTATTGGGACTATCTGTGGATTACCGGCCTCAGCTATCCTCTGCTGCTCTTTTCAGGCGCATTCCCCGGTTTCTTTCCCTACTGGTTCATCCTCCAAATGGTGTACTATCTGACGCGAACGGCCCTCACAGGCCAAAACTCTTTGGCCGCCAGCCATCATATGGTGGTCACCCTTTACATATCCGTGTTCTTCAGTTTTCTGTGGCTGGTTCGAAACGATTTTGGATTCATGTGGCTGCTCTTCGCGCTGGCCGTAACTTGGCTCACCGATACCGGCGCTTACCTGGTCGGCCGACGCTTCGGCCGCAGCCCTATGGCGCCGAATGTCAGTCCCAAAAAGACGTGGCAGGGAGCCTTCGGCGGACTGGCTGCTGCAGTTGTGGTTGGGGCACTGTTGGGCGCTGGCCGCCTCATACCTTTGGCTGCCGTCCATGCCGCTGTGCTGGCCGCAGTATTGTCCGTCTGCGGCCAGATAGGCGACTTGGCAGAGTCCAGTATCAAACGTGAGCAGAAGATCAAGGACTCCGGCGCAATCCTTCCGGGTCACGGCGGCATCCTTGACCGCTTCGACTCTCTGGCTTTTGTCCTGCCAATCCTATATATGATTCTCACTGCACTGGTATCGCAGGCATGAATCAGATGCCGCCTCTGCACCGCCTGCCCAGTGGGGAGGGAGCGCACCCATTTTAAGCCAGTAGACAAGTCTCAGCAAATAGGCCATAATGGAAGGAAGGTATTTCCACATGCCCAATATTGCTCTGTTGGGATCCACCGGTTCCATCGGAACCCAAGCGTTGGAAGTCATAGAACGTCTGCCGGATTGCCGCGTAGTCAGTGCCGCGGCCGGGTCGAACGATGAGCGTCTGCAAGAGCAGATCGAGACGCACAACGTACAACGGGCTGCCCTATATGATAAGGACGCTGCGCAAAGGCTGCAGCGCCGTACGTCCGTGCCGGTTTTGGGTGGAATCGAAGGTTTCTGCCAGTTGGCTTCCGATCCCGATGTGGATCTCGTGGTCAACTCGATAGTCGGTGCTGCCGGGCTTGCACCCACCTTGGCTGCTCTGGAAGCCGGCAAACGGGTCGCCCTGGCCAATAAGGAAACACTTGTGGTTGGTGGCCATTTGGTGATGGGATATGCCGAACAGATCGTTCCCATCGATTCCGAACACAGCGCCCTGTGGCAGTGTATGCAGGGTCACAGCAGGAGTTCGATTGACGCTTTGGTCCTGACGGCATCGGGTGGCCCGTTCCGCCAATATCATGGCGATCTGGAAGCGGTAACGGTACAGCAAGCACTCCGGCATCCCAACTGGGATATGGGTGGGAAAATTACCATCGACTCTGCGACGCTTATGAATAAGGGATTAGAGGTCATCGAAGCCCACTGGCTTTTTGGTTTCTCCTACGATCGTATTGACGTTGTGGTTCACCCCGAGAGTATCGTGCATTCACTCATCCGCATGACCGACGGCAGCTACCTGGCGCACTTGGGTGCGGCGGACATGCGTATGCCCATTCAATATGCCCTGACCTATCCCCACTTCAACCCTGTTCTGTCCATGCCGCTGGACTTGACCGAACTAACAGGACTTCATTTTGAACATCCGGATTACAAACGGTTTCCCTGCCTGGGATTGGCATTTGCCGCCGGACGAACGGGGCACAGCATGCCCACGGTGCTCAACGCTGCCAATGAGATCGCTGTGGAGCTTTTCTTGGACGGTCGATTGGGTTTCCTGGGTATCGCTGAACTGGTGGAAACGATGATGGCCAGGCATACGCCGGTGGAAAACCCCGACCTAGAAACCATTCTTGCCCTAGACCGCCAGGTCAGGGACGAAAGCCGACGACAAGCGCTTTCGCTGAAAGGAAGGTTGACACAACCGTGACCACGTTCATCGCTTTCGTAGTGGTATTTGGTACCATTGTATTCTTCCACGAACTTGGCCACTTTGCCGTAGCGAAGTTGGCAGGCATCAAGGTATACGAGTTTTCGCTGGGGTTTGGCCCGGCTGCGGCCGTATGGAAGCCAGGAGAGACCCAGTATTCGATTCGCGCCTTTCCCCTGGGCGGATTCGTGAAGCTGGCCGGCATGGACGAAGAGCCGGAGGGGGAAGATACCATCGCCTCCGATGATCCCCGAAGCTTCAGCAACAAACCCCTGCGCTGGCGCATGGGTACTATCGCGGCCGGACCAGCCATGAACTTTCTTCTTGCCGCGATCCTCTTTGCCATATATTTCATGATGGTCGTGGTGCCGCCTACCATCGGAATGGTCGAACAGAATTCGCCGGCCCACGAGAGCGGACTTATGCCGGGCGACGAGTTTGTTGCCATGGACGGTGAACCCGTAGACTCTATAGATCAGGTAATCGATCGGATCGACCAACGGGCCGGTGAAGAGATGGTCCTAACGGTGCGCAGAGCCGGTGAGATCATAGAAGTCACGGCAACGCCGGCGGTGGTCAATGGAGAAGGCCGTCTGGGCATCGATATCATGGAAAAGCCACAGCTTCCGTTTTTGCAATCGGTCGGTGCCGGTATTGTACAGACGGGCGTCATAACAAGGGAACTTATCACCGCAATCCAACAGATGATCTCCGGAGCCATCGAGCCGGAGGTGGCTGGACCCATTGGTATCGTGCAGATTGTGGGCGAAACGGCCCGGATGGGTGTAGCGAACTTGCTGTTGCTAGCCGCCATCCTCAATGTGAACCTTGGTCTTTTGAATCTGCTTCCGATACCCATTTTGGACGGCGGTTGGCTGGTGTTCCTGGGCATTGAAGGCGTGCGCGGAAGACCTTTGGATCCCAAGTATCGGGGAGTTGCGGGGATGATCGGTCTGGCACTGCTGTTTATGCTTATGATCTTTGCCACGTTCCAAGACATCATGCGCTTAGACTGGTTCTCCTAGGAGCGATCCCGATGACAAAACGGAAGCAGACGCGGACTGTGCTCGTCGGCGACACAGCCCTAGGCGGTGATCATCCGATCGTTGTGCAGTCCATGACAAACACCGACACCCGCTGCAGCCGAGAAACGCTGCAGCAGATCCAAGGGGTGGCCGAAGCCGGGTGTGAAATCATCCGCTGCGCCGTGCCCGATCAGGAAGCAGCCGAAGCCCTGGCTGAGATCTGCAGGCACAGCCCGATTCCCGTGGTTGCAGACATCCATTTTGACCACCGCCTGGCCTTGGCCTCCCTTCGGTCGGGAGCAGCCAAACTGCGGTTGAACCCGGGGAATATCGGCAGTGAACAGAAGGTGAAGGAAGTGGTTGCCGCTGCCCGGGACCGGGGCGTACCGATTCGCATCGGTGTCAATGCCGGTTCCGTACCTGCATGGGCCCGGGAGCGTTACGGAAAGACTCCGGAAGCGCTGGTGGAAGCAGCCCTTTCCCATGTGGCTCTTCTTGAGTCACTGAACTTCGAGGACATTGTTGTATCATTGAAGTCGAGCAGTGTCCCCCTGACCGTGCGTTCCTACCAAATGCTCAGCAAACGGGTAGTCTATCCCCTGCATTTGGGTATTACCGAAGCAGGAACAGCTTGGTACGGCACCATCAAATCAGCGGCTGGAATCGGTGCCTTACTGGCTGAGGGCATCGGAGATACGGTTCGCATATCTCTCACAGCCTCGCCTATCGAGGAAGTCCAAGCCGCATGGGCGCTGTTGTCGGCCATGGAGCTTCGGCAGCGGGGGCCGACAATTATTTCGTGCCCCACCTGCGGCCGAACAGAGATCCCCCTGCAAAGCTTGGCCGAAGAAGTGGAAGTGCGATTGCGGGAGTACACGCAACCATTCACCGTGGCCGTTATGGGATGTGCGGTCAACGGGCCCGGCGAAGCATCGGACGCTGATTTTGGAATTGCCGGCGGCCGCGGGGAAGGCCTCATATTCCGGCACGGTACCATCGTGCGCAAAGTGCCCTCCAATCAGCTGGTCAATGCTCTCATGGAAGAAATCGAAGCCCATTGCAGCCCATAGACCCACAGATCCAATCAGGCAGTATTCGGAAGGGAGTTTTTCTATGAGAATGTCGCAGTTGTACGCACCCACACTCCGGGAAGTTCCTGCGGAAGCCGAAATCAAGAGCCATCAATACATGCTGCGGGCAGGGCTGATGCGGAAGTCAACAGCCGGGATCTATGCCTATCTTCCGCTGGGACAACGGGTGCTGCAGAAGGTTCAGCAGATTGTGCGCGAGGAGATGAATGCCGAGGGCGGACAGGAACTGCTGCTTCCCATTCTGCAGCCCGCTGAACTTTGGAAAGAAACCGGGCGCTGGGAAGACTATGGTGAGGAGATGTTCAAAGTAAAGGACCGCCACAAGCGCGACTTCTGCCTTGGCCCGACCCATGAAGAGATCATCACTGCGCTGATCCGTTCTGATGTCCGTTCCTACAAACAACTGCCGCTGCTGCTCTACCAGATTCAGAATAAATACCGTGACGAAATCCGCCCGCGTTTCGGTGTAATTCGAGGACGGGAGTTTGTCATGAAGGATCTCTATTCGTTCGATCAAGACGAGGATTCCCTAGAACGCAGCTATCAAAGAATGTACAATGCCTACGAACGCATTTTCCGCCGCTGCGGACTAGATACTGTTCCGGTAGAAGCGGATTCGGGGGCCATTGGCGGCGATACTTCCCACGAATTCATGGTATTGGCCGATTCGGGCGAAGCGGCCATTGTCCATTGTCCGGCCTGCGGTTATGCAGCGAACGTGGAAAAGGCCCCCTGCCCTGAGGTCCCCATCGAAGAAGGGGAAAGGCATTCGTCTGAAGAAGTACATACACCGAGTGTAGGTACAATTGAGGAAGTGTGCTCGTTCCTGTCAGTTGAGCCACAGCAGTGCATTAAGACCATCTTGTATATGGCAGACGGCAAGCCGCTAGCGGTCCTCGTCCGGGGTGACCACACCCTGAATGAGCTCAAACTGCAGAAAGAACTGCAGTGCAGTGAACTCGAAATGGCAGATTCCCACACCATTGCAGAGATCACCGGCGCCCCGGTTGGATTTGCCGGGCCGTTAAATCTGCCTATCCCTATCATGGCCGACTACGCGGCAGCTGCGGTCACCGATGCCGTGGTTGGAGCAAACAAAGAAGATTACCATGTTCGCCATGTGTCCATTCCAAAGGACTGCAGTCTGTGGAAAACAGCGGATCTTCGTGAGTGCCAAGAAGGAGATCCGTGTCCGCGCTGCGGCGCAGGCTTGGACACGGCGCGCGGCACAGAAGTAGGACAGGTGTTCAAGCTAGGGACGAAGTATTCTACGCCGCTGCAGGCGACGTTCCTGGACCAAAACGGCAAGGAACGGCCTCTGCTTATGGGCTGTTACGGTATCGGCGTTTCCAGGACCATGGCAGCCATCATCGAACAGCACTGCGATGAAGATGGGATCATATGGCCAGTTTCCACAGCACCCTATTCCGTTACCATTGTGCCGGTCAATTACAAAGACGAAAAGCAAAGAGCCGCTGCTGATGAACTGTATACCCGGCTGGAGGACAGCGGTATTGATGTCCTTTTGGACGACCGCCTGGAACGGCCGGGCGTGAAGTTCAAAGATGCAGATCTGATAGGCTTTCCCTACCGTGTGACCATTGGCCCTAAATCCCTGCAGGAAAACAAAGTTGAACTGACCCACCGGGCATCCAAGGCAGTGGAGCTGGTGGACATTGGCGAGGTTGTCGACCTTCTCCTCTCAAAGCTGGCTTCAGAACAGCCGCTTACATGATGTGTCCCGTTCCTGTCTCCACCGTCCGTCGTTCGCGGCACGCCATGAAGCACGGGCCACCAGAAGAGACCTGTTCATTCTATGGCCGCACAGCAGTCGGCCCAAAGAAGCACCCACAGATAATACCATAGACTGAGGGGAGAGAAGGCGGAACAGCCTTGGTTTCTAGTGGTCAAGGAACCCGCCGAACGTCGATGAAGGTGGCAGCCATTATCCCGGCATACAACGAAGAGCAGACAATCGGCGAAGTGGCCGAAGCGCTTATGAACTTCGAGTCCATCGACGAAGTCATTGTGGTCAACGACGGGTCCGAGGACCAAACAGCCCAGGTGGCCCGGCGGCATCCGGTGACCGTCATCGATTTGCAGGAAAACTTGGGCAAGGGCGGCGCTATGGTGGAAGGTTCCGCCCATACCGATGCGGACATTCTGCTTTTTATTGATGCGGATCTTGTAGGACTGACCCAGCAGCACATCAATCAGCTGTTGCAGCCTGTGGTGCAGGGAGATGCCGACATGACAGTGGGCGTCTTTGAAGAAGGCCGCCTGGCAACGGATTTGGCCCAGAAAATCGCCCCGTTCCTGTCGGGGCAACGGGCCATTCACCGCAGGCTGTGGGATGTCATTCCCGAACTGGAGGACAGCCGCTACGGAGTCGAGATGACCCTCTCTAGATATGCCGAAAAGAACAATTCGCCCGTAGAAGTGGTGTATCTGCAGGACTTGTCCCAGGTCATGAAGGAAGAAAAGCATGGGTTCTGGAGAGGCGTCGTGCAGCGCTTGAAGATGTACTGGGAAATCATTCGCAGAGTGAAACTGTAGGCTCCCGACAGAGTGGGGAGCTGTTTTGTTAGGAAGGTGACGATACATGGCTCCGGTATATGTTATCTACCCGGACAACAGCGATTTTCTGACATCGCTGTCGTCCGAGCCGTTTCTTGAGGATATCACAATTAAAGAAATTGAGGTGCATCCAGAGGATAAGACCTGGTACATCCATTTGATGGGCAAACCCCAGGGGCAGCAGCAATTTTGGGAAAAATTGGAGCATACCATTGTCGAAGCATTTCCAGAGGTAGAGTCCGTTGTCTTTCGTTGGGAACAAAAAAAAGATGACTACATGTCTCACGTAGTCAAACACTTTGAGGGGCCTAAGCTCAACAATTATGAACCTGTACCGGGAAACCCCGACACCAATGGCGGAACGGGATTCTCCCCAGGCCAACGGGGAAAAGGGAGACGGGCACGCCTGACCGCCCCGATCACCGGAGACGCGGCGGCCATCAAGGATGTGACCGAGGAAGAAAACAACGTGGTGTTCCAAGGCGAGATCGTCTCTATGGATCAGCGAGAAACCCGTACTGGTACGCAGATCAACTTGTTTGATATCTATGACGGTACTGATTCCATCACCTGCAAGTTCTTCACCAAACCCGGTGACGGCGTTCCCGACACCGCCGTGGGCCGACGGGTGACAGTCAAGGGGAATGTCCAGTACCAGTCTTTCGACGGTGAGCTCTGCATGATGGTGAACCAGATCAATCCCGCGCCCCCCGTTGAGACCCTATCCGATAATGCGGAGAAGAGGCGGGTCGAGTTCCACCTGCACACGAAAATGAGCGGCATGGACGGCACCATTGATGTGGGCGACGCTGTAGCCCAAGCTGCTGCATGGAATCATCGCGCCGTGGCCATTACAGACCACGGTGTCATCCAAGCGTTTCCGGAAGCCTACAGCGCCGGTCAAAAGCATGGCATCAAGATACTGTACGGCATGGAAGGCTATCTGGCCGACGGCGAAAAGGACAGGCCCTTCCATATCATTATCCTGGCCAAGAACGCCGAAGGATTGAAAAATCTATACCGTCTGGTATCCGATTCGCACATGAATCATTTCTACCGTCGGCCTCGTATTCCCAGAGACCTTCTGCTTGAGCATCGGGAAGGGCTCATTTTGGGATCGGCGTGCGAGGCCGGGGAAATCTACCAGTCACTGCTCAATCAGGATGGCCTTGCCAGGGAAAAAGCTGCTATGTATGATTTTCTGGAAATCCAACCGCTGGGCAATAACGAGTTTTTGGTGGGGACCGAGCGGGTACGGAGTCGCGAGGATCTCATTCGCTTAAACAATGAAATCATCGAAATTGGCGATGCCCTGGGAAAGCCTGTGATTGCCACCGGTGACGTGCATTTCCTCCGCCCCAAAGATGCGGTGGCTCGAACTGTGCTGTTGGCTGGACAGGGATTCGAAGATACAGAGCATCAGGCACCCCTGTATTTGCGTACAACCGCCGAAATGCTGGATGAATTCCAGTATCTGCCTCCAGACAAGGCAAGAGAAGTCGTAATCGAGAACCCGGCAGCGATAGTCGATTCCATCGATGAGCTCACACCTGTACCACAGGGCCTCCATCCACCGCAGATTCCCGACGCAGAGGAGAAGTTGACCTCCATGGCCTATGCAACGGCACGCCAGGTCTACGGAGCCGAACTTCCGGAGCTGGTGGAGAAGCGTCTAGAACGGGAACTGCAATCCATCATCGGTCATGGCTATGCACCGTTGTATTGGATCTCGCATAAATTGGTCAAGAAATCCTTGGACGATGGCTATCTCGTGGGCTCGCGGGGTTCCGTGGGTTCTTCGCTGGTGGCCACCATGTGCAATATTACCGAAGTCAATCCCCTTCCGCCGCACTACGTGTGTTCTGCATGCAGCTGGGCAGAGTTCCATACCGGGGGTGAGGTCAGTGCCGGGGTCGATCTGCCTGACCGAACCTGTCCCCAATGCGGCACGAAGGCGCAAAAGTTGGGCTTCGACATACCCTTTGAGGTATTCATGGGATTCCATGGCGACAAAGTACCGGACATTGACCTCAATTTCAGTGGCGATTACCAATCACAAGTGCACCGCTATACCGAGGAATTGTTCGGCAGCGACCATGTTTTCCGAGCCGGAACCATTGGTACGCTGGCGGAGAAGACAGCCTTTGGATTTGTGAAGAAGTGGTTAGAACAAACCGGCCAAAACCGCCGCAGTGCAGAGGTGAACCGTCTGCTTAAGAAAATCACCGGCGTACGGCGTACCACAGGGCAGCACCCCGGGGGAATGATGGTGGTTCCCGAAAACATGGATATCCATGACTTCACGCCGGTGCAGTACCCGGCCAATGATGCCTCGAGCGGGATTGTGACAACCCATTTCGATTACCATGCCATTCACGATAGTTTGGTCAAACTCGATATCCTCGGCCACGATGATCCAACGATGCTGCGGATGCTTGAGGACATCACTGGGATTCCTGTGCGAGATATTGCTTTAGATGACAAAGAGACCATGAAGATCTTTTCTTCCCTGGACTCCCTAGGAGTTACCGAAGAACAGATCGGTACTGCTGTGGGAACCTTAGGCGTTCCCGAATTCGGAACAAGGTTTGTGCGGCAGATGCTCGTGGAAACCCGCCCCAAAACCTTTGGCGAATTGGTTCGCATCAGCGGTCTTTCCCATGGAACCAATGTCTGGAGCGGAAACGCCCAGGAAGTTATCAAGCAGGGCACCGCAGACTTGGCCAATGTAATTGCCTGTCGAGATGACATCATGGTCTACTTAATCCAAAAAGGCCTTGATCCCGGTGATGCCTTCCGGTTGATGGAACAAGTCCGCAAAGGCAAGGGCCTGCAGGAAGAAGACATGCAGTTGATGAAGAAGCATGCCGTACCTGACTGGTACATTGATTCCTGCCAAAAGATCAGCTATATGTTCCCCAAAGCCCATGCTGTAGCCTACGTTACCATGGCATACCGGATAGCGTATTTCAAAGTACATCATCCAGAGGCCTATTACGCTTCTTATTTCAGCGTACGAGCCGGAGAGTTCGACGCAGACCTGGTCAGGAAAGGGCAGAGCGCGGCTCGTGAAGAAATAGCGGCCATTGAAGCTAAAGGCAGCGACGCCACAGCTAAAGAACGAAATGTTGTAACTATCCTGGAAATTGTCCTGGAGGCCATGGCCCGCGGTATAGCCTTCTTAACCGTAGACCTGTACCGTTCTGATCATCGCCGTTTCCTGGTAACAGAGGAAGGGCTCCTCCCGCCATTGGCTGCTCTTCAGGGCGTCGGCGTCAACGCCGCTGCCAACATCGTCCAGGCTCGCAGCGACGGAGTGTTCAAATCCATTGAAGATCTCCGTCAGCGGGCTAAGATTACGAAGACCGTCATTGCAGTGCTGCGCTGCCATGGGGCTTTGGAGGGAATGTCTGAAACCAACCAGTTGACGCTGTTCTGAAACCTGCCAACCTGTCTGAAACCTTGCCAAAAGGCTGCATGTGTGGTATGATGTATGAGAATAGAAATAGTTGCCGAGAAGAGTGGGTTCCGCCCACTCTTTTGCCGTATAACTTTATTTTATGGACGCTGTCTATGCAATCGTTGGAACGAACGGCATAAGGCTTGCCGGGAAGGGGGTATTTTGTGAGAAAAAGGAGCAGAGTGGAACGCTTGGTGGGCCAATGGGTTGAATCGATAGTCGAAGATAGCAATTGTGAACTCGTCGATGTCAACTTCGTCAAAGAAGGCCCCGAATGGGTTCTGCGGGTCTTCATCGACAAACCAGAAGGAGTCGGGGTTGATGATTGTCAGGATGTCAGCATGCAGCTAAGCGATCGCCTCGACCAAGAGGACCCTATCCCCCAGGCCTACTCGCTTGAAGTATCGTCTCCGGGCCTGGAAAGGCCATTGACTAAAGAACAGGACTTCCAGCGTTTTGCGGGAGAAATGGTCATAGTTCGAACCTACAGCCCCCTGAACCAGCGCAAAAATTTCACCGGAAAATTGCTGGGTTTGGAGTCGGGCATGGTTCAATTGGAACTCGACGACGGTGTCGTGAATATTCCCTATGAGCAAGTGGCCAAAGCCAAACTGCACGTGGAGTTTTAATTAACAGGAGGACGCCAAGGATGAATTTGGAGTTGATCGGGGCACTGACAGAATTAGAGAAAGAAAGGGGCATATCGAAGGAAATTCTTCTTGAGGCCATTGAGACCGCTATCGTCTCGGCCTACAAACGCAACTATGGTTCTAGTTCTGCCATGAGTGTCCGGGTGGACGTGAATGAGTCCACCGGTGAAATCCACGTGTTTGCCCGACGCGTGGTCGTCGAAGAGGTCGAAGACCCCACGACGGAAATCAGCCTCGAAGAAGCGCAGAAAATAGATGCCAATTACCAACTAGGTGATGTGGTCGAACACGAGGTGACGCCGGCGGATTTCGGGCGCATTGCTGCCCAGACCGCAAAGCAGGTTGTTATCCAGCGCATACGGGAAGCGGAGCGCAGCAATGTCTACAGTGAATACTCGGAACGGGAAGGCGATGTGGTAACCGGTATTGTGCAGCGCCAAGAACACCGCAATGTCATTGTGGATCTCAACCGAGTGGAGGCAGTGGTTCCGGCATCGGAACAGATCAGCCGAGAGCCCTATAAGCCCAACGCACGGATGAAGTTCTATATTAACGAAGTGAAGCAGAGCAGTAAAGGTCCCCAAGTCTTTCTCTCAAGAACCCACCCCGGACTGCTGAAAAACCTATTCGAGCTGGAAGTTCCAGAAATACACAGCGGTGAAGTGGAAATTAAGGCCGTGGCCAGAGAAGCGGGCAACCGTTCGAAGATTGCGGTCTACAGCCGTGATGAAAACGTGGACCCGGTGGGAGCCTGCGTCGGCAATCGCGGCATGCGGGTACAAGCTGTAGTGTCCGAGCTCAGCGGCGAGAAGATTGACATCGTGCATTGGCAGGAGGATCCCCGCGATTTTATCGCTAACGCCTTAAGTCCTGCCAAAGTACTCTATGTGAACTTGGATCCTGAAAATAAGGTAGCACGCACCGTAGTACCTGATGATCAATTGTCCCTCGCCATTGGCAAGGAGGGCCAAAACGCGCGTTTGGCAGCACGATTGACAAACTGGAAAATCGATATCAAGAGCATATCCCAAGCCAGCCAGCTGCCGGAGTTCTGGCAGCAGCCTGAACCTGAAGAAGTTTTGGAGCTTGAACAGCCAGAAGACGCAGGATTTGCCGCCGCAACCGAAGAGCCAATCCATGAAAGCCCGGATTATGCAGCTGCAGAGTCCAGCGAGCACCACGACACTGAAGTAACGGAACCACAGGAAGAGCCAACGGACGCAGAACCCCAGGAACCGACGGGACCGGAACTCCCAGTGCAGGAAGCGGAGGCCGCAGAAGACAAAGAACCAGCTAAGTCCCGGCCGGATAGAGTGGGTTCACAGGAGGAACTGGCCTCCCTGACAAACATCAAACGCCGCAAAACTTGGGAAGAGCGCTTCGGTTCTGTGGGCGCCAAACCCGCGGCCTCCAGTGAAGAACAGCAGACCGATGCCAAAAAGAAGAAGTCCAAGGATGAGAAAGAAGAAAAAGACGAAAAAGTCATCAAAGATTTTTCCATGTTGGATCTGGAAGACTTCGGATTTGACAAAGATAAGGATGAGGAGTAGGTGGTAACCATGGCCAAGCGGAAAGTCCCCATCCGGACTTGCTTAGGCTGTCGCACAGCCCGCCCGAAGAAAGAGTTGATGCGAGTAGTGCGTACCCCAGAGGAGAAGATAGAGATCGATCCCAAAGGCAAGCGGCCCGGCCGGGGCGCCTATATCTGTCCCGAGCTTGACTGCCTGGAGCAAGCCGTGAAACGCAAGCAGTTGGAGCGCGCCCTGAAGTGCAGCGTGCCGCCGGCCCTGAAGGAAGAATTGGAGCGTTATCTCGATGAACAGCCGCAAACTGAGTAGCCTTCTGGGTTTTGCACAGCGATCCGGGCGGTTGGCTTCCGGGCAAGAAGCTGTAGAAACATCTATGCGCCGCGGTCGAGCCAAGCTTCTGATCCTGGCTGCCGACGCTGCGCCGAACACCAAGAGCAAGCTGACGAATATGGCTGAACGCTGGGCTACACCTGTGTACACCTGTGCCGATAAAGAAACCCTCGGTGTATGGGTCGGGCGGCCGCGGCGAGCGGCGGTGGTGGTCACGGACGCAGGTTTTGCCGCAAGCATCATCCGTGAACTCGGCGGACCAGCGCCTTGAGTTCTCGGGAAGTAAAGCTAGGAGTGATGCTGATGAAAAAAATCAGAGTATATGAGCTGGCCAGAGAGCTGGACATTGAAAGTAAAGTGTTGGTAGATTTCCTGTCAGAACTAGGAGCGGAAATTAAGAATCACATGAGCACCATCGAAGATGACATCGCAGAGATGGTGCGGGAGCACTTCGCGTCAGAAAGTTCGAATGCCGCTGCGGAGGACAAGGTCAAAGAACCCCCCAAGGCACGTAAGGAAGAAAAGCCCAAGCAAAAACCTGAAAAGCGACAGGCTGCCGAAGAAAACCGCAGGGCCGGAAAGGCGGGCCAGCGCCGAAAGAAGCCGATGCGTTCCGGTGGCAAGAAACAGCAGAAAAATGGGAGGCCCCGTGAAAAGCGGGCCCAACCTGCACCTGTGCGCAAGCGCGATCTAGAGCTGCGCGATACGGTTGTGGTCAAGGACCTGGCCCAAAAACTGGGTGTATCGGCATCGGATTGCATCAAGCGACTGATGAAACTCGGTGTTATGGCCTCCGTTACCCAGTCCATCGATTTCGAAACCGCTGCCTTGGTGTGCAGCGAATACGGTGTCGAAGCCCGGAGACACCGCGACTTGACCGAAACCGTCTACGAAGAACGGCCAGAAGATGAAGAAGCACTGGAAATGCGCCCCCCCGTGGTAACCATCATGGGCCACGTTGATCACGGCAAAACCACTCTGCTAGATGGCATTCGAAGAACAAAGGTCACCGAAACAGAGGCTGGAGGCATTACGCAGCATATCGGCGCCTATCAGATCGAATACAATGGCAAGAAGGTAACCTTCTTGGATACGCCCGGCCATGAGGCGTTTACCGCCATGCGCTCTCGCGGTGCCCAGGTTACCGATATCGCGATCCTTGTGGTTGCGGCCGATGACGGCGTCATGCCGCAGACGGTAGAAGCCATAAACCACGCCAAGGCTGCAGAGGTTCCGATCATCGTGGCTGTCAACAAGATCGACCGCGAAAGCGCCAATCCCGATCGAGTGAAGCAGGAATTGACCGAGTATAATTTGGTGACCGAAGAATGGGGCGGTGACACCATTTTCGTGCCCGTATCGGCCCTGCGGTTTGAGGGCATTGATGAACTGCTGGAAATGATACTGCTTACGGCGGAAATGGAGGACCTCAAAGCCAACCCGAATCGTCCCGCCCGGGGCACCATTGTCGAGGCCGAGCTGGATAAGGGCCGAGGCCCGGTAGCCACTGTCTTGGTATCCACGGGCACACTGAAAATCGGAGACACCTTCGTCGTCGGAACGGTATCCGGACGGGTGCGTGCCATGATCGATGACAAAGGCCGCAGTGTAAAGGAAGCACGGCCTTCCCAACCGGTGGAGGTGCTGGGCATGACAGCAGTGCCCACAGCCGGAGATGTTTTGGTGGTAGTACCCGATGATCAAACAGCTCGCCAGGTCGCTTCGATGATGCAGGACAAGCAGCGTGACTCGCAGCAGAAGACATCCCGGGTGTCCCTAGATGACCTGTTTGCCAAGATCAAAGAAGGCGAGATGAAAGATCTGAACGTGGTCCTAAAGGGTGATGTGCAAGGTTCAGTGGAAGCCGTGAGGGCATCCCTGGAGAAACTTTCCACCGATGAGGTCCGGGTTCAAGTGATTCACCAAGGCGTCGGCGCCGTATCGGAAACCGATGTCAACCTGGCAGCCGCCTCCAACGCTATCATTGTCGGGTTCAATGTCCGGCCGGAACCGAATGCTCGGCGTGCGGCCGAACGCGAAGGAGTCGACATCCGTTTGTACCGGATCATCTACAACGTCCTTGACGACATCAAGGCCGCCATGAGCGGACTTCTGGAGCCGGATTATGTGGAAGAGGTTCTTGGACGAGCCGAAGTCCGCCAGACCTTCAGAGTGCCTAATGCCGGTACCGTAGCTGGATGCTACGTGTTGGACGGCAAGATTACCCGACAGGCGCAGGTGCGTGTGCTCCGGGACAACGTGGTCATCCACGAAGGACCCATAGCCTCATTGAAGCGATTTAAAGACGATGCCCGAGAGGTGCAGCAAAACTACGAATGCGGCATTGGCTTGGAGCGGTTCAATGACGTTAAGGAAGGCGACATCATAGAAGCCTATACCATGAAAGAAGTCCAACGCACCCTTTAAGTAACGTGAGGTGAAGACGATGACAGAGCGCAAGGGACGCCTGCAAGAGGACATTAAGCGTGAAATCAGCGATATTGTGGCAAAGCAGGTCAAAGACCCGCGCCTAGGTTTTATCAGCATAACGGATGTGGAATTGTCACGGGACTTTTCCCATGCCAAGGTATTTTTCAGTGTATACGGCGACGAAGAACAACAGCTGCAGACCGCAGAAGGTCTAAACCGTGCCAAAGGCTTTGTCAGGACAGAGCTGGGCAAGCGAATCCGAGTACGCCATATTCCAGAACTGCATTTTCTCTACGACTCCTCCATCGAACACGGTGCCCGGATCAACCGGATCCTAAAAGGACTTCGCAGCGAAGGGGACAACAGCCGATGAAGGCACAGCAATCTGCCTTCGATGCGTTAGTTCAAGCTTTCAGAGAGAACGACTGTTTTGTACTCTTTGGTCACGAAAACCCGGACCCTGACAGCCTCGGGTCCATGGCTGGTCTGCACCTGGGTCTCCAGTGGTTTGGCAAACAGTCCGCCATGGTCTGCGACGAACGGCTCCCCTACCCCCTTTATTGGCCCGTTCTGCAAAACCTGCAGACCTCAGCGCAGATCCAGGAAATTCAAACAGCGGTGGTTCTCGACTGTGAACCGGAGCGCACCGGCCTGGCTTCTGATCTGATCAGGCAGGCCAAGAAGGTCATCAACATTGATCACCACCCTAGTAATAAAGCGCAGGCCCACATCCGCTATGTGGATTCCGAGGAGCCGGCGACCGCCAGTATTGTGTACGCTATCCTCACGGCTCTCGACGTACCGATAACCGAGGCCATTGCTGATGCCCTATACGGGGGAATTATTGGAGATACCGGTGGTTTTCGTTACGCGAACACAACCAGCGACGTGTTGGCGTTAGGAGCGGAGCTTGTCACAAAGGGAGCCGATCCTGCCTCCAACGCACGGGCTGTCTTTGAGACAAAATCTTGGAACTTCATGTCGCTTCTCGGCCATGCCCTTTCCACCATGCAGCGAACTCAGAATGGAGACATTGTATCAATGGCTGTGCGTCACCGAGACTTCGAAGAATATGGAGTAGATCCTAACGACGGAGACCAGCTGGTTCAATATGCTCGCATGGTCGAAGGCGTAAAGGTCGCGATTCTATTCCGCGAAACAACACCTGGGGTTATACGGTTGGGGCTTCGCTCTCACGCCTACGATGTTGGATCCTTGGCCCGCAGTTTCGGAGGCGGGGGACATCGCCTTGCTTCTGGAGCAACGCTGGAAGGTTCCTTTGATCAGTGGGTAGCGGCGGTGATCTCCGCTGCCCAAGAGCTCATCGACAGGGAGGACGGATAGGCTGATGGATGGCATAGTCAATGTGATCAAACCGCCTGGCATGAGCTCCCACCAAGTCGTCAGCAGACTCAGGCGTGTTCTGCAGATGCGGAAGATTGGGCACACGGGTACCCTGGATCCGGGTGCCGCGGGTGTCCTTTCTTTGTGTCTAGGCAAAGCGACGCGAGTTGTTTCCTATCTGCTGGAAAAAGACAAGCGCTACATCGCCGAGATGACACTGGGAGTGGATACCGACACCCAAGATGGCGGTGGAAAAACCCTGGACGTGCAAACGGGCTTTTGCCTGTCCCCACAGCAGCTGGCTGAAACACTGAATCAGTTTCGGGGGCAAATAGATCAACTTCCGCCCATGACTTCGGCCGTACGCGTCCAAGGACAGCGTCTGTACAAAGCTGCTCGGCAGGGCAGGGAGGTAGAGAGGACGAAACGAACGGTCACAATCCATGAACTGCATGTCAACAAAATCTGGCCGGAAGGCATAACCGATCTTCACTTTGGCAGCCGCATCGTTCTCGATGTACGGTGCAGTAAGGGAACCTACATCCGCACTCTCTGCCACGATATTGGCAGCCAACTAGGGGTAGGAGCGCACATGTCGTTCTTGGCGCGGGTGGAAAGCGGTCCTTTTGCCTTGGAGGACAGTTTCACGCTAGAGGAAATAACGGCCATGGCCGAAGATGGAAACTACCGGTTTGTACTGCCCATTGAACGGGCGCTGCCCGACTGGCCGAGGGTTACGGTATCGCCATGGCAGGAGACTGCCGTAAGCCACGGCAATGCAGCAGACGCAGACGGTCTGATCTCCGTTCCACAGTCCCTAGTTATCGGCGATGAAGTGATGATGTTCGATCTAGAAGGCAACCTGCTGGCCCTCGGACGGATTGAGCAAGGCGAAAAGTTGATCTGCCAGCCGTTTCGTGTCTTAAAAAGTTCGTCTAATTAGACCATTGAGCGCCCCGTTGGACACAACCTCGTAGAACTTCTTCGCTAACAGAGGGGAGGAAGCAGATTGATCCGCAGCGTGGTTCCACGCCATGCCGGTCAGTTCTGTGCCTAGCATTGAAGCTTCATTGGGTCAAACCCCGCGGGCTTTGTGAACGAAGTGCCGCCTTAGGAACCTTTGACGGTGTTCATATAGGCCATCGTCGTCTTATCAGGGCTGCGGCCGATGGCAAACCGCCGGCGGGATGCAGTACCGTTTTCACGTTCGACTACCCTCCCGAGCAGGTCTTTACGGGCAACATTCAACTGATCTGTGACTTCCGGTCCCGTAAACAGCTTTTATTTGAAGCGGGCATTGATGAGGTCGTATGGGCGCCGTTCAATCAAGAGTTGGCTCGGAAGCCGCCTGAGCAGTTTATCGAGGATATCCTCATTCGCGCTCTGCGAGTCAACCATGTCGTCTGCGGCTATAACTTCCGGTTCGGCCACCAAGCACGGGGTACCCCCGACATGCTCAAGGACTTTGGCGACCACCATGGTTTTGAAGTCAACATACTGTCACCGGTGATGGTGGACGGACGGGCCGTGAGCAGTACCCGTATCCGACAGTGCCTGCTCCGGGGAGATATTGCCGAGGCAGCGCAACTGCTGAATCGCTATCCGGCGTACAGAGGTACTGTCGCTGCAGGAGCCGGGCGAGGCCGAAAACTAGGGTTTCCCACGGCCAATCTGACCGTGGAGGACGAGGTGCTGATTCCGCAAGATGCAGTCTACTTGACGTGGAGTATTCTTGATGACGGGAGAAGTATGCCGTCCGTGACCGCCATCAGCACCAATCCGACCTTCAACGGTGAACGGCGGACGATAGAAAGCTTTCTGCTGGACTTCCAAGGCGATCTGTATCATCATGATATGGAACTGCAGTTTCTTGCCAAACTTCGCGATATCCGCCGCTATGACAGTGCCGAGGATCTCCGTCGCCAAATCAGCGCCGACGTGGACGAAGCAAGAATGCGTTTGGATCAACTCCGTTTACATTCGGGCCGCATTGTGCTAGAATAAGCAGTGGATAAGGAACCCTCTTCTAGGACTGGCGACGCTCCGACGTCATTCTTGGATGCGGGCGATTTCATTTCAACGTAGGAGGTGAACGCCGTGATTACGAAAGAATCGAAACAGCAGCTCATTGAACAGCACAAGCGCCACGAAGGAGATACAGGATCACCGGAAGTACAAATTGCCATTTTGACAACGCGGATCAAGGAACTGACCGACCATCTGCGCACGCACAAGAACGACCATCATTCCCGCAGAGGTCTTTACAAAATGATCGGTCAGCGCCGGGGCCTGCTTAACTATCTGGCCAAAAAGGATGTCGAACGTTATCGTGCGGTCTTGCACTCTCTCGGCTTGCGCCGATAAAAAGAGCGGGGAAACCCGCTCTTTTTTGGAATATCTTGGCCTGCCATCATTGGAACGGACAATAAGAAACACTTGCATATACTAAGGAGGTTATGCTATGCCAGAGCAATTTGACCTTGCATTAGGAGGTCGCTCCCTGGTTTTGGAAACCGGAGAGCTGGCGCAACAGGCCAACGGGTCTGTTTTGGTTCGCTATGGAGACACAGTGGTATTGGTTACAGCGGTGATGTCAAAAAAGCCCCGGCCGGGGATAGACTTCTTCCCCCTCTTGGTAGATTATGAAGAAAAAATGTACTCTGTGGGAAAGATTCCCGGAGGATGGGGAAGGCGTGAAGGAAGGCCCAGTGAGGACGCGGTCCTTGCCTGCCGCATGATAGACCGGCCGCTTCGCCCGCTCTTTCCGGATGGCTTTCGCAACGACGTGCAGGTTGTGGCGTCGGTCATGTCCGTGGACAAGGACAACTCACCCGTCGTAGCTGCTATGTTAGGCGCCAGCACGGCGCTGCATATTTCGGATATACCCTTTGACGGACCTATTGCAGGCGTTAAGGTAGGCATGGTGGACGAAGAGTTCGTGGTAAACCCCACCCTTGAGCAGGAAGACCGGTCGGCTATGGACCTTGTTGTCGCTGGTACCGAAGAGGCCGTCATGATGGTCGAGGCCGGGGCCCAGGAAGTTCCCGAAGACGTCATGCTAGAAGCCATTATGTTTGGACACGAGGCCATTAAAGCGCTTTGTGCCCAGCAAAAGGAAATACGGGGGCGGGTTGGGAAGGAAAAAATGGAGATTGAACTCCATCAACCCAGTGAAGAATTGACGACATGGGTCGAGTCTAAGGCAGAGCCGTTAAAGGAAGCACTGGTTACTGTCGACAAGAAAACCCGTGAAGACGCCATTGACAAAGCCAAAGAAGACATCGCACAGGCATACTTGGATGAATTCGGCGAAGAAGCCGCGGAGGAAAACGAAAAGCATCTCCAGGCGGTAATGGATTCTGTCGTCAAGACCGAGGTCAGGCGCCTGATTACAAAAGAGAGCCTTCGTCCCGATGGCCGTCGATTGGACGAAATCCGTCCGATATCGGTGAAAGTGGGTGTCCTTCCGCGCGTGCACGGGTCGGGCCTCTTTACCCGAGGGCAGACACAGGCATTGACTGCATGCACCCTAGGCCTGAAGTCCGATGAACAGATGCTTGACAACCTGACCGATGAAGAGCGCAAGCGCTATATTCACCACTATAACTTCCCGGCGTACAGCGTGGGCGAAGTACGGCCCATGCGGGGACCGGGGCGGCGCGAAATCGGCCACGGAGCCTTGGCAGAAAGGGCGCTGCTGCCGGTTATACCTTCCGCGGAAGAATTCCCTTACACGCTGAGGCTTGTATCGGATATTCTAGAATCGAATGGCTCCACTTCCCAGGCCAGTGTCTGCGGCAGCACCCTAGCGCTTATGGATGCCGGCGTTCCCATCAAGCGGCCGGTTGCCGGTATCGCCATGGGCCTGGTAAAGTACGGCGACTCCTTTGCCATCCTCACCGATATTCAGGGCATGGAAGACGCCCTAGGCGACATGGACTTCAAAGTAGCAGGAACGCGCCAAGGGGTTACGGCTCTGCAGATGGATATCAAAATCGGCGGTGTCAGCCGAGACGTTCTTCTCAGCGCACTGCAGCAGGCAACCGCAGGACGTCATATCATACTAGACGAAATGGATGCCGTGCTTAATGAACCCCGTACCGCACTTTCACCCTATGCCCCTAGGATCATTACGCTGCAGATTCCCGTGGACCGCATACGCGATGTCATAGGGCCCGGCGGGAAGACCATTCGCAAAATCATCGAAGAGACCGGTGTCGACATTGACATTGATGATGACGGCCGCGTCTATATCGCATCCACCGACGGTGAAGCTGGCCAGAAGGCCAGGAAAATGGTGGAAAACTACACCAAGGAAGTGGAGGTCGGCGAAACTTACCTGGGCGTAGTAAAACGAATTATGAACTTCGGGGCCTTTACCGAAATCTTGCCCGGGAAAGAAGGGCTGATCCACATTTCGCAGTTGGCTCCGGAGCGAGTGAAGCAGGTGGAAGACGTGGTCAAAGTCGGCGATGAAGTTCTGGTGAAAGTGATTGAGATTGACAGGCAGGGACGGATCAACCTGTCTCGCAAAGCAGCCCTGCCAAAGGAAGAAAAGGGTTCTTAATCAAGGATTCCTTTTCTGGGAATTCCATGAGAGGGTGCTGTGGAATGAAAAGAGGATATGCACCGTTGAGAAGCAGGTAGCTTAAGAGCACCTGCTTTTTATACGTTTGCCGCCATTTGCGAATTTCGCCGTATGGATGCAGGCAGCGAGAGGAGAACAAGAATTTTTATGGTTATTCTTGCGATTAACCCCGGTTCGACATCAACGAAAATTTGTCTGCACTGCCATGGCCGTAGGCAAGAGATCTCGCTGCCGGTGGTATGCCCTTCGGCACCGTTGTTGGAGCAGGAACAAACTAGACTGCAGCAGATTGAACAGTGGCTCCATGAAGTGGGAGCCGATTTTGGCAAATTCGATGCCGTCGTCGGCCGAGGCGGGCTTCTGAAACCGGTAAAGGCGGGAACATACGGTATCAACGACGCCATGGTACGGGATTGCAGGGAAGGGCGCCGGGGCCACCACCCCTCCAACCTAGGTCCCATACTGGCCCGGCGCATCGGTGATCAAGCGGGGGCGCCCAGTTACGTGGTGGACCCGGTATCTGTGGACGAACGCTGCGATCTGGCCATACCCACCGGTTATCCGGAAATTCGCCGGGATGGCTTGGGCCACATTCTCAGCATACGGGCGGCAGCTCGGCGGGCAGCTGCAGAACTGAACAAGGATCCAGAAACATGCAGATTCACCGCCGTTCACATGGGAAGCGGTGTCAGTGTCGCAGCAGTCCAGGGCGGAACGGTGCTAGACATCAACAATGCCAATGATGAAGGACCCTTTTCTTCAGAACGGACCGGTGGTCTTCCCTTCGGTGCCGTTCTGGATCTCTGCTATCGGGAAGGCATGGACGAGGCGGCGGCACTGCGGGAAGTGCTGCAACGCGGCGGACTGCGGGGATACCTAGGCACCAACGATCTGCAGGAGGCAGAAGCCATGGAAAGCGGGGATAGCATCGGGATCCAGCAGGCCCTGGCATACCAGGTTGCCAAGGAAATCGGAGCTTACAGCATATATCTCCGCGGCCGGATCGATGCCGTCATCTTGACCGGAGGAATGGCCAAGTCCGAGGCACTGGTCGCAGGC
>PUOC01000016.1 GCA_003551965.1 Clostridiales bacterium | reverse complement strand
TCCTGCTGCTTCTTATCACACCCCAAGGCAGCGATGCTGTTCACCACCTGGATCCCGCCGGCTACCTGTTTGGCCCATTTCGGGGCTGCCGTACGGGGTCGTTCAGGGGTATCCTTTAGCTGCTGATACGAAGCGACGGCTTAATGCCGGTCACCAGGTGCCGGCCGGATGCTTTTTCTTGACGGCCGCTGGTGCCTATCATCCCAGTTCGGTCGGCTCCTTCACCTCTTCCATGACTTCTTCTAGGTCTTCCTCGTCTTCGACGCTGTAGACGGTGCGGATCACCTCTTCGACCGTGGTGTCGCCGGCCACGAGCTTATCCACCGCCCGCCGGGACAGGGTGCGCATGCCGCCGGCCACCGCGATGTCCTGCAGCCGGCTGTCGGTCAAACGCTCATCAATGGCGTCACGCATGGCCTTGCCGACCACCAGCAGTTCTTCCAAGGCAGCCCGGCCCCGGTAACCGGTATCCTTGCAGAAGGGACAGCCCTTGCCCTGGTAGACGTGGGTCGGCACCGGCAGGCCCAGGGAGCGGATAAACCGCTTCATCAGCGGATCTTCCAAACGAACCTGTTCTTTGCAGTCCGGGCAGATGAGGCGCACCAGCCGCTGGGCCATGACCCCGATGATAGTGGAACTGAGCAGATAGGATTCCATGCCCATGTCCATGAGCCGGGAAATGGTGGCTGCAGCACTGTTGGTGTGCAGTGTGGACAGGACCAAGTGGCCGGTGAGAGCCGAGCGAACGGCAATTTCTGCCGTTTCATGGTCGCGGATCTCCCCCACCATGATAATATCCGGGTCCTGGCGCAGCACACTGCGCAGTCCCGTGGAAAAGGTCAGTCCCACTTTGTGGTTGACCGGCACCTGGCTGATGCCTTCTAGTTCGTATTCCACCGGATCTTCTACTGTAATGATATTGACATCGGGCTGATTGAGCTGCTGCAGAAATCCGTACAGGGTTGTGGTCTTGCCGCTGCCGGTGGGCCCCGTGACTAGGATCATGCCCTGGCTCTGGCGCAGCATGCGCTCAATCTTGTGCATGGAATCTTCAGAAAAGCCGAAGGCATCAATATCCATGACACCTTGGCTGGTATTCAAGAGACGGGCAACAATCTTTTCGCCGTAGACCGTCGGCAGCGTTGAAATACGCATGTCCACATCAATATCGCCGTCTAATTCCGTCTGAATGCGGCCGTCCTGGGGGCGGCGGCGTTCGGTAATATCCAGGTTGGCCATGATCTTGACCCGGGACGTCACATCGGCCATCAGCCGCCGGGGTATGTTCATAACATCCCGCAGGACGCCGTCGACCCGAAAGCGGACCCGCAGTCTGTCTTCCCGGGGTTCTAGGTGCACGTCACTGGCCTTCTGCCGCACGGCCTGGGTCAGCATCATATTGGTCAAACGCACGCCGGGGGCGTCGCCTAAGTATTCTTCCGGATCTTCTTGGGTATCTTGCTCTTCTTCGCCGGAGTCATATTCGCTGACCACGCGGCGGGCTGTGGACGCAAAGTCCGTACTGCGCTGCATGGCGTCTTCAATTTCCTGCGCCGTGGCAATGACCGGTTTGATATGCAGGCCGGTCATGCGCTGCAGATCATCAATGGCCAATATGTTCAAGGGATCGACCATGGCCAATAAAAGACTGTCCCCGTCCCGTTCCACGGGCAAGAGTTCCCGGGAACGCAGCATGTCATCGGGAACGAGTTCCACGGCGTCGTTTTGGATATAGCGGCGGGACAGGTTTGCCCGCGGGATCTGCAGATGTTCGCTTAAAGCGTCGGCGATCTGTTCCGGTGTTACATGGCCGAGGTGCATCAGCGCCTGGCCGAGTTTTTCCCCGGTCTCCCGCTGCCGCTTCAGCCCTTCATTGAGCTGTTCTTCGTCAATGAGTTCGTCTGCAATCAGAATATCTCCCAGTCTTCGACGGAATGCCACTGCTTCCACCACCTCATCAATCCTAAATCAGGGCGCAAAAATCCGCGGCCGGTTGCACCACTAGCTCCCCACGTCCCCGGTGCCCAAACACAGAACGCGGTTCAAAGCTTCCACGGAGTGAAGAATATATGTGCCCCCTGTCACTTTCTGCGGTATCCACATGCTTCTACGCAAGTGATAGCAATTCCTTGTTTTGACAAAATATAAATGATCACAATAATCGCCGTTGTATCGTGGGGATTTTACCTGAAACGCCATCATATTTCCCACTCACCGACCTTTTTTATCGCCGGCCCCGTCAAAGGAGGCCAAAAACGAGCGTATGATTTCCGGTCTCTGTTCTGCGCCCGCCCGCCGCAGCACCCGTTGGTATTCCGACAGGAATTGCTCCACCATGCGGCGGCCCTGTTCGGAACCGTGCCCAGAGGCTTCCAGGACTCGTCCGGCCGTGTCCGCCAGTTCCTTTTGCAGCGGCGTCTCCGTAAGAAGATAGGAACGCAGCCACGGACCTTGGCTGAATTGCAGCGCCGCCATGTCCGCCGCGGCGGTGAAATAGGTTTGCAGGTGATCCGGATCCCGGCGCAGCCAGTACTGCATGGTCTGTGCAAACCGTCTCGCCTGCTGGGGCTCAAAGCCGTTTCCAAAGTAGCGGACGGTGGCGGCCAATCCCTTTTTGCTGCGGGAGGCCGGGCCTTCTCGCCAAGACAGTTCCCGGGATACAGCCATGATTGAGCGTCCGAAATGGGACAGGTAGAGGCGGTCTCTGCGGGCTAGGTGGAGCCGCCGCTGGCCCGCGGCACTGTCTCTGCGGCTGAGCGGCCGCGTCGGAGGCAGTACCACGGGAAAGTATGCATTGGAAACCTGGCCTACAAGCATGGCACCGTTCCTCCTTACACTGTCCTTACAGGACGTTGCACCGGGTTGTTTCCAGGATCGGCCAACGGCCGCTGCAGTAGGCTCACCTCTCCGAGACGCCCTCTGAAAGGCGATTTTACCCTTCCTGCCTGCTTTTGTCGAGTATATCACCACGCTATCAAACGGTTCTCAAAAAGGCAAGGTTTGGAAGGAGATTGGAGAAAAAACAGCGGAATTCTATTCCTGCGTCTGCAGCCAGGCCTCCATTTTCGCGGCAAGATCATCCTCTAACTGCTGCTGCTGCCGGAAAAGCTGCAGTGTAAGGTCAGGATCGTCGCCGGCATCGTGCAGTCGCTCTTTCACCACCTCTAGCTCCTTCTCCAACTGCAGGATCTGCCCTTCCAGCCGTTCGGATTGGGCCCTGCTGTTCTCCTTCACCCGGCCCGGCTTGGACCGGCTTCGCCGCTGTGGGGAGCGGTCTTCCGCGGACTGTTGCTCTTTCTTACATCGGCGCTTTTCGCGATTTCTCCAGTATTCATCGAAATTACCCCAGTATGTGTGCAGCTGTCCGCCTTCTAGTTCCACAACTCGATCGGCCATGCGATTGATGAAATAGCGATCGTGGGAAACAAACAACAGCGTGCCTTGGTACTGGGACAAAGCCTGCTCCAACGCCTCAATCCCGGGAATGTCCAAATGGTTTGTGGGTTCATCCATCACGAGCACATTGTGTTTTTCGTGCATGAGCTGGGCTAAGCGCAGCCGGCTGCGCTCGCCCCCGGATAAGTTCCGTACTTGTTTGAATACGTCGGGGCCCCGGAACAAAAACTTGGCCAGAATGTTCCTGGCTTGGGTTTCGGCCATGGGGCAGCGGCCGCGAAAGGACTGCAGGACGGTGTCGTCTTCCTGGTCGAAGTGAACCATCTGATCCAGCCAGCCTATCTGTACGGAAGCACCCCAGCGGATCCGGCCGGCCTGGGCTCGGCTGGGATCCTTCAACAGCTCCAGCAGCGTCGTCTTGCCTACACCGTTTTGGCCCACGATGGCCGTCCGTTCCTGCCAGCGCAGGTGCAGATGCACTCCCTGGAAGAGGGTTGTATCGCCATAGCTAAAGCCCAGATCTTCGATGGCCAGCACATCGTCTCCGGCCCGCCGGCCTGCCCGAAGGATGAGGCCCGGTGCATCGGCTTCCAGCTTAGGTTTATGCACTTTGTCCATCTTCTCCAGGCGCTTCTCCATGCTGGCGGCGCGGCGGAAAAACTTTTCGTTGTCTCCCTGTTTTCCCCATTGGCGGAGATTGGCAATGGCTGCTTCCATTGATTGCACTTTTTTCTGCTGGTTTTCGTAGGCGGCCTGCTGCTGCTTCAGCACTTCGGCCTTGGCGGCTACGAAGTAGCTGTAGCCTCCGTGCCAGCGCCGGGCCCTGCCCTGTTCAATTTCCAAGGTCGCCGTGGCGGCGCGGTCTAGGAAATAGCGGTCGTGGGAAATCATGATCGCCGTGCCCCGGTACTGGCTCAGGTATTCTTCCAGCCAGGCTAAGGAATCGAGATCCAGATGATTGGTCGGTTCGTCCAAAAGCAGGATATCGGCTTCCTGCAGCAGCGTGCGTCCGAGCAAGACGCGGCTCTGCTCGCCGCCGCTCAAGGAATGAAAGGGACGGCTGAGGAATGCCGCGGGAATTTTCAGGCCGGTCAGGACCCGCTGCAGTTTCTCTTGCTGGGCATAGCCCCCGGCCATTTCATACTCCGCCTGCAGTGCCGCATAGCGCTGCAGACGGCGTTCTAGGCCGGGTTCGTCGGCCCTGGACAGCTCTGCCTCTAAGACAGCCATGGCTTGGGCCTTTTCCTTCAAGGCCGCAAAGGGCTCCTGGAGCACGTCGTCTACGGTGCGGCCGGGAAAGGAGGGCGTCTGATCCAAATAGCCGACAGCGGCTCCACGTCGCAGCGCGATCATGCCCGCATCTTTGCTTTCCAAACCGGCTAAGATGCAAAGCAGGGTTGTCTTGCCGGAACCGTTAGCACCGACCACGCCCACGCGTTCTCCCTGCTGTACTTCCATGCTGAGACCATCTAGGACTTTCTGGGCGCCGTAGTATTTGACCAGATCGGCAACGGCCAGTTCAATCAAGGTTGTCACTTCCCTCAAGATGAAATAGACCACCCGGGCAGCATACCCGGGTGGTCCGCCGATAGTTCCTATCGGTGCATGGTGCGGTTGATGCGCGCCTATCGCCGCCTCACCGCCCCTTTCTTTTGCGCCGTGGCGTTAGCATAGGTTATCTGGTTGCACAAAGGCAGCTCGGTCGCGTTATCATCTCGTCTCTCCTGTCAGGCGGATGCTTCGTTTAAGCGCTGCATCTGTTCTTCGGATAGGGTGACCTCCTGTGCCTGCAGGTTTTCCTGCAGCTGCTCCTGGGTACTGACGCCGAGGATGGGGAGCACCGGCGGATCACTGTGAAGCATCCAGGCAAAGACCGCCTGATTGGGCGTCACACCCAATTCTTTCGCCACTTCCTGCAGAACAGCCAAACGGGCTGTGGAGTCCTGCCCCTGGTACTGCTCGGGCAGTTTGCGATCTTCCCGGGTATAGGCTCCGTGCAGCAGCGGTGAATAGGCAAGCAGCGTCATGCCCCTATCGCTGCAATAGTCAAGCAGGTCGTCATTGGCTGCGATCTGCGGTTCGAAGCTGGCCCCGGGTTTGGGCCGCAGGTAGGAATACCGCTGCTGAATACAGCAGAAGGAACTGATGGCACCTTCCTTACTCACCGCGTCCGCATGCGCCAGCCGCCAGGCCAAGTAGTTGCTGGCGCCGATGAAGCGCACTTTACCCTGCTGCACCAAGTTGTCAAAGGCCTCTAAGGTCTCGTCCAGCGGTGTGTCCCGATCATCCCGGTGGGCGTAATACAGGTCAATGGTATCGATACCCAGCCGGCGCAGACTCTTTTCGCATTCTTCTTCGATCCGCCGGGCCGACAGGCCCCGTTCCACGCCCTCATAGGGAAATCCGACCTTGGTGGCCACGAACATTTCACTGCGGTTGTTGCGCTCCTTCATCCAGCGGCCGATTACCGTCTCGGCTTCGCCGCCGCTGCACCCCGGAGCCCATGCCGAGTAGTTGTTGGCCGTATCCAGAAAACGGCCTCCCGCTTCTGTGTAGGCATCCAGAAGAGCAGCCGACTCCTCTGGGCCTAGTTTGCTTCCATAGTTGGTCGAGCCCATGCAGAGGGCACTGACTTCAATACCTGTGCCACTAAGCGGCAATGTTTTCAAGTAAATCGCTCCCTTTAGTCAAGACTAACCGGGCCTGTGAAGCTCGGTTAAGCATGGCCGTCCGCCCATCCAGGTGCACGCGGCCTAGGGCCGGCTCCCTGCATCGGGGCTGTATATTCTGGATTCGACAGCTGCGGCCTTTTCCCTTCCCTGGGACTACGTGCTGATTAAGGCGGCCTGTGCAGCGAAAAAGCCCGGCGAATTCCACCCGGGCTCTTGGCAATCCATGGATGCAGTTTTCAGAAGTTCCTTGGGCTCGTGTGCCTTTTCATCACTGCATAGGCAAAAGACACCGCTGCACCCGACATCAGCCGTTGTCCCAGATCGCGTCCCGGATCTGCTCTAGACGCGCCAGGGCTTCCCGCGGCAGCGGATGATTGTCCTGTAACTGTTCTGCATCGTCGGCATGCATAAGCTGCAGGTACTGGCTGCCCTTATCGTCACTGATATTCTCCAGCAGCCAATACTGGAAAACGATCACTGCGTTTCGCAGCACCTGCTGGCGGTCTAAGGTCTCACCGGTTTCCGGATCCTCTACCCTATCCCCTGGGGGCGCGTCTGCCGCATCGGCGACCAAGGGATCGATGACGGCATGGAGAAGTTCGCGCACAGCCGCGGCATAGCTGGGAAAGGCATTCTCCGTTTCCGGGAGCGGAACAATACCCCCCATCCGGCCGGGTTCAGCATCCATAAATCCCCGCCCGCCGCGTCGCATGGCTTCGGAGAGATAAATTTTGGCCCGGCGCAGGCCGCGGTTTTGGAAAAACCGTTCCAGGTCCTCGCGGTCGCTGTCATTCCACAGTTCCCAGAACAGCTCTTTCTGGCTGCGGCGCTCTGGGGCCGTGTCCTCCCAGTACTGGCCATAGAAGCTCTCATACTCCGTCCGGGCCGCTTCGGCAAAGGAATGTATTGCCCCCTGGGGAACCTCAGCAAAAGCCTGGGCCATGCCCTCTGCCGCTTGCTCCTGCATGGGATCTAAGCCGTCCACGGGGCCGCGTTCTCCGCTCCAATACTCCAATACACCCAGATATACTTCGGGATCGGAAAAGAAGGCGGCAGCGGTGGAAAGATTCCATAGCCCTTCATGGCGCTGCAGCGCCTCGGCAAACGGGTCCAAATCCACGGCCAGCGGTCCTTCCCGATTCGCCTCGCGCCGCCGCTGTTCCATGGCGGCCACATAGCTGCCGTCATAGTTGCAGTGCAGAACGGAGCCGGCATCCACATGGGCCAGCACATGCTTGCTGAGATCGACGGCGGGCTCTGCGACCACCGTGACCATGTCCGTCTCGTATGCTTCCGATGCGGCGGTGCCTGCCATGGCAGTGCAGATCACAGCGGCGAGCAGCAGGCCATTTCGGAGCCGGTAAAACATGAAGCCATTCTCCTCTCTTGACCGGTGTTATCCCGGGATATCTGCCTCACGCGTCCACCTTCGGCAGCCGCCAAATCCGCTCGTTGTATTCCTCCACCGTGCGGTCGCTGGAGAAGCGGCCGGCATGGGCAATGTTCCGCACCGCCTTGGGCCACCATATTCCCGGCTGCTGGTATTCCTTGTCGATGGTCTCCTGGGCTTTGTTGTAGGCATCAAAGTCCTTGATGACAAAGTACGGATCCGCCATACCGTGGCCGTAGAGCAGCCCGTTGTAGATTTCCCGGAACATTTCCGTCGTGCCCACATCCAGGGAATCATTGACCAGCTGGGCTAGGACCCGCTGCAGCCGCGGATCGTTCTCGACGATGGCCCGGGGATCGTATCCGCCCTGGGTGTAGTAGGCCTGGGTTTCGTCGGCGGTTAATCCAAAGATATAGATGGCATCCTCGCCCACCGCATCCAAGATCTCCACATTGGCACCATCTAAGGTGCCGATGGTCAGAGCGCCGTTGAGCATGAACTTCATGTTGCCCGTCCCGGACGCTTCCTTGCCGGCGGTGGAGATCTGTTCACTGACATCGGACGCCGGAATAATCTTCTCTGCGAGGCTGACCCGGTAATTTTCCAGAAATACCACCTTTAAGCGGTCACCGATGCGGCGGTCGTTGTTGATTTTCCGCCCCACACTGTGGATCAGCTTAATGATCAGCTTCGCCGTGCGGTAGCCCGGCGCGGCCTTGGCCGCAAAGATAAAGGTGCGCGGCGGCACATCAAGGTTGGGGTTGTCTTTGAGACGATTGTAAAGGTGCATGATGTGCAGGATATTCAATAGCTGCCGCTTGTACTCGTGGAGCCGCTTGATCTGGACATCGAAGATGGAATCGGGATCGACGGTGATCTGGTGGTGCTCTTTGATATACTCCGCTAGACTTTCCTTGTTGCGGCGGCGCACTGCCTGCAGCCCCTGGGTGAAGTCCTTGTCTTTGGCATAGGGCTCTAGCTGCTGCAGCTGTATAGAATCGGTGATCCAATCGGTCCCGATCCGCTCGCTGATCAGATCGGCCAGTTCCGGGTTGGCCTTCAAAAGAAAGCGCCGAAAGGTGATGCCGTTGGTGATCCCAATCAGTTTGTGCGGATAGAACTCGTGGAAATCCTTAAAGACATGGTTCTTGAGTATCTCCGCGTGCAGTTTGGCCACACCGTTCACGGAATAACTGCCCACAATGCACAGATGGGCCATTTTTACTTCGTGATCGGCAATAATGGCCATGGAAGCGATTTTATCCCACTCCCCGGGATATTTCTTCCAGAGCTCGCCGCAGAACTTTTCATTGATTTCATAGACAATGTCCCACAGACGCGGCAGCTGCTGCTGGAACAGATCCACGGGCCAGCGTTCCAGGGCTTCTTCCAGAATGGTGTGGTTAGTGTAGGCAAAGGTGTTGTGGGTGATTTCCCAGGCTTCGTCCCAGTCCAAGCCGAACTCGTCTAGCAGAATGCGCATCAGTTCCGGTATGGCCAGACCCGGATGGGTGTCGTTGATGTGGATCATAATCTGCTTGGCCAACTTGCGGATATCGCCGCCGCGCCGGATGAATAGGCGTACAATGTTCTGTACGCTGGCCGAGGTAAAGAAGTACTGCTGCTTCAGGCGCAGCGCCTTGCCCTCGGGATGGTTGTCTTCGGGGTAGAGAACCTTGGAAATCACTTCAGCCAGTTCCTTGTCTTCCAGGGCGTCCATATAGCGGCCCTGACCGAACAGGTCCATATCCAGATGCTTGGTGGAACGGGCTGCGAAAAGCCGCAGGGAATTTACCAGCTTCGAATCATACCCCATGATGGGAATTTCGTAGGGCACAGCCCGAACTGTTTGGCAGCCCTTCTGTTCATATTGTATGCGGCCGTTCTTCCGGGTTGTTTCCACCCAGCCGCCGAAGCGCACGGTTTCCGCGTCTTCAGGAATGGCTACTTCCCAGACGTTACCGTCGTCCAGCCACGGATCGGGTACCTCAATCTGGTAGCCGTCAATAATCCGCTGTTTGAACAGTCCGTATTCGTAGCGGATGCCGCAGCCGTGCCCGGGCAGGCCCACAGTGGACAGCGAGTCCATAAAACAGGCGGCCAGGCGGCCGAGGCCGCCATTGCCGAGGCCCATATCCGGTTCCATTTCCCGGATCTCGTCGAGATCCACCCCCAGTTCGTCGCAGACGTCCCGGGCCACATCTTCCATTTCCAGATTCATCAGGTTGTTGCCCAGGTTGCGGCCGGTCAGAAATTCCATGGAAAGGTAGAATACTTCCCTTCGGGGTTCTTCGTGGAATGCTTCCCGGGCATAAGCCCACTGCTCATTGACGAGATCGCGCACCACCATGGCAATGCATTTGAAGAGGTGGGTCTTCGTAGCCCGGTGCAGGGGCCGGCCGAACATCCGCTGGATCTTGGTTTCCACTGCACGTTTGAATTCATCCTTCGTCATTACTCTACTCAAATCATTTTCCTCCATCGCTTTCAAATTGCCACTGGATCGTGACATCGCCCCGTCCCGTCCAGAAAAAGTCCGGGATCGGTGTGGCTGCAAACGTTCTCCCCTGCTCTTTTTGCCGCAGGATATCCTCGATGGTATCGATATAGCGCTGCGCCGTCTGCTTCCAGGTGTAGGTCGAGAAAACCCTCTCTTTGCCTGCCTCCTGATACTCCGTAAACCGCTTCTCGGATCCCAGTACATCCAATAATCCCCGGGCAATGTCCTCGGTGCTGGTGGGATCCACAAGGACACCGAAGTGGCGATCGCCTTCCCGCAGCACTTCCGAAGGCCCGCCGTTCTTGGTTACCACGGCCGGCAGGCCGCAGGCCATGGCTTCGATGGGCGCCAATCCAAAGGGTTCATAGACACTGGTCAGTGTAAAGGCGGAACGCTGCCGGGCAAACACCCGGTAGCAGGAAGCCAGTTCCTGCTGGCTGTTGATGCTGAACATGCAGATCTTGCCTTCGAGGCCGTATTCCTTGACTGCGGCCATGATCTGGGCGAGGACTTCCTTTTCGCCGGGCTTGGCCCGGGAATAGTCCTGGAAGGGGTCATTGATTCCCCGCAGGGTAATGACAAGATTGGCGTTGTCCTGCAGTGCCTGGCTTTGCCCATAGGCCCGCACCAAGCCGATGTGGTTTTTCTTGGCATCCAGGCGGCTGGCGGCGACGATGCAGGGATAGGACAGCCGTTCTTCGCTGAGGTCCCGGCGCATAACTTCATTGACCCGCCATGTTACCACTTCGTCGCTGGGGCCCGGCTCTGGGTTGAAGACATTGGTGTTTACCCCAGGGGGCGCCACCGCAAAACGGCGGTCGTCTTCTACATCCACAGCACCTTGGTAATAGGGGTGGGAGTACTGCTCATAGCGCTCTTGGTTCGTGGACACAAAATGAACGGCGGCATTGGCCATGGTTATCCGCTCCGCCGTCAAACGTTTGGAAAACTGAAAGCGGCGGTCCAAGTTTTCCATGTTCTCCGGTGACGGTTCAAACTTCTCGAGCTTTTGGGCCCCTAACGAATGGGCCGTAAACGAGTAGGGTATCGCGGTCTGTTCCTGGAACATGGCCCCGCTGATGCCGCCGTCACCGTAGTGGGTGGTGACAAAAGTGGGACGGAGGCCTTCCCGCCCATAGAACGCTTCAATCCCTCGGACATATTCGTGCAGATGGGGCCACAGCTGCTCCTTGGGCAAGAAATCGGGTCCGCCGAAGGGAATGCGGATAATGCGCACATTGGGATTTCCGGGATACCAATCCAATTCGGAAGAAAACCCCGGCCAATGGGGGTCGTCGATCAAGCGGGTCAGGATATCGGCCTCTATGCCCAGTTCTCCCATGGCCAGGGCCAGTTCCTTGACATAGACCAGCTGGCCGCCAAAATCGGCGTGTTCCGTCCAATACAGATCCTGCGGATCAAAATTGCCCTGTGGATTGAAAAAAGCTATTCGCATGCCCGGTCCCCCTCTAGTTGTTTCAATGCATCCAGCGACAGATCCATGACCGCGCCGGTCTGCCTGAGTTTGTGGGCTGCGGCAGCATTGGCCCGCTGCAGTGCCCGCTCCACGGTAAAACCGCAGAGAACTCCGCTGTAAAAGCCTGACCAGAAAGCGTCACCGGCGCCGGTGACATCCACGACTTCATCGGCCCGGGACGGTATGTGGTGGATCTGGGATCCGCTGCCCGCCAAACAGCCGTCGCGTCCCAAGGTCAGCAGAACCAGTCCCGCCCCGCAGTCCAAGAAACGCTGCATCTGCACGGCGGGACTCCCCGGACCAAAGAGGTGCTGCGCATCGTCGTCGGAAGGCTTGATCACGTCTATCTTGGGCAGTAGTTCCCGGATGAAGCGGCGCCCGTCATGGCCCTGTTCCCATAGAATTTCACGGTAATTGGGATCGAATCCGACCAGCGCTCCCCCCTGCGATGCCGCATCGATCAGCTCCAATATGGTACCGCGGGCGGGTTCCATGGAAATCGGCCAGCTGGTAAAATGCAGAATGCGGCTGTTGGCAGCCAGATCCAGAGCGGTTTTATCGGCCTCCAGCATCCGATCGGCCTGCCTGTAGGCGATAAAGCGCGGGTTGCCTTCGCTTCTGCTGACGACTACCATGGACGTGGGATGGGACCTTTGGCGCTGCAGGCCTTGTATATGTACTCCTGCCTGCCGCAGGTAGCTTTCAATATATTCCCCGAACGGCTCCTCTCCGATGCTGGCAATGATGGAGGATGTGTGGCCGAGATTGGCCATGTTTACGGCCACGTTGGCTGGAGAGCCCCCGAAATAGCTGGTAAAGGAATCTCCCATGAACGAACTGTCATAGCTGTGGGAAATCATGTCAATGAGCACTTCGCCCGCAGCTGTCAGGTCGTAGGTGCCTGCGCCAATTGCGATGGGCTTATGAAAAGCATACATGGTCCTCACCTCCACGGAGAGCTCTGTTGCAGTATTCTCGTTCGGTATCTGAATTCCTGTGGTACAATGATAATATAACAAAATGGGTTTATGGCAGTGCCGTTCCTGTGTTACAATATACTCTGTCAAACACACATTAGGAGCGATGATATGGCTAGATCAGAATCTTCCCTGCCGTTATTCCGCTTTGCTTACATACCGGAGATGAAGCAGCGGATCGAAGAACTGGCCGATTTAGCTGAGGATGAGTGCTGGGACTATACCCACTCCCCCAGTGAATACACAAAGCCGGTTCTGTACAATTATATTCAATTTACATTTGCCCGTGTCAAGGCCGAAGGAAAAATTTGCTACTCCAACGGCGAAGCCAAGGACTCTCTGTCCTGCTTCAACACAGGCCTGGTCACGGACAACCAGGAACCGATTTTCGGCCTCTTCCGCCTCAACGATACGCCCCGCGATGAAAAATGGCTCTTTGACGGCTGGGCGCGTTTGGGCGATGCGGGCCTCAATTGTTTCAACGAACTGCCGGATTTGGCCAACTATTTTGAGGATCCCCGGGATCTGGTGTTCGACAATCGTCTGGAAATGCGTCCGGACCTGGATCACATCATCGATGACAATCGCCAGCGCTTTCCGGAGCCGTTCCGCTCCATGGGCAAGTACCAGCTGCGGATTTTCCTGGATGGTGCCATTCGCAGTGCCCGGGAGCGGGTGCGCAGGAACTACAAAGCGGCCGTGCCCCAATATTACCGCGGCCGACTGCAGCTTCTGCTTCCCATCTGTCTGTCCAACCCCCGCCAGGCCGATTTGGCCCTGGTTGTTGAGCGCCATGGCGACAGCTTCTACCGTTCCGCCACCTGTCTCACTTTGGATCAGGCCTTTAATAATGCCCGCCTGATTGCCAAACCGGACCAGGATTGGCTGCAGCCCTAAGCTGGCCGATGGTTGTTGATGCAGCGGCGTCTTGACACTTCTGCATCACTGCGGATATAATGGAAGTGAAGTCGGGCTCGTAGCTCAGTGGGAGAGCGCTCGGTTCACATCCGAGAGGTCGCAGGTTCGAAACCCGCCGAGCCCACCATTTTTCTGTCAACAAACCCGCAGATCCGTTCTGCGGGTTTCTTGCGCGCTGCCGCGCTTTCCAGGCTCCTATCACATTTTGTTATCCCTGCCGCCCGAGGTGGCCGCAAGCACCGGCCCTAGCTAGCCCAAGGCCGGAGCACCCCTGGAAAACGCCATGGCGATGCCTTTAATAATAATCATTCTTCTTTACTTACAGGCCTTTCAGGCGTATAATGAAAGCCATAGAATTATGAAAGAAATGGGAGGGAATGCAATTGACTGCAACTACGCACTGGCGCAAGCTGCGGAGGCCGCTTTTGTTGGTCCTGGGAGTCCTGCTGCTGTTCGCCGCCGGTACCGCGGGCTGGTACGCGAGCCGGGCCGACGAGTCCGCGGGCGGATATTCATCCGCAGCCGCCGAAAGCCCCTCGCAGACCGAACCCACCGCCGATGACCAGGTTCCACAGCGACTGCGGGCTACCGGTGTCATCCTGCCTGTAAGGCAAGTGGTGGTTCGGGCACCGTCCGGGGGAACTGTGGAACAGCTGCATATCACAGAGGGCTCATCCATTGAGAAGGACACAATGGCAGCAAGTTTGGGCAACGCCGATGCCGCCTCTAACGTGGAGGTTGCCGCTGCCAATCTAGAACAGGCGAAGGCAAGAGCCGCCGAGGCGGAAGCCGCTTTGGCCCGGGCCGAGGCGCAGTTGGCTTCGGCTGAGACCCGCCTGCGCCATGCCCGCTCGGCCACCGCCCAAGTGGCACGGCAGGAAGTGGCCGCCGCCCAACTGGAACTGGAAATCGCGTCTGCGGATTGGGAACGGACGGCTGGACTGGCTGCCAACGGTGCTGCCCAGAAAGTAGAAGCCGAACGGGCCCAGAACGCCAAAGAAGCTGCCCGCCTGCAGCTGGAATTGGCACGGTATCGTCTGGAAGACCAGGAGCATTCCCAGGCCAATGCTGTGGAAGAGGCAGAGCACGCCCGGGACGAGGCCCAATCGGGATACAGCGCCGCCACAGAGGCCTTGCAGACGGCCCGGGCCAATGTGCGCTCGGCAGAGGCGTCTTTGCAGGCTGCCCAAGCCAACTGGGACACATTTACCATCGAAGCCCCATGGGATGGAACCATTATAACCTCCCACGTTGAGGAGGGTGACTATCTGCGGCCCGGTGATGCCGTTTTTACCCTGGCGTCTGCGGACATGAAGATCCGCATAGAACCGGATGAGCGGCAGCTGGCCAATTTGAAGCCGGGGACAACGGCTAGGTTTTCGCCCGAGGCCTATCCCGAACAGCGGTTTGATGCCGTCATTGAGCGGCAGGCCAGTGTCGTGGATTCCGAGCGCGGTGTCATTGCAGTATACCTGACGCCGGCCGAATCCAGCGATATATTGATCTCCAATATGCGTGTGTCCGTGGAAATACAGCTGTCCGGCGCCGGCAGTGAGGTGGCGAGATGAGCTGGTTTGAATGGAAAGTGGCATGGCGGTTTTTAAGTGCATCAAAAAGTCAGTCCCTGCTGATCCTGCTGGGTATTTCCGTGGGCGTATCGGTGCAAATCTTCCTGGGATTTCTCATCAACGGCCTCCAGGCGGACTTGGTCAACCAAACTGTCGGTACGTCGCCGCACATTACCATCTCGGCGCAGGAGCGGGTGCCGCGGCCCTTGTTTGCCGATATTGACGGGGCATCGCAGATTGCTGATTTCTCAGGCCGCGAAGCCGGGCTGCGAGATTGGGAGTCCACTGTGGACTGGCTGCGGGGACAGCCGGAGTTCACGGCCATCTCTCCGACCTTGATCGAATCGGGCTTTGTACGCCGGGGCGAAAAAAACCTGCCGACGGCTGTGCGCGGCGTTGACATCGACGACGCTGACAACATCTACGATATTTCCGGACGCATGACCGCCGGTGAACCGACCACCGCCGGCAGCGGCATTCTGCTGGGTGCGGGACTGGCCGATGAACTGAACGTCCTTCCCGGTGACTCACTGCAGCTGACCGGTGCCGGCGGCTCACAGGACCGGTTTCTCGTTGAAGGCATCTTTGATCTTGGCTCCAGCGCCATCAATGACAGCTGGATCATCATGTCCCTGCAGCGGGCGCAGGCCTTTATGCAGGCGCCGGATCAGGTGTCTTCCATTGAACTGCAGATCGGCGATGTTTTTGCGGCCAATGCGGTGGCCGATCGTCTGGCTGGGGAACTGCCGGAGGTGCGGGCGGACAGCTGGAAACGAGACAATGCACAGCTCCTGAGCGCCCTCCAGAGTCAAAGCTCTTCCAGTCTCATCATCCAGTTCTTGGTCATTGTGGCGGTGACCTTAGGCATATCCAGCGTGCTCGCGGTCTCCGTGGTTCAGAAATCGAAGCAGATCGGAATTCTAAAGGCCATGGGCACCCGCAGCCGCAGTGCCGCCGCCATTTTCGTAATCCAAGGCGCTGTACTAGGAGCCTTTGGTTCTGTATTCGGCGTCACCTTCGGCACGCTCTTAAGCAGGACGTTCACACAGCTTGTCCGTGACGGCGCCGGTGATCCGTTGTTTCCCATCGAGTTTGATGTCCCCTTCGTCGTCTTATCGGCTGCCGTGGCCATACTAGCCGGCACCTTGGCCGGCCTGATTCCCGCACAGCAGTCGAAAAAACTGAGCCCTATTGAGGTGATTCGCGGTGGCTGATATCCTATTGGACATTCAGGAATTGACCAAAAGCTATACCAACGGCGGTACCGAAACCAAGGTCCTGCACGGCATTGATTTCCAAGTGGACCGGGGCAGCTTCTCGGCCATTATCGGCCCGTCGGGATCGGGAAAGAGCACCCTTCTCAACCTGCTCGGAGCCTTGGACCGGCCCACGGGCGGACGCATCATCGTTGACGGCAGCGACATTGTAACCATGAATGATCGGGAACTGGCGGCATTCCGCAACCGCAAGATCGGTTTTGTCTTTCAGTTCCATCATCTGCTTCCCGAGTTTACTGCCGTGGAAAATGTAATGATGCCCCATTGGATTGCCAGCGGCAAGCCTGCGGCAAAGACCCGTAAAAAAGCGGAAGAATTGGTGGATCTGGTGGGCTTGGGCGAGCGGGGGCATTTTAAAGCCAGCCGCCTCTCCGGGGGCCAGCAGCAGCGCATTGCCATTGCCCGTTCGCTTATGAACGATCCCAGTCTGGTGCTGGCCGACGAACCCACGGGCAACTTGGACAGCGAAACCACAGAGCAGATCTTTGCGCTCATGGAACGTATTCGCAGCGAACGCCAGGCAACATTTCTGATCATCACCCACGACCGCCATATTGCCGCCCGTTCAGAACGGGTGGTGGAACTGATCGACGGGCGCGTGGCCCGGATCGTAGCCAACCCAGCGGCAGCCCAGGAGGACAGCTGGCTGGATTTGGCTCCGTCCCACTGCCTCTTAGCCCAGCAGAAACCGGCTGCTTCACAGTAGAAAGAAGAACCGGCCGCAGCCTATGGCTGCGG
>PUOC01000285.1 GCA_003551965.1 Clostridiales bacterium | reverse complement strand
TGTGCCGTATTGGCCAATGAAGAGGGTGTATTGGCCCTGCGGGAAGATGTGGGCCGGCACAACGCTGTGGATAAGGTAATTGGCAAGGGCCTCTTTCTCGGCACCGATTTTCAGCACTGTGCCCTGGTGACGACGGGGCGGATCGCTACGGATATGGTCTTGAAGGCCGTGGCAGCGGGCATACCCATTGTGACGACCCGCAGCATACCGACGAGCATGGCTCTGGAAGTTGCAGAACGATTGGGCATCACGTTGGTGGGACGGATTGCTTCCAAGAGCCCGCTCATATACGCCCATGGGTACAGAATTGCAGGCGGTGCAGAACAGGTGTCATGACGACAGGCAGGGGGATGGTGGTGACCGATGTTCGGCAGGCTAGGGATATGGGAAATGGCTGTCATAGCCGCTGTAGTGGTGTTTTTGGTCGGACCGAAGAACTTGCCCGGCTTGGCTCGCACGGCAACCAAGGGCTACTCTGAGTATAAGAAGGTAACCAAGGAGCTGAAAGATTCTATCAATGTGTTTGACGTATTCAAAGGGAAATAAGGAGGGTGACCGATGTTTGGACGCTTAGGTCCCATGGAACTGATTTTGATACTTGCCATTGCCTTGGTCATATTCGGACCTTCGAAACTACCCGCTGTGGGCAGTTCATTAGGCAAGGCTATCAAGGAATTCCGAAGCAATGTCAACCGCGATCCAGAAACAGAAGCAGAGGATACCAACGGCAGCCAATAGATCAATGTTGAGGACGGGTGTTTTGTGGACGAAAAGAAGCTGACATTCATTGAGCATCTAGGAGAACTCCGCAGACGACTGATTTACATCGCGCTGGCCATCCTCGCGGGAACGATTGTCAGTTTTGTTTTTGTTGAGCATTTGACAGCGCTCGTCTTGGAACCGGCCCGAGGTCTCCAGTTCATCTACTTGTCGCCGCCGGAGCTGTTCTTGGCCTATATTCGTATTTCCCTGATTGTGGGAATTGTAGCCACATCGCCCATTACACTCCTGCAGATCTGGTTGTTTCTGCGGCCGGGGCTTTTGAAGAACGAACGGCTGTATCTGACAGCCGCCTTGATTGCAGGAGTGTTCTTTTTCTTACTGGGTGTAGGATTTGCCTACCAGATCATACTGCCGCTCACCATAGAATTTTTTGTCAACATAGCTCACCAGGACATTGAACCCATGTTTTCCATGGGCAGTTATATTGGCTTTATTAGTTCCATCTTATTATCCTTCGGTCTGGTGTTTGAAATGCCCACCGTCGTTGTACTGCTGGCCAAGTTCCAATTGATCACTGCACGCAGTCTGCGGCAGTTCCGCAAATTCGTTTATCTGGGGATTGTGGTTACAGCGGCCGTGCTGTCACCCCCGGATATTGTGTCGCAGTTTTTGCTGGCCGGGCCCATGGTGCTGTTGTTTGAACTCAGTGTTGTCCTGGCCGCGATGATCCAGCGGAGACAGCGGGAGGCATAGCGCACTCTGCGGCTGCGGCCGAATCTAGGTTGGGGGTGAAGGAAGTGATTGGAAGGATTGGCCCGATGGAGTTGGTTCTCATCCTAGCCGTGGCCCTGATCGTTGTAGGCCCTGCGAAGCTTCCTGAAGTGGGAAGCGCCCTGGGGAAGACCATGCGTGAGTTTCGCAAATCCATGCAGGAAATGCAGAGTTCTGTGGACGATGTGGTGAAGGAAAAGCCGAGATCGCAGCCGGAAACTTCATCGCAGTCTGCAGCGGCATCGGAGAAGAACGACAAGACCAGTGGGACAGACGACAAAGAGCATTAAGCTATTGCAGGCCGTCCTAAGGGACGGCTTCCTCTTTGATCTGTCCATGCCTGTCAGAAGGAAACCGCGTGGTCTGTGTAGTAAACCTACAGTGCGCCCTTTCCGTGAGACAGCGGGGCATTGTTCCAGGGAAGGAAGCGGTGCTTTGAGTATCTATGATGTAGTCATCATCGGAGCGGGGATCATCGGCACGACGTTGGCCCGGGAGCTTTCCCGATATAGGCTCCGGGTTTTGGTGCTGGAAAAAGAATACGATGTTTCCATGGGTGCAACGAAGGCCAACAGTGCCATTGTCCATGGCGGTTACGCAGAATCGCGGGCAACGCTGAAGGGAAAGCTGTGTTACCCAGGCCGGTGCCAATTTGAGCAGCTTGACCGGGAGCTGCATTTCGGCTTTGATCCTATTGGGTCGCTGGTTGTTACCATGGAGGACGCGCGAGAACCCCTTGAACAGCTCGTGCAGCAGGGAACGGACAATGGGGTGCCGGATCTGGAAATCCTCGATGGTAATACCGTCCGTGCCATGGAACCCAACTTAAATCCGGGGGTGCAATGGGCTCTGTACTGTAAAGGGGCCGGAGTCTGTTCTCCCTATGAGATGGCCATTGCCATGGCTGAAAACGCGGTGAATAACGGAGTTGTTCTCCGGCTTGAGCACGAAGTGCAGGCTATCTCCAGCAGGGGGGAAGGCTTTGTGGTGCAGACCTCCGGCGGCAGTTTCCAAGGCCGCTTTGTGGTCAACTGCGCTGGTATCTACGCCGACCGGGTGTCCCATATGGTCGGGGCAGGGAATTTCTCCATCCATCCCCGCAGCGGCGAATATCTGCTCTTTGCCCGCGGGACCGGCCAAGGGGTAAATAGCGTCATATTCCGTTTGCCCACTGCCATGGGCAAGGGCGTGCTTGTAACTTCTACCTATCACGGCAATCTGATGATCGGGCCCGATGCCAGCGATGATTCGCCGCGGGATGATACCTCCACGCACATGGAGCGGATTGCCGCCATCTACCAGCAGTCAAGGCAGTTGTACGACGGCATGGATCCCAAGAAATTCCTGCGCAGTTTTACCGGCATTCGCGCCCGCAGTTCTGACAACGACTTTCACATAGAAGAAAGCTCTGTGCCGGGCTTTTTCCATGCGGCGGGCATACAATCTCCCGGCCTGACAGCGGCTCCGGCGGCGACCGAGAGGCTGATTAAGCTCTTAGCCAAGTCCGGACTGACCCTAGAACCGGATCCGGGCTTCAATCCCCATCGGGAACCGATTATCACTAGAAAGGAACTGCGGCCTTTCCCAGAAGTAAAGCATCTGATTGATATGCCTTCGGCACCGGAGAAGATCATCTGCCGCTGTGAGCAGGTGACAGAGGCCGAAATCGTGGACAGCCTGCACCGCGGCATACGTGTAAAGGCGCTAGACGGCGTCAAGCGCCGCACACGGGCTTCCATGGGATGGTGCCAGGGCACCTTCTGCCGCCCCCGCATTGCTGAGGTCATGGAGCGGGAATACGGTGAACCTGTGGACAACCGCTTTGATATCGAACACAGCGGTGTCAGTCGTGTGACCCGCTCCGATTTTCTGGAATTCTTTCAGCGCCGACAATGACGGCACCGACGGCTCGTCCACACGGTTGCAGGCAGAGGAGGCTCTTATGTTTGCCAAAACAAAGGATGTCCTTAACCGGTTTTTCGGACGAGGTTTGATTCCCCATCAGCTGGCATTCACGCTCTTGAATCCCCTGCGGCGGTTCGTGCTTGCCCCGGAGGCGCTGGCCGCCAGGCTGGATTTGGCGGCGGATCATCGGGTGCTGGAGGTTGGACCCGGTCCTGGCTATTGCAGTTTGGCAGTGGCCAGACGAATACCCCAGGGCACGCTATACTTGGTGGATATTCAGGAAGAAATGCTCCGCAAGGCAGAAGCTCGGTTGAGGCGGGCTGGTCTGGAGAACGTGTCCATTCACCACGGCGACGCTGCTGCCCTGCCTTTTTCTGCGGGCTGCTTTGATGTGGTTTTCATGGTCGCAGTATTTGGCGAGATTCGTCAGCAGTCCGCTGCCATGTCGGAGTGCCTGCGAGTTCTTAAACCCGGAGGCTTGTTGTCTGTCACAGAGCAGCCCGGTGACACAGATTTTGTTGACCTAGGCGATCTCAAAGAACGGGTGCAGGCCGAGGGTTTTGTACTGGCAACAGTCCATGGCGGCAATAAAAACTTTACAGCGAACTTCCACAAGCCGGATTAAGCTCGGCGATGGAAGCCCATGGATGGAAAGGAGGTGCACACCGTTGTATACACAGGCGGATGCCGAGCGGTTTACGTTCCGTGTGGCGCGCCGGGCCACAGCCAGCGGTTTGATCGGTGCAGCCATTGGCTTGACTGTGCCGTTAGTCGCCGGCCTGCCTTGGGGGTTCGCCATATTCCTCGCCTTTCTATTGGGTTATCTGTCGCTTACGGGCTATTGGGGAATTCACGGAGCCGAAACTTGGTACCAGCGCTACCGTTATGAATGGACTCCGGTCCTGTGGTATGCCTTAAGACCAGTGGTTGTGATCGTCGGATGTCTCTTGGGATGGGTCTTTTTCGGGGTATATGAACACTTCATGCTGCTCTTGGCCATGACCGGCTCCGGTGAAATCGGGATGCTGCGGGCGCAGCTCTGCCTGCTGCCGTACATTGGACCGAAGATCACAGAAAAAGTTTATTTCAAATCGCAGGGACCGGGCCCGTAGCAGGCAACCGATGGGTAGGCTTAACCCAGACGCCCGGATTTCAGAAGAACGGCCAGTGCATTGGCCGTCACAAACCAATTGGGCTTTGTCTGCCCGCTGCCGCCCCAGTCAACGGGGGAAACCCGCTGCGGTCCCTGCGCCCCCTGTGATAGTGTTTTACTTCGGCAGCCAGGGCACCGGGGGCTTCCGTTTCATCCCCAAAGCGTTTTTCTTCCAGGACGTCAAGGGCTTCCTGGCAGCGTCCGTCGTCGAGCAGCTCTGCTTCGGCCATCACTTTCAAGGCAAAGAGAATGTCATAGTGCCAATACCAAGGATAACGCAGCTGCAGGAACTTCTCCGATATCACCTGCCCACTCCGCTGGCTTCGAAACAGACGCCTCTGCAGGAATACCTCCGCTGCTGCCAGGGCTGCTTGACGGGATCTTGTATGGCCTGTCTTTGCCCCAAAGGCTGCCAGGCCCCGCAGCGGCAGCAATGTCTCTGTGAAGGATGCGTGCTCGGCTTGGGAGTTTCTGTCGCAGTTCCAGCCGCCATCGGGCCACTGCCAGTGGATCAGGCGCTCCGCCAACTGGGCTGTCTGGCCATCTTCCAAACCCAAGCGGCAGAGATAGTAGAGGGCGTTGCCTTCCTGCGATGCGCAGGTTCGTATGCGGCCGCCAATGCAGGGCGGTTTTTCCTTTCCGGGAGAGAAAAGCCACTGGTATACCTGCTGGCGAAGGGGCAGCAGTGTCCTGTCGCCGGCTGGATAGCCAATGTCCGCCAGGCAGGCTAGTATCCAGTGGGCGCCGGCCCATTTTGCATAGGGGTGTCCGGGAACGGTCCCGTCGGCCTGGCGTTCAGCCAAAAGACCGCGGGCCTCAGCGGAGTTCTGAACGGCGGCCTGCATGGCTTGGAGCTGGGGGCCTCGGCTGCTTGCTCCGTCTGCCGCTTGAGAGACAGTCAGACGAACGACAGGCATCGCCGATTGCAGGCAGGCTTTGACCATGGCATCCACGTAATCGCCTCCTAGAAACCCAGCGCTGAAACCAAACGCAGGTGACCCGCTCGCAAGTGTCTAGACCCGTTTTTGCCGGGCCCTGGCAGCGAACGGGCATCTCTACTGGGTCGTTTCCCTTCGCTCCACCCGGCGCAGTTCAAATCCCTTGACGACGTCGGAACGGGTGATGATTCCCGCCGCAGAACCCTGTTCATCGATGACAAAGAGCCGGCCAATCTGTTCCTTGGACATTTTCTTCAAGGCATCGTAGGCGTCATCATCCGGAGCGATCGTATGGAGATCCTTCGCCATGATGTCCCGCACAGTGTAGGCTTCGCGTTGGGCAGGGTCTATCCTCTGCACGTCCTCTAAGGTCACACAGCCCACCACCTTTCCGTCTTCGTCGACAACGGGGTACCCGGTGTGCTTGGCATCATACATCATGGCCAGCAGCTGACTAACGGTATGGTATTGGGAGACAGTGATCACATCATGGGTCATCAGGTCTTGGACGCGAAAGTCTGCCAGCGTGGAGCGCATCAAATGCGTTTGGTATTCCTGATTGGCCGTGATGTACAGGAAGAAAGCCACCAACACCAGCAGCAGGTTGGCCGAGAAGACCCCGAGAATGGCCAGAAAAATGGCAACGGTTTGCCCGATGGATGTGGCGGTTTTGGTAGCCCTTAGATAGTTGCCTCGTTTTGCCAGCGCTGCCCGCAGGACGCGACCTCCGTCGCTGGGAAAAGCGGGAATGAGGTTGAAAAAACCCAAGATAATGTTGATCTGCCCCAGGTACAACAGGAAAATCTGCAGATCAGCGGCCATGTTGACGAAAAGCGTCGTCAAGGATAGCAGCACAAAACCCAGGAGGAGGCTGACGATAGGCCCCACAATGGCAATTTTCAACTCGTCGCTGGGGTCGTCAATGCTGTCTTCAAGATCGGCCAAACCTCCCAAGATCATCAGTGTGATACTGCGGATATTGCGGCCCCGCCGCAGCGCCATCCAAGTATGCCCGATTTCGTGCAGAGCGACACTGGCGAAAAGTCCCAATCCCAGCAGGAAGCCCAGGATATAGGGCTCGAGCAGGAGATCGCCGGGCTGCAATCCCATCAGTTCGGCAAATATCTCCACATTAGCGCCGAAGATCCAGCCAAACAAGGGCAGAATCAAGAGCAGAGTAATGTGAATGCGAATGGGTATTCCAAAGACATGGGCTATGGTCCAGGATGTGTTAAACATTGTGCACCTTCCTTCGAGAGTTGGCAGGGCGTGGCTGTTTGCTTCAGCGCATGGCAGATCATTTCAAGGCATGGATGGCACGCGCAGCTACAGGAGCGGCACAAACCGAACGTAGCCGTGGTTTTCTGCACGGAACTGCCCGCCGGATTTCCACAGCCTCTGCAGAATCTGTTCTGAATACGGTTCGCCAACGGGTACCACCAAACGCCCGCCTTCTTCTAACTGTTCCTTCCATGCATCGGATATCTCGGCCGCGGCAGCTGTGACAATAATGCCGTTGTAGTGAGCGTGTTCGGGCCATCCTTCGCGTCCGTCGCCTACCCGGAAGGAAATGTTGGACAAGCCTAATGCATGCAGGCGCTTCTTTGCATGGGAGGACAGTTCGTCAAAGACTTCCACGGTATAGACGTGCTCGGCCAGGTGGGCCAGAATTGCCGTCTGGTACCCGGATCCCGTGCCAATTTCAAGCACCCGATCCGAAGGCGATAGCTCCAGCAGGGATGTCATGAGAGCTGCCACATAGGCCTGTGATATGGTTTGGCCCTTACCGATGGGAAGTGGCCGATCTTCATAGGCCCTGGGCTTTTGAAACCTTGGGACAAAGTTTTCCCGGGGGATAGCAAGTATCGCTTCTAGGAGCCGGTCATCGCGGATTCCCCGCCGCTTCAGCTGTTCGACCAGCGCCAGTCTCTGTTTCATGCTAAGTTCACCTCCCGGAACAAGGTCATGGAGACGGAGGATGCCCAAGGCAGTGCCCCGGCAGAGAAAGAACGCCTTTGCCGGCATCGGGCAGAGGAACCGGTGATGCCACCCGGACAGCCGGGGAGCAACGCACTGGGTGCTCGTTACCTTTATATTACCAGTAATTGTGCCGATATGCCAACGGATGGATGCATAGGGCAGCTTTCCAAGGCGAGTCTGCGGGAAGAAAGGATTCTGCTGCCGGCATGCAGAAGCTTGCTGATCAGTGCGGTTTGCCGATGGACTCGGAAGTCGACGCCGGATCGATGGATGTTGGAGCCAGGGATGGGATCACTCGACCGCACAGAGGAGGGTACGGGATTGTTGAAACGTGTGTACTGCAGTCCTTCAGAGGGCAAATCACCCCTGGCAGATGTGCCGTTTTCTCCCTTTTCCTTTGCGGTATTGGCCGATCTGCATCTGACGGAACCGGGCACAGCAGGCATGGACAAGCTGCGGCGTGCGGTATCGACGTTGCAGAACCAAAGCCGGGTGGATTTCGTCCTGCTATTGGGAGATATCCTCTGGCATGGCAGCACGCCGGAGTTGGAGGAGCTCTTGCGTCCGCTGGGCGTTCCCTGTTTCGTGGTGCCGGGCAATAACGACAGCCGCCATTGGACCGAACAGGAGCGCCAGACTCCTTTCTATTACAGTTTTGTACACAAACGATGCCTGTTTGTGGGGCTGAACAATGTTACAGCCACACCGGATTTCAATGACCATCGCGGTGATCTGGATGATGCCCAATACCGATGGCTCTGCAGCACCCTGGAAAGCCATGCTGCGCAAGGACTCAAGCATACTTTTCTTTTTGCCCATATTCCGCCGCTGCGGGAGCATGTGCTCCCTAGTTTCCGAATGCGCGTCGATGCTTCCCAGCGATGGGCATACCTGTGCGGACGCTACGGTGTCACGGCCTGTTTCTTTGGTCACATTCATCAGCCCGAACGGTATACCGTGGGAGATACAGAGTGCTTGACGACACCATCTTTGAACTGGAACTTCCAGTCCAGTGACCCGAAGGACCCGGAGTTCACCGAATCCGGGCGCAGCGGCAGTGGTGCCTTTGCCACCGTGGATGTGACCGCAGCAGCAGTGGAGTATCTGCTGCATTGGCGCCGTGGCACCAAGCTGTAGCTATAGGATCAGACTGCAGTCGGGACATAGGTTGTAGATGCAATGAACGCTGAAGAATGGAGGAAGGGATAACACCATGGCTGAATCTATCGTCGTAACGCGCCCAGTGCCGAATTTGAAACAGGAATTGAAACGGCTCCCGCCTGATTGGGACCTTTGGGTACACGATGGTGAAGAGGGGATGACCGACGACGAACTGTGTCAGCGGCTGCAGACAGCTTCGGGTGTCCTGGTCGCGGGCAGCCGCGTTACCGCAGATATGCTCGACGGCGCCTCCAAACTGCGGGCCATAAGTAACTACGGCGCGGGTGTGGACAATATCGATGTGGCGGCGGCCCGAGCGCGGGGCATTCTCGTGGCAAACCTGCCGGAACAGGTGACCTACAGTACTGCGGAGCTGGCCATAGCCCTGATGCTCAGCTGTGTCCGCCGTATTGCGGAAACAGACCGCTACATCCGCAGGCATCTTGTATTTCCCAGCGCTGCACAGCAGTACATGGCAGGAAACCTCCATGGAAAAACTTTGGGTATCGTCGGTTTCGGTCGTATTGGCCAGAAGACCGCTGAACTGGCGCGAGCCTTTGGCATGAACATTGTCTATTACAACTCCAAAGAAGAGACGGCGCCGGCGGAACGGCTCGGTGCCCGTTACTGCTCCCTGGATGAACTGTTGTCTGCCGCGGACATTGTATCCCTCCACATACCAGGGCGCCCCGAAAATCGGAACTTCATCGGCAGCGAGCAGCTGGCAAAGATGAAGCCGGGAGCCGTGCTGGTCAACACCGCTCGAGGAATGGTCGTGGACCAGGACGCGTTGGCGGAAGCCCTCGAGTCCCATTTAGGAGGTGCCGGCCTCGATGTGTTTGCCGATGAGCCCCACGTTCCGGCAAAACTCGCCGACCAGGAAAATGCCGTTCTAACGCCCCATATAGGGACCGCGGCTTGGGAGACCCGCTGTGAAATGACCCGGGCCGCCGTGGACCACCTGCAGCGAATGCTCCTCGGGCAGGAAGGCGTTCCGTTGGTGACGTGATGGGCAGAGGATATACAAACTGGGGGGAGAAGGAGCTTGATCCATGAATAGGATGCAGCTGAAGAAGGACGTGAAGCGAGTCAGCGGCAAACTGCTGTACGACAAAGGGCATATCGCCCCGGTGGATCTGCTCATGGGCCTTCAGATGCTGACCAAAGAAGACTACGAAAAGTGGCGGTTCGGCCGTGTCCCTTTCCTGCAAAAGGTGTGCCGGGGCAATCTCAAGAAGCTGGCATTCGTGTTGAAGGAACTGCGGAGTTTCGCCTCTGACAATGGGCTCGTAGGTTCCTGGACGGCGTACAGTTCGTGGGGGAAGGGACGGAAACGTCGGCTGCGGTTCAGTAAGAGCGGCTCTCCTGTGATGGAGCGGCAATACGCCACGCACTTCGTGAACAAAAAGACCGGCGGCAAACCATAGGACGGCACCGACATCGGCCTGTGAAGCCGGCGCTGATATCGGCCCGGCCAGGGGCAAAACAGAAAGGAAGAACAGCGATGCTGAAGAATATACCATCGATTGTATCTCCCGAACTCTTGAAGGTCTTGATGGAAATGGGACACGGGGATGAGCTTGTCATCGGTGACGGCAACTTCCCGGCAGCCAGCTGTGCCCAGCGCTTAGTCCGTGCTGACGGGCATGGCGGCCCGCAGTTACTGGAAGCGATCTTGACCCTGCTTCCTCTGGACACCTTCGTTCGCCATCCGGTGGTGCTGATGCAGGTGGTTAAAACAGAGGCCGAGGAACCACCCATTTGGAAGGAATATGCCGAAATCGTGAAGCGTGCCGGCGAACCCGCTGAGTTCGGTTTTGAAGAGCGGTTTGCCTTCTATGAACGGGCCAGACGCGCCTATGCGGTGGTGGCCACCGGCGAAAAGGCCCTCTATGCCAATGTCATTTTGAAGAAAGGCGTTGTCCAATAGGTCGGGACGGAGGGATTTTCCGGCGGAATTCACAGCAAGCCTACCCTGTGTCGGCAGGTGCCGCTGCTGCAGTTTGCCCGCACCCATGGCCTTGCGGTGCAGAAGGATGCTATTGACTATTGAATTCAAAGTGTTATGATCAAGTTGGGGAGAAGATCCAAATTGCCTGTTGATCTGGAACAGTGTATCAGGGAGCCTTTTGCAGATATGTTTTTCGAGGTGGACTTTTCAGCGGCAGAAAGAAGACGGACAGTTCCTGTGGCACGAGCTGTTCCAGCGACCTTGATGCCAGTTTTGGTATCCGAACCGAGACCATCAACGCTTGGAAGACTCTGCGCTATCTCTGCTTTAGCCATATGCTCCGGGGAGTCGTGTCGGGATAGCTCCTAGAAGGAGGGTTCGTGCATGGAATGGTATTGGTGGGTCCTGATTGCTGTTGTGGTGATTGGTGTGATCTACAAGCTGACCAGAAAGTCTTCGGACTAGGACAGGCAATCGCTGAAAAAACCAGCATTGGAAGTGACTGCTAGCCAGGACAGACAAAGCTTTCGGCTGCCGGCCGAAAGCTTTGTCTGTCTTCCGTCTCCAGATTTCGTTTGCGGGCGGGGCGACAGAACAGCTCTCCGGGAATGTCCGGTGTCTAAGATGGACGTTGCGGTGCAGGCATTAGGCAGGATGATGGTTCCGAAAACGAGCCTAGCTGCGTTAGCAGGATGGAGGGAGAAACGGCCATGATTCAAAGTTGTGAAGAGCTTCTGGAAGCGTACTGTCAGCAAAGGCCTGCACAATGCGGCAGAAAGCTGTCGTTTGTGGGTGTGGAAGGATATGACGTGTATAACATTACGGCCCCGTTTGTTTGCGAGGGCAAGATATTTTTGGCAGGCCGGGTGGAACCGCGGGACTCAGAGCGTTCCCGTGTTATGTTCTTTCAGCCCGTGGGCGACGAGGATATCTGGGAGGCCACCGGTCCCGTTTTCGATCTGCAGGACCCCTTTGTCACCTGGATACACGGGGAGCTGGTCTTCGGCGGTGTGGAAGTATTTCCCCATCCGCAGGACAGCGATTCCCTGTGGTGGCGGACTCGATTCTACCGCGGCACCAAACCCGCCGATTTAGAGCCCTTTGCTCAAGGACCGGACGGGATGAAGGACATTCGTTTGGCTGCTTGGGAGGGTGGACAGACGGCGGTCTTTACCCGGCCGCAGGGCAGGATAGGCGGCAGAGGCAAGATCGGCTTTACGATCCTAAATGGTCTGGACGAACTCACTCCCCAGGCTTTGGAACGTGCGGTGCTTTTGGAACAGTTCCGGCAGGATGAATGGGGCGGTGCCAATGAAGTACATCATCTCCAGCACGGTTGGCTAGGTGTGCTCGGGCACATCGCGTGCTTTGGGAAACAGGGTGCAAGGCACTACTATGCCATGGTGTTCTGCTTTCATCCGCCGACCCGCCGCCATACACCCATGAAGATCATTGCAGTACGGGACGACTTCCCTGCCGGGGACGCCAAACGATGGGACCTGAAGGACGTCATCTTCAGCGGCGGACTGGTCCGCGGGCAAGATGATACGGCCGTTCTCTATGCCGGTGTCAGTGACGCCGAGGCACACTGTCTGCCCATGCGCGATCCGTTTTCGGATATGACAGGTGATATGCGTTGAACACAATGGGATGCTTGTGAGGAGACCGTTTGAGGTACATGTCCTAGGGGCGGCCACGTGGCCGGCGAGACGAGGGAAGCCGTCATGGCACGGTTCTGATTTTCGGGTTTTCTGCAAGAAGCAGCAGGAAGTCCGTCTCCCTATGCCGTAAGCATTTCTGTATACTACTGCTTCCGGGCTTGTCCCTATCTCCGCCACGAATTCCGTGCGCCGTCAGGTTGTGCAGCGGAGGCGATATTTTGGGTATAGGGGCCGAGTTTTCAAAACTAGCTGACAGGGCCCGGCTGCAGCATGGGGAGGCGGATGCGGGTGAGCCCGATGGACCAGAAGTTTTTGGGTGTGGTGTTCCACCATCGTCTCGGATCGGTGGAACAGTCGCGTTTTTACCGGCCGGTGGCCGAAGGTATGGAGAGCCAAAGCCGTGAATATGGCTATCCGCTCTGTTTTTTCTCCAACGGAGACGAGGAGATGGCCCAGCTCTGGAGGTTTCACGCCCAGGGACTGCTGGACGGTTTGATCCTGCTAGGGGCGGACATGGAGCGGAGCCTAGCGGAATCTGCGGTGCAGAAAAGTATTCCAGTGGTCTTGGGAGACAATGACCTGGAGGGGCTGGGATTGGATTCTGTGGTTACGGACAACGCCAGCGGTATGCGTCAGATCATGCGGCACCTGGCGTCTCTGGGGCATGAACGGGTGGGTTTCATTGGCGGTCCCCTCAGTCATCGTTCGCTGTGGGCGCGGTACAGCGTTTATCAGCAATGGATGGCCCAAAGTAGCATGGTTCCCCGGGACGAGTGGGTTTGGATAATTGACGACCGGCGGGCGGATTGGGCCAAGGGCCGGGATGCCATGCGGGCCATGCTGGAGGGGGGATTGGACATAACGGCGGTTGTCTGTGATAACGATCACTCTGCGGCCGGCGCTGTGGAGGCATGCCGAGAGCAGGGTGTGTCTGTGCCGGATCGGCTGTCAGTCGTGGGGTTCGATGATATCAGCAGGGCGAAGGCCTGCTCCCCGCCACTGACCACCGTTCATGTGCATAAAGAGGAAATGGGTCGCTGGTTAGTGCGGCGATTGGTGGAGCGGACAATGAACGATGGAGTGAAGGTGACGGTGGCCCTGGATGCACGCTTGATTGTGCGAGACAGTACGGGGCCGGTGCCTGGAAGGGCAGCGGGCAGATAATCCGCCGCTTGAGGCGGAGCGCCGAGTGATGGCGACGAAAGATGGCTGGATCAACGATTTCCGGACGGCGCGGCCCAACAGTTCTCAATATGTCGAAAGTATTCCCAAATGCGAGAGGAGAGAATGGCGTGAGGAAAGCAGTGATTCTGCTTCTAGTGGTGGCCCTGTTGACGGTAACGAATCCCGGTCTAGATCACTTCGCCGATTGGGCCGTGGATTCTATGGTGGACGCCCAGACGGATGAACCGATCGCGGAAGCCTTAGGCCGGGCGGTGGCCCGTCCGCTCATTCTCGGGATCACCGAACGAAACCACTTTGGTGTGTTCAGTCTATTCACGGTCAGTGCCGTGGGTGTGGAAAAACGGTATATCGGTATTCTGCGCCGCTTCATTGCACTGGATGACTTGGAATTGGATACAGAGGAACTGGACCCTTGACATACTCCCCATGGCTAAAGGAAGGAGCTTTGCGCCGTTTCTTGGTAAACCCGTCTGCGGCTCTTTGGCCAGTGCAGACCGTCATGGCGTTACACAACAACACGGCCCGCGTGATGGAGTTGGCACGGCACCAACGAGTCTTGCGGGCTAGTCGATTGGATACACCACCATGGCTTCCGGGTGGTGTATTTTCCGCCCGAGAACGTGCATGTTCAACCAGCCGCGTCGAGTGCCTGCGCACGCTGGGCTGGCGCCGTCAGCTTGCCGATTACTGCGGCAGAGAAATAATTTAGATGAGCCGCAAATTTTACGAAGGAATTCTTATGGCCGCTTCGAAGTAAAGCAGTGTCCAAAATTGCAGGGGGAGATTGCATCGCCGACCATGTGATGACAGAAAACACCGACAAATGAGAACTAAACATGCGAAAGGGGTGATGAATCAAAATCTCACAACGATCTCATCGGCAGATTGGGGTGCTAGTCCATGGACGTTGGCCTGCGGCGATTAGAGTTTCATCCGCCGCTTGACGGCGTCATGGGAGCACTGCCTGTCCTCTTTGTGTGTTTCGCGGGTATTCCGAGGTACAGCTTGTTGGGTAGCCGGCCGCGAGGGCCAGGCCGGGTATCCAGTGTGCCATAGGTTGCAATCTCTCTGGCTCTACGTCCGGCAAAGGCAGTCTGCAAGAAACGGTGCGGTGCAGAGTTACCGCTGCCCCGATTCGGAGGGAACGCGTCTCACCGCATGGCGATGGTATTCTGTTTGGGAAGGATGGTGTTGGAACTGTGTTGACCTATGTGGCGAGACAAGCCTTGTTGATGATCCCCACGTTGATCATCATATCCATCATATCGTTTATCATTATCCAGCTTCCCCCAGGGGATTTCCTGTCCACGTATATTGCACAGCTGGAGGCATCGGGAGCCGACGTGGACGATGCCACAGTGATTGCCCTCAACCGCCGCTACGGACTGGACCGTCCAGTCTATGTGCAGTATTGGCGTTGGGCCACAGGCATGCTCCGAGGCGATTTTGGACAATCCTTTGAGTGGAACAGGCCTGTAAGCACACTCATATGGGGCAGGTTGGCCCTGACCTTCGTTGTTTCCCTTTTTACGCTGGTATTTACTTGGATTGTGGCTATTCCCATTGGGATATATTCTGCAACGCACCAGTATTCCTTCGGCGACTATTTCTTCACATTCTTGGCCTTCATTGGAGTAGCCATACCCAATTTCCTTTTAGCGTTGGTGCTGATGTGGGTCTCCTTCTCGTACTTCGGGCAGAGTGTAGGCGGATTGTTTGCTGCCGAATACATCGATGCACCATGGAGCTGGGCTAAGTTCACGGACATGCTGACCAGGATTTGGATTCCGGTGGTGGTGATTGGTACAGCTGGGACCGCAGGCCTTATGCGTACTCTGCGGGCAAACCTGTTGGACGAGTTGAGCAAACCCTATGTGGAGACAGCCCGGGCCAAGGGTGTTTCGGAACGGCGGCTTCTGTATAAGTATCCAGTGCGGGTGGCCCTGATTCCCTTTATCAGTACCGTAGGCTGGATGCTGCCTGTCCTCATTTCCGGAGAGACGATCACGGCCGTTGTTCTCAATCTGCCAACCACCGGACCTCTGCTTCTGCGGGCCCTGCAGAGCCAGGACATGTATCTGGCCGGCAGTTTCATCATGCTCTTAAGCGTTCTGACGGTGATCGGGACCCTAATATCCGACATTCTGCTGGCATGGCTGGACCCGACTATACGCTATGAATGAGAAAGGAGGGCACACCCATGGCTGAATATGAAAACAAACCGACAGGTCCCCAAGGGGAACCGATACCGGAACCATCGGCTGCAGAAGGCCTGGATGAAGGTGTCGCGGCAGATGAGGAGCAAGTGCTTGTGGCCTCCCAGTGGCGGCTGATTTGGTGGAAGTTCCGGCGTCACCGCCTGGCTATGATCAGTGCCGGGATTCTTATCATTATCTACACGCTGGCCATTTTCTGCGAATTTTTCGCACCCTATGATCCTACGCAACGGGACATCATGCTGACCCATGTCCCACCCCAGCGGATCCGGTTTGTGGACAGCGAAGGCCGGTTCCACTGGCGGCCGTTTGTTTACGGGTATGACAGGCAGCGGGATTTGGACACGATGCGGATCTACTATGAGGTCAACGAGGAAAAGAAGTTTCCATTGCAGTTTTTCGTGCGCCGGGATCCGTACAAACTGTGGGGCATGTGGGAGAGTGATCTGCATCTGTTTGGAGTTAAGGACGGGTATGTTTTCCTGCTCGGCAGTGACCGGCTCGGAAGGGACATGCTGTCTCGGGTTCTCTACGGTGCCCGGATCTCCACATCCATCGGCCTCGTCGGCGTATTCTTAAGCTTACTGCTCGGTGTGGTCATCGGCGGCTTTGCCGGATATATCGGCGGTATCTTTGATTCGATTACGATGCGGATCATTGAAATTGTGCGCTCGATACCCACTATACCGCTGTGGATGGGGCTGAGTGCGGCACTGCCGCCCCACTGGCCGCAGATCCGGGTCTATTTCGGCATCACGGTGATTTTGTCGCTGATTGGCTGGACGCAGCTGGCCCGCGTGGTGCGCAGCCGTTTCCTGTCTCTGCGCGAAGAAGACTTCGTTACGGCTGCTCGTCTGGCAGGGGCTAATGAATGGCGGATTATTATGCGGCACATGGTACCTTCGTTTTCCAGCTATATCATCGCTGCCATTACCCTGGCCATCCCGAGTATGATCATCGGAGAGACCAGTCTCAGCTTCTTGGGCCTGGGACTGCAGTCGCCGGCCATCAGCTGGGGTGTGCTCCTGCAGGAAGCCCAGAATATCCGGACCGTAGCCCTCTCCCCTTGGCTGCTTCTGCCCGGCTTGATGGTGATCATTACCGTGCTGGCCTTTAACTTCCTGGGAGACGGACTGCGGGACGCGGCGGATCCGTATTCCCGTTAATCTATGACAGAAAGGACGGCGGTGGATCCCATGGCGGAGAAACTACTGCAGGTCAAGGATCTCAAAACCTATTTTTTCCAAGATGAAGGCACCGTCAAGGCCGTGGACGGCGTCAGCT
>PUOC01000237.1 GCA_003551965.1 Clostridiales bacterium | reverse complement strand
GTCATAGATATAGCCGCATACTGTACACTCAAATTTGCTCAACCTCGATTCCTCCTATGCCGTTTGGTTAACGAATTCTAATTCCTAAAAAACCATATTCACGGCTTTGCGGCAAAATCCTGCCCGTCTCCTTAAAGATATTCGCGCAAATTACTTGGAACACTGATGCCGTAGGAATCGTACATGTATTCTAACACACGGGGTGTCAAGTTTTCACCACCGTATATGACCGTGCTGTCTGGGAGCACCACCGCAATACCGTCGCGCTCTGCCAGTTCAGCAATGAAATCCTGCACCGATGCAATGATCGTGATGCGTAACTGTTCCGCGAACTCGTCTAGCTGTTCCTCGTATTCCCTGGCCAACTGTTCCACTTCTTCATCGGACTGCAGTTCTTCCATTTCCTCTTCAAACTGGCTGGTCATATTATCAGCCAATTCCTGCAGTTCATCGTTCTTGCTTTCATACTCAGGGTGCGCATTAAACAAAAACTCAAAATCCACGTATCCGATTGTTGCAGAAGCATCCGCCTGCGGAGCAAGCACCAACCCCATAAACAAAACCACAAATCCCGCCAACAAAAACCCACGCTTCAACATTAGGCCCTCCTCGAAAAATAAGATACGACAAGCAGTCAAGCGCCAGGCGCGCCCGCCTAAAGACGCTCGTACAGAAATTGTGCCTCGGTCGCGCACAAATGCCCAAACCGGCACTGGCGCACTCCGAAACACCCATTATGGGAAAGCATTCGCCCCTCCGAAAAAAAAGGCGAGGGTCACCTCGCCCGATTAAATTCGGCTTCTGCCTCCGTCTGACGGTCTAAAGCCCGTTGGGTTTCGACCACGTCTTGGAGCGTAGTATCGCCAAGCACGTTGAGAAGAGCCTCCTGGGCCCTGGCCCACGTGCTGTGCAGGGGGCAGCGGCCCAATTGACTGCAGTTGGCTTCGCGCATGAGACAGCGCGTAATGGCCACCGGACCTTCAATCAGTTCCACAACTTCGCGAACGGTGATGTTATCCGGGGAAACCAACAGCCTTACGCCGCCGCCGGGCCCTCTTACCCCTTCCACCCAACCGCGGCTGCCTAATGTCGCCATAATCTGCGGCAGAAAATTGGGTGGGATGTTCTGCCGCTGGGCAATTTCCTTCGAGGAGATAAACTCCCCGCGGTGCAGTGCCAATTCGATTAAAGCACTGATAGCGTACTCGGCCTTTTTTGTAACTTCCACAAGGCATCCCCCTAAGCCGGACAAACCACCGTCATAAACGCAGTAAGCCGACCGCAAATGTTTTCCGTCTTCCGTTTGTGAACTTAGGTTCATTATAAACTGAGCCGCTGCAAAGGTCAACCTGCAGAGGCTTTGGCAATTAAGGAAGCACTGGTATCGGGATCATAGGCAGCTTCTTCATAGCTGCCGAAGAACTCCGCGGAAAACCCTGCCTGCTCCAGCATTGCACGCAGCTCACCGTGGAGAATGGGCTGCAGGGTAATTACCTCATCAAAGCTTCTGTTGCTGACGACAAGCTTGGAGTGAAAGCGTACGGAGTTCCTTCCTTCGGGGACATACCGCCGCTGCAGCTGCACCTTCTCGTTGCCTAGTGTAGGAAGTTGAAGCCCGTCGACGCCTGCGGCCATGACCCGGTCATAGTTGACGATCTGAAAAACGGCAGTTCCCCCAAGCACGAGGGCGGCATACACTTCGCGGACAAAACCAGCGACCTCCTCCAAACTCGGAAGATGCGAAAGGGAGTTTCCCAAACAGATAACCGCATCAAAGGTACCCCATCTCCGGATGTTCCGCATGTCATCCACGAGAAACTCCACGGTGCCGCCCCCGTCTTTGGATCTCGCCTGGCGGATCATTGCTGGCTCCATATCGGCAGCCGTGCAAGAAAAGCCTAGTTCGGCTAGGGCTAGAGCTACAGTGCCTGTACCGCAAGCCGCGTCGGCGCAGTTCATCCCGGAAAGATGCTTCCTCAAGAAGGCCCTCGTCTGTTCATGTAGGGGAAACACTTCATCATAATATTCACTTAGCCTTTGGTAAAACATCGATTCATCTCCCTAAAGGTGGAGGATACACGTGGTATTCAAATCGGTGCCGCACTGCAGGCAGATTTCGTCGCGTTCCACCTTCGTGCGGGCACTTTCCACAAATGCAGCCAGCCCGCGCTCTAACGCCTGCCGATCTTCCGGACTCATAGATTCGAGCACGCTTTGGAACATTTCCGCTTCAGCCCGCCATACAGAATCGAACACTTGCGTTCCTTGGTCTGTGAGCACCAAAACCCATTTGCGCCTGTCTGACGGATGCTGCTGCCGTTCCACCCACCCGCGGGCGGTCAAGCGATCCACCAATTTCGTAGCGGCCGGCGAAGAAATCTGCAGTCCGGCGGCCAGAAGGTAGAGAGGACTATCGGGATGGTATGCAATAAAACGCAGGGCAGCCAACTGCACTTCGCTCAACTGTTCATGGATCTGTCTGCGGGCCGGCGATAGTACCGCGGCAGCCATGGCCCGACAGAAAAGCTTACCGCCATGGAGACCTTTCACAAAAAACACCACCAATCCAACATGGTTGTCCCTCTAATTATTAACTATGCTAAGCACTGTGTCAAGACTCAGGGCGATAAGTCTTCTTGTCAAACACCAGATAGCGGCGGGGATAGGGTATTTCGATCCCCTCGCGATCAAAGGTCAGTTTGATGTGTTTGCGCAGTTGCCGCGTGACATTCCACTGTGTCATGGTGGCAGCCTTGGCCCATACCCGCAGAGTAACACCGGAAGAGCCAAGACTGTCGACCCCTAACACTACCGGTCCTTCCACGATATCGGGTATCTGTTCATGGATGTTCTCAAACAACGTTTCCATAACACCAATGGCCCGCTCAACATCCACTTCATAGGCCACGTCAACATCGACCATGACACGCATGGCACTGCCCATATGATTCGTTACTTGGCTGATCTGTCCATTGGGAATGATATGTATCTCACCACCAAAATCCCGGACCCTTGTCACTCGAATCCCCATTTCCTCAACCACGCCACTGACTCCGCTGACAGAGACAAAGTCGCCGATGTCATAGTGGTCTTCCAAAAGAATAAAAAACCCAGTAACCACATCACGGACCAAATTCTGCGCCCCGAAGCCAATGGCCAGTCCCCCTAGCCCGGCCGCAGCAATCAATGATCCTGTCTCCAGGCCCAGCTCCTCCAAAATCATGATGCCGGCAATAAAAAGAATAATGTAACGCAGGGCGCTATTAATGATCGTACGCAAAGTTTTGAGACGGGTTTCGTCGGTTTTCTTGAACATCACTCCTTTTTTCCGAAACAGTCGGGCCAAGGACACTTCAACCAATCGAATGGCGACCTTGGACAGTACAACAATCAGGCCGATACTAAACAATATGCGCCCTAGGGTCAGAACAGCCTCCCAAAAGGTGTTTTCCTGGATAAACTCTTCCATAAAAGCAGACCTCCCTGATTTCAATATCCAAGTCAGATGCAATAACACCAGCGTAAGCCTCCGTCGTATCCCTGCAGCGCCTCACAGGGGTATGTTAACCAGGGCAGTTGCAATGGCCCTCGGCCCACCCCCTTGGTACCGCAGGGCAGCGGAACAAGGTCATCCGGTCCGGGAGCACTGCGGCTGTGACTGTGTTGTAGGCGATCCCATTCCTCCCTTGTCATTTTGTTAAGAAATTGCTAGAATAAGACTATCCTCGAAAGGAGGGCTTGCAGTGGAACGATTGGGTATCATTGACCTCGGCTCGAATTCTGTGCGCTTGGTCATTATACACATAGATGCCAACGGCGCCCATCATCAAATTGAGAACTTTAAAGAAACCGTACGTTTGGCCGGAGGCGTGGACCGACACGGAGTGATCTCGGAGAAAGCCATGCGCCATGCTATTGATACGGTGCAGCTTTTTGCCAACTTCTGCCGGGCACGCCGAGTGGATCAAATCAAGGCTGTGGCCACAGCAGCTGTGCGCAGGGCCGCCAACCAGCAGGAGCTTGTCCATGGCATTGAGACCGAAACGGGAATTCGTTTCCGCGTCCTTTCCGGCCATGAAGAAGCCCATCTC
>PUOC01000304.1 GCA_003551965.1 Clostridiales bacterium | reverse complement strand
GAGATTCCTGAGAGCGCCGAGGGCCTCGATTTGATCGCCTTAGCTCGAGGCGAGGGCGAACAGGCACGGCAGTACGTGGAAGTGACCGCCAATAATGAACCGAGCTACTTTGGACTTACCGACGGCCGCTGGAAGTATACTTGGTACCCGGAGGGAGGCGTGGAGCATCTATTTGATCTCGATGCAGATCCCCATGAACTGCATAATCTTGCCGGGGACGACAAGTACCAGGAGCAGTGCCGCATCATGCATCGGGAACTGGTGGCTCGAGACCGGAAACGAGGCGGCCAGTTTTCCGATGGTGAACGGATGAACTCCAAGCCGGTGGAAAACGACTCCGAGCGGGATCGGCGCAACAGGAGCTGGCCCGGATTTCACACAGAGCACTATAAGGTGGATGTCCGCCACTGACGCAGGCATGGGTTACATTCCACAGAAACCAACGGCACCGAGGATATTAACTTCCTCGGTGCCGAAAGATCGCGGCCGAATGGTACATGCCGGCCTATCGTGACGGCTGCAGCCATCCAGTCATTTCGGCCAGGCGGCGCCCGTAGAAGACAAAGGCGGGCCATGATACGTCCGAGGGCACACCGTGGTCGCATCCGGGAATAAAACCTCCCTCGGCCAGCAGTGGAGGGATAACTCGCTGCAGCTCCGCTTCGAGAGCGCCTTCGCCCTTAGCTATGGCGCGTTTATCAATGGCGCCCCGGAAGGCCATGTCAGTTCCATACTGCCTGCGAAAGGCAGCGATGTCGTTGCCCGCAGCGGCTTCCACCGGGCTGCAGCAATTAAAACCGGCTTCGATCCAGAGGGGAATTAGGTCGCCGATATATCCGTCGCTGTCCAGGTCCAAAACGGGGCAACCGGCCTGTTTGAGCCGGGGAACCCAGGCTTCATAGGAGGGCATGAGAAATCGATAGGCCATGGACGGTGAGATCATGCTGTGGGACTTGTAAGCCATGTCTTCCTGGATCATGACCCGATCCGGGCAGAAATCATCCAAGAAACGGTCTAACACATCCGACACGAACCGGGTCCAAAAAGCCGCCATGCTGTCGACGAACTCGGGCTGTTCGATCATCATGATGCAGAGGTTTTCAAGGCCGCACCATTCCCGCAGCTGCCAGAAGGGGCCGCTGATGTTGATGGCTACAGGGTAGTCTCGCAGTTTCAGCTGCCGGCAGCGCTCAGCGAAATCAGGCGGGAATCGTTCCGGGCTTGCCGGGTCATAGCGCTTCTGCATTTGCTCCCAGTCCTGCCAAGTTTCCACGGGGAACTTGTGCCATCGTCGGGTGACGAAATCCTTTGCCGAACGAAGATAGGTGAGATCATACTGATCGGAGATTTCGACAATGCCTCCGGACCAGTCTTGAACGATGAGATGCCCTTCCCGCTTTTCCAGTACCTGCTCTTCGAACTCGGGGATCATGCGGAAGGATATTTTCGGATCCACTGTCTGTTCGGATTGGGGAACTTCTATTTCCAGGGTTTCCGCAAGGTATTCCAGAGGGTCTCGTCCGGGCGGCAGTCCTTCCCTATGCCAGCGGGCCCTTGTGGACTCACGCCCGCTGCCAGGCTCAAAGGGAATTTTGTCCGGTCGCCCAAAAGTCAGTGATTCGATATAACGCTGGCGGGCATTCATATTTCTTGGCCTCCTTACATGCGCAGCAGTACCTCGGCACAAGAATGTATTCGTCCTGGAAGGAGCTGGTCCCTGTCTGCTGAGCCTTCTTTTTGATAGGACAGGCAAGGGCGCACACGGGCGGGCCATGGAAGCCGCCTGCCAAATCAAAGAAGGTCCGGTGGCTCAGGGATAATCCCTACAGCATAGGGCCAGGGGAGCAGGACATCCGGTGATTGGACGCGATGAAACAATGAAACCTCACGGCACGCCATTGGGGCCATTGAATTCGTGCCCAGGAAGTCGTACAATAGAAAGAAGACGCGCCGCAGCAAGCTGTTCTTTGCAGCACTGCGGCATACACATGTCAGAGGGAGCGGTACCATGGAAGTCATCGGCGTTACACTGGGATTCGCGGCCGTCATGTTTCTCGTATCCAAAAATGTCAACATGGCACTGGCCCTGATGATGGGAGCGGCTATCGTGGGCCCGTTCCTGGGAGTCGGCCTAATGGAGTTTCTGGCCATTGTGGGTTCTGGCATCACAAACCCCATGACAATCAAGCTTGCACTGGCGGTAGCTTTAATCAGCGGCTTGGGCCATGTTATGAAAGCCAGCGGTGATCTCGATCGAATGATTAACTCACTGATATCCATTTTCCGGAACGCCAAAGTCCTGAGCATGCTTCTGCCTACCTTGATTGGCACGCTGAACGTACCCGGCGGTGCTATTATGTCGGCTCCTATGGTGGAAGAAAGCGGAAAACGGCTGGATTTGGATGCCGCCACCAAGACATCGCTGAATCTCTTCTTTCGGCATATTGGATTTTTTGTCTATCCACTATATGCTTCCATGATCCTGGCCGCGGAATTGTTCTCCGTTCAAAAGCTGACCATAATTCAGCACAATTTCGTCATCATGATCGTGGGCATTGTGACAGCCTACTTTTCGTTTTTCCGAAACGTCGCGCACCAGCGCTTGGCCAGGACAAACAATGACAACCGGCGCCGGAATTTCGTTGGTTTTCTTTCGGGGTTTTCCCCGATCGCGGTGGCACTGTTCTTGGTTCTGGCACTCAATGTGCCTTTCTATCTGGCGGCTGCCGCAGGAGTGGCTGTGGCCATGCTGCGCGGCCTGCCGCAGCAGGATGGTCTAAAGGGACTTCGGGATCGGGTACAGAAGTTCTTTGTCCACTGGGTCAACTATAAGCTTGTCCTGGTTATCGTGGGCGTCATGATGTTTCAGGCCGTTATTGGCGCTTCCGGCGTTGTAGAAACCTTGGCGGTTTCCTTGGCGAACTATGGTATACCACTTCCGGTCATGGTGCTGCTTTTGGGGCTTATCACTTCTTATGTCACGGGTGTGCATATGGCAGCTACCGGCATTTTGGCGGCGCTTTTTGTGCCTCTGTTCCCAGCGGAGCTGATGGGGCCGTACATTTCGCTGCTCTTCACGGCGATCATTGTCGGCTACGTCATGTCTCCGATTCATCTCTGCTTGGTATTGAGCAATCAATACTTCGAGGTGAAACTCGCTCCGATGTACCGAAAGATGATCATCCCTTCCGGGGCCATGCTGGCTGCGGCATTCCTGCAGTTAATGGTCTTGAGCCAAGGGGTGTACTGGTAGGCGGTATGGCGCCTTGCCTAGAGGCATCGCGAACATCCTGCAAAGGTCTGCGGGGTGTGTTTGCACAAAGACCTGCCCAGAAGGATCTTCAGGTTTTTACGGGAATCTGGTATACTAATGATACTCATTGTCTTAATTTACCACACCGGCGTGCATGTCCGGGTGCATGGCAGCCGCCATCTTGCGCTGTGGAAAGCATCATGTAGGGAGAATGCTATTTCAATCGATGGGGTGATATAATGCACATCATAACCGGCCTCCTGCTCAGTGCCCTGGCCTCGCGGACCATGGATCGAAAGGGAAAAACAGGCAGGGCCAGCGCGTTTCCCAATCGCATTCACGTGGCCCACACCATGCAGGGGCGCATCCGCATGTACTGTGATCGATTTCGAGAGGACCGCGTGACTTCGGTCCTGCAGGAACAGCTGTCCCAGATCCAGGGAATCCACAGTCTGGAGGGAAACCAACGGACAGGCTCGCTTCTTATCCATTATAATCCCGAACAAGTCAAAGAGGAGCTTCTGATCGCCGCCGTGCAGAAGCTGATGGGGACAAATGAAACCTCTCCGCAGCAGGGCACCATTATGCAGGAGGTAAAAACGGGATATGATGCCGTGAACGCAGCTCTACTCGATCGAACGGGGGGCGCCGTTGACGTCAACACGATGCTGGCCGGAACCCTGGCTGCTTTGGCTGTGAAGCAGTTCGTTCTTACAAGGTCATTGGGCGTTCCTTCGCCTATGACGCTCTTCTACTGGGCTTTTCTCATTTCCGGGCTGAGCAGAACCGAATAGGGCTGCAGACGGCCGGCTGTGGCAGTCGTCTACGGTTTCCGTAGCGGAGGTG
>PUOC01000031.1 GCA_003551965.1 Clostridiales bacterium | reverse complement strand
GACTGGCGGCTGCCAGAAGGCCCCGCTGCCGAGATCTTCGATGAACCAGATAGCAGCGCGGTCAGCCAGTTCCCGCAGTTCTCCGCGGGATGTTTCTTCCGTAAAGCCGTGGATGCGGAAGTTACTGGGGTGAATTTTCAACAGCGCGCCGGTATTTTCCGTGACGGCACCGGCGTAGTCCGATAGGCGCGTTCTGTTGGTTGTCCCCACTTCCACAAGACGGCAGCCGCTTTGGGCAATGACCTCGGGAATTCGAAAGCCGCCGCCGATTTCCACCAGCTCCCCCCGGGAAACGATCACCTCGCGGCCGGGTGCCAGGGAAGCTAAAGCCAACAGGACCGCGGCCGCGTTGTTATTGACAACGAGCGACGACTCCGTTCCGCAGGCAGCGGCGATCAGCTGCTCCAAGCGGGCAGCTCGCTTTCCCCGGCGGCCTGACTCCAGGTCAAACTCCAGGCTGCAGTAGCCCGCCAATGCTTCAGCAGCCTTGGCCATGGCTTCCTTAGGCAGCGGTGCCCGCCCCAAATTGGTATGGATGAGGACACCGGTGGCGTTTAGGACCGGCTGCAGCCGCTGTCGGCGCAATCGGTCCAATGCCTGCTGCAGCTGTCGCTGCAGTTCGGCGCGGCTGGGGGCTTGGGAGCCGGTGCGCATCTGCTCCCGGGCCCGGTCAATCACTGCACGGGCCTGGGCACGCAGCCAAGGGTACGGGATGGACGAGTCTGCATCCATCGAGTCTAAGAGCACCTGGACGGAAGGCAGTTGGCGCAGTTGTTCCTGCATGGAAATCATCCTTATCAGCGCGGTATTAGTGCATGTCGTATTCGACAGGATTGGTTATGACGCCGGCCACGGCTTCGGCCAGGTTATTGGCATGGTCGCCGACGCGTTCGAGATTGGAAATCAGATCGAGGAACAAAACGCCGGTCTCGGGATGGCAGAGCCCTTGATTGAGGCGCTGGATGTGGGTCTCCCGATAGCGGTTCTCCAGCTGATCGATGATCTCGTCCTCCCGGAGAAGGTTCTCAGCGGCGGCCGCGTCTTCGCTTGCCAAGAGCTCGATGGAGCGCTTGTAAATCCGCAGTACTTCCCCGAACATGTTTTTCAGTTCGGCCTGGGCCTGATCACTTAAGTCCAATCCGCGTTCCATTCGTTCTTCAGCCAACTCCACAATGTTGGTTGAGTGGTCTCCCACCCGTTCGATATCGTGGGTGATGTGCATGAGGCCGGAAATGCGGTTGGTCTGCTCGGGCGTGGTGGCATCCTGGCTGGCCTGCGACAGATAATGGCTGACAGCCCGCTCCAGTTCATTGAGCACCTCTTCTTTGCGGAGGATCTGGGACATGTCCTGATCCGAACCCGTGGTGAAGGCATGCACCGCCGATTCCAGCATTTCCAGGCTGATTTGCGCCATGCGCAGAATTTCCTGCTTGGCGGACAACAGCGCGGCCGGTGAGTGCAGCATGCGGGTATCGAGATACTGCGGCTTGGATTCCAGAACTTCTTCTTCGCCTGGAACCAAACGTTCAACCAGCCGCACAAAGGGACCGATAAACGGGAACAGCAGCAGTGTATTGACCGTGTTGAATATGGTGTGGGCATTGGCCACCTGCCGGGTGACGTTAGTGCCGGTGCCCGCAACGAGCTCCGTAAAAGGCCCGAGCAGGAGGGTGAATAAAACGACGCCGGTTCCGTTGAACAGAATGTGCCCCATGGCGGCTCGCCGGGCGGTGTTGCTTGCTCCGATGGAGGCCAAGGCTGCGGTGACGCAGGTGCCGAGATTGGCTCCGAGAATCAGGGCCAGTCCAGCCGGAAGGCTGAGCATATCCTGCAGGGTGAAGGCGATGACGAGAGCGGTGGTGGCGCTGGAACTCTGCACCAAGAACGTGAAAACAGCCCCGGCCAGTACACCCAAGAGGGGAAATTGGCCCAGGATGACCAGCCCGTCCAAGAAAGGCTGGTAGGTACGCAGGGGATGGAGGGAATCACTCATGATCTGCATGCCCAAGAGCAGGATTCCAAATCCCAGCAGGCCCAATCCCAAATAGCGCTTTACCCGGCGTTTGGCCACCAGGTTGACGGCAAAGCCAACGCCGATGGCCGGCAGTGCCACTTCGTAGATATCGAAGGAAATGACCTGGGCTGTGACGGTCGTTCCGATATTGGCGCCCATAATGGTGCCGATGGCCTGCTTGAGTGTCATCAGCCCGGCATTGACGAAACCGACGATCATCACCGTGGTTGTACTGGATGATTGTACCAGAACGGTCGTCACCGCGCCGGTGAACACCGCAATGACTGGGTGGGACGTGAACAGCTCCAGTATTCGGCGCATTTTGTCCCCGGCGGCGTTCTGCAGCCCTTCGGCCATTCGCTGCATGCCGTATAGAAATAGGCCCAGACCACCGATCAGACCCAGAAACATAGAAAGTTCCATATGGTTACCATCCTTGCCCTAAAGAAGTGATTGTTTTCGTCAACGTATTCGAGACGAACCGCGAAATCCCTTTTCGGCACCGGGGTTTGCTGTGATCCGCGTCCCAGAAGGTCCACTCGGCAGGCACCGAAGGAAGGAGGACCATGTCTGGTGAAGCATGGGCTCATTCGGAGGAGAAAACAGGGAATATTCGCCGTCTGACTAAATCTGACCATCACAATTGGCGCTTGCCAAGTGACCGTCCTATGCAGTACAATACAGACAAAGGTCAGATTTGGTCAAAACGGAGGTGTTCCCATGGCTTCTCTGGCTGATCATATTGAATCCTACATTAAGCAGCAGATCCAGCGCACACCCAGCCAAGTCGTGGTCTTGAACCGGGCCCAGCTGGCGGAAGCGTTTTCCTGCGTGCCATCGCAGATCAACTATGTCTTGGCGACGCGGTTTACCCGGGAACGGGGCTATGTCATTGAGAGCCGCCGGGGCGGCGGCGGGTATATCCGGGTGGTGAAGACACTCCCGGGACGCTCCCAGGAAGTGGCGGGATTCCTGAAGCGGATTGGATCGGCCATTGATGAACAGCAGGCCGACCACCTCCTGGTGACGTTGATCGATCACGGTGTTCTTCAGCGCCGGCAGGCCCAGTTGATCAAGGGTATCATTCAGCAGGAACTGAATGATTTCCCCCAGGCCGCGGATCGTTTGCGGGCCAGTCTGCTGCGGGCGATGCTTTTGGTGCAATTGCATGAAGTGGAAGCCAAGGAAAGGCGGTGATCCTATGCTGTGCGAACAGTGCGGAAAGAAGCAGGCCAGCGTTCACGTAACCAAAATCCAGAACGGGCAGAAGATCGAGCGTCATCTCTGTAAAGAGTGTGCCCAGCAGAGCAGCGAATTCAGTACCGGTATAGATTTCCAAAATATGCTGTCCAGTTTCTTCGAGTATCCCCAGACGTGGGGCCAAAAGGCCCGGCCCAAGCAGGGCTGCCCCGTCTGCGGCAGTACTCTTACAGATATCCAAAACCGCAGCCAGCTTGGTTGCAGCCAGTGTTACACCACATTTGACAGCGAAGTCAATACGCTGCTGCGGCGAATTCACGGAACCACAGAACACGTGGGAAAAATACCTGAAAGCAGTCATGGGAGGATCCGCTTGGAAAGGCAGGTGCAAGATCTGAGGGAGCAGTTGCAGCAGGCCATTGCAGAAGAACAGTATGAAAAGGCGGCGGAACTGCGGGATCAAATTCGCAGTCTGGAAGGCCAGCTCGACGGCAAGGAGGGTTGAATCATGGGTATTGGTGACGCTATCCGGCGTGCCTTGAGTTCCTGGACCAAGAAAGAAGGGCCCCACGGAGATATTGTGCTTGGCACGCGGGTGCGCTTGGCACGCAACAGCAAAGATGTTCCCTTTCCCGGTGCCTCCAGCAAGGAGCAGCTGCAAAGCGTACTGGATCAGGCCCGTTCGTTTCCAGATGTTCTCAAAGACGAAGGCAGCTTTGTCTTCTACGACATGGCGGAAATGGATGCTTTGGATCGGGACATGCTGGTGGAAAAACATTTGATCAGTCCCAATCATGCCCGGCACACCTTTCATCGCGGCGTCATTCTGCGGTCCGATGAAGATATCAGTATCATGGTGAACGAAGAAGACCATTTGCGCATCCAAGTACTCTTTCCCGGACTGCAGCTCCAGCAGGCGTGGAAACATGCCAGCCGTGTGGATGACTGCCTGGAAAGCAAGTTTGGCTATGCCTTTGACAAAGAGCGCGGGTATCTCACAGCCTGTCCCACCAATGTCGGTACCGGTATGCGTGCCTCCGTGATGCTGCATTTGCCGGCGCTGGCCAGGGTCAACCGGCTGCGGGAAGTGCTCGGCACCGTCAGCCAGTTCGGCCTTGTGGTGCGGGGGCTCTACGGCGAAGGCAGTGAATCCTACGGCAATATCTACCAACTGTCGAATCAGGTGACCTTAGGCCACCGGGAAGAGGAGATGATCGAGCACCTCGAGCGGGTAACAAAGCAGATTATCCAAAGCGAACGCCAGGCGCGCGAGTATCTTTCCCAGCCTGAGCGCCGCTTAGCCGTAGAGGATACGGTGTATCGGGCCTTTGGAGTCCTTTCCTTTGCCCGGATCCTATCCACCGAAGAGGCCATGCAGCTGTTGAGTGATGTCCGGCTAGGCATGGACTTGGGATTTATCCATCATCTTGATAAGGAAATTCTAAAGGAACTGATGGTGATGATTCGGGCTGCTCACCTGCAGAAAATCATGGGCCAAAATTTGCCGCCCGAGGAACGGGACAAGCTGCGGGCCAGTTTGGTGAGGGAGAAACTCAACCCGCAAGCACTGAAGAAAAGTTAGAAATTCAAAAAAGGGACGGTGACGAACAATGTTTGGACGGTTTACAGAAAGAGCGCAGAAAGTGATAGTCCTTTCGCAGGAAGAAGCTCGTCGTCTGGCCCATAATGTGGTCGGAACCGAACATCTTCTGCTCGGCTTGATAGCTGAGGGCGAAGGTGTGGCTGCCAGAGCACTGCAGAATCTGGGCATCAGTATCGATAAGGTCCGCACGGAAGTCGAAAATGTCATTGGCAAAGGTGACGAGGCGCCCAGCGGCCAGATTGGTTTTACGCCCCGGGCCAAGCGGGTGTTGGAGTTGGCGTTTGATGAAGCGCGGCAGTTGGGCCATACGTATATCGGCACCGAACACATTCTGCTCGGACTGCTGCGGGAAGGCGAAGGCATCGCGGCGCAGGTCCTGAACAACCTCGGTGCCGAACTGGAATCCGTGCGCAAACAGGTAGTTGAACTCCTGGGTACGTCCAGCGGCTCCACCGGTTCGCAGCAGCAGCCCCGCCGGGCGAAAACTCCAACGCTGGAGCAGTTCGGCCGTGATTTGACCGAGCAGGCCAAGGAAGGCAAGCTCGATCCGGTGATCGGCCGGGAAAAAGAGATCGAGCGGGTCATTCAAGTCCTCAGCCGCCGAACAAAGAATAACCCCTGCCTGATCGGCGAACCCGGTGTCGGCAAGACCGCCATTGCAGAAGGCCTGGCCACTAAGATTGTGGAACAGGACGTGCCTGAAAACTTGGTCAACAAGCGGGTCATTGTGCTCGACATGGGTTAAATGGTGGCCGGGTCCAAGTTCCGGGGTGAGTTTGAAGAGCGGCTGAAGAAAGTCATGGAAGAAATCCGCACATCCGGTGACGTCATTTTGTTCATCGATGAAATGCACACGATTATCGGTGCCGGAGCCGCCGAAGGAGCCATTGATGCTTCGAATATCTTGAAGCCCGCTCTGACCCGAGGCGAACTGCAGGCCATCGGAGCCACCACCTTGGATGAATTCCGCAAGCATGTGGAAAAGGATCCTGCCTTGGAGCGCCGTTTCCAACCGGTAACGGTGGATGAACCGTCGGAAGAGGAGACGGTGGAAATCCTCTATGGCCTCCGGGACCGCTACGAAGCACATCACCGGGTGAAGATCAGTGACGATGCCATTGTGGCCGCGGCCCGCTTCGGTGACCGCTATATCAGTGACCGGTTTCTGCCGGACAAGTCCATTGACTTAATGGATGAAGCGGCCTCGAAGGTTCGGCTGCAGGGATTGGTGGTTCCCCAGGAACTGAAGGATCTAGAGAACAGGATCGAAGACGTGCGGGTCGAAAAGGAAGCCGCCATAAAAAACGAAGAATTCGAGAAAGCTGCCAATCTCCGGGACAAGGAACAGAAACTGCGGGATCAATTGGATGAAGAACGCTCCCAGTGGAAGAGCAGCCGCGGCCGGGAAGCGGGTACTGTCACGGAAGACGATATTGCCGCAGTGGTGTCGTCGTGGACAGGGATTCCCGTGAATAAGATCGCCCAGGAAGAGTCGGTACGGCTGCTGCAGTTAGAAGAAAACCTGCACCAGAGGGTCGTGGCACAAGACGAAGCCATTACCGCCATCTCCAAAGCTGTGCGGCGGGCCCGGGCTGGACTGAAAGATCCAAAACGGCCCATTGGCTCCTTCATTTTCCTAGGACCCACCGGGGTAGGTAAGACCGAATTGGGCAAAGCCTTGGCAGAGACGCTGTTCGGAGATGAAGATGCCATGATCCGCATTGACATGTCGGAATTTATGGAGCGGCATTCGGTGGCCCGTTTGGTTGGTGCTCCGCCGGGATATGTGGGCTATGACGAAGGCGGTCAGCTGACGGAGAAAGTTCGCCGCCGGCCCTACTCCGTTGTGCTGCTCGACGAGGTGGAAAAAGCCCATTCAGAAGTGTTCAACATTCTGCTGCAGGTTCTAGAAGACGGCCGCTTGACTGACTCCAAAGGACGCACCGTAGACTTCCGCAATACCGTTCTGATCATGACGAGCAATGTGGGCGCCCAGGAAATTCAAAGGGACTCGGGCATTGGTTTCCGGGTCAGCACCAGTGAGCAAGATGATTACGAGTCCATGAAGCAGAAGGTGACGGACCAGCTGAAGCGTACCTTCCGCCCCGAGTTTTTGAATCGTGTCGACGAAGTCATTGTCTTCCATGCCCTGAACAAAGAGCACTTGAAGTCCATCGTCGACATCATGCTGGAGGAACTGCGTGAGCAGCTCCAAGAACGGGACATCGACTTGGAAGTAACGGAGCGAGCGAAGGAGCTGGTAGCCAATCGCGGCTTCGACCCCGACTTCGGCGCTAGGCCGCTGCGCCGGGCTATCCAGCGGCTGATCGAAAATCCGCTGTCGGAAGAGATGCTTAAGGGCAGCTTCGAAGACGGTCAGAAGATCGTCGTTGATGCCAAAGACGGCGAAGTGGTCTTCCGCTAAGCTCTGGCTGCAGCAAGTGGCGGAAAAGACGGCGTACAGCAGGCACTCCTGTTGTACGCCGTTTTTGCGGCCGGTTCTACGCTGTCATCGGAATGCACCTACAAAACGAACGCACGTTTGAAATAAAGTGCAGACTGGTGTATGATAGTGTTATGGTATGGTAGCTGCCAAAGGACATAGGTCGATGGCAACCGGCCGGTTTTGCAGCTGTTTCCCCACGGGCGTCGCACGAAGGCGGTGCCGTAAGAATAACCGATGTTGGGAGAGGGCATATATGGCAAAAAAGAGCAGTCGTTTCGTCTGTCAATCGTGCGGCCAGGCGTATACCCGCTGGATGGGCCGCTGTGCAGGCTGCGGCCAGTGGAATACTTTGGTCCAGGAGACAGCCGTCACCGAACAGAGACACCACAATCGGTCATGGGCCTCTTCCTTGGCATCGGACCGCGCACCGCAGTCCATTACCAGCCTCGACGGCCATGGGGGAGAAGAGGTGTTTTCTACGGGTCTGGCAGAGTTGGACCGGGTTCTCGGCGGTGGCATTGTGCCAGGGTCGCTGGGCCTTGTGGGAGGAGATCCTGGGATCGGCAAGTCAACACTGCTGCTCCAGGCAGCGGCCGCTGTGGCGAAAGCGACCGGCCCTGTTTTATACATATCCGGGGAAGAATCCCTCCCCCAGCTCCATCGGCGGGCCCAAAGGCTGCAGGCCCTGACCGACGATCTCAGCGCAGCGGCGGAAGCCGATGTGGAAGTGATCTGCAGATACGCTGCAGAACGGAAGCCAGCCTTAGTTCTTATTGACAGCATTCAGACGGTCTTCACCGACGAAGTGTCGTCACCTCCGGGCAGTGTGGCCCAGGTACGGGAGTGCGCAGCGCGTTTCCTCCAGCTGGCCAAAGGCCAGGGTGTTGCCGTTGTTCTAGTGGGACATGTGACCAAGGGTGGTTCCATTGCAGGGCCGAAGGTACTCGAGCACGCCGTGGACTATGTGCTCTACTTCGAAGGGGAACAGTCGTCACGGTTTCGTATCCTGCGCGGAGTAAAGAACCGTTTTGGGTCGACCAACGAAATCGGCATATTCGATATGACGGAACAGGGCCTCGTAGCCGTGGACAATCCGTCCCAGTTTTTCCTGGATCAGCGGCCCGTTGGCAGTTCAGGCACAGTTGTTGTTCCGTGTATGGAAGGAACTCGACCCCTTTTAGTCGAAGTTCAAGCATTAGTAGCCGATACACCCTTTGAGGGGACCCCGCGGCGCCAGGCTACAGGTGTGGATTACCATCGGTTTTCGATTATTCTGGCTGTTCTCGAGAAGCGGCTTCGCATTCCCCTCTACAATAAGGATGTGTACGTCAATGCCGCCGGCGGACTGAAACTCAGTGAACCCGGAGCAGACTTGGCTGTGGCAGCAGCGGTGGCCAGCAGTTTCCGGGGAGACGCCATTGCAGGCCATACGGCTGTGGTCGGTGAAGTCGGTTTGACCGGGGAACTGCGGGCTGTGCATTCCATGGACCAGCGTTTGCAGGAACTGCAGAAGCTTGGTTTCCAACGCTGTGTGGTGCCCCGGGCAGCTTCGGATGGGCGCGGGTCCATTACCGTCCAAGGTGCAGCCACCGTGGCCGAAGCCATGGCCGCCATATTTTCTGATGCGGGGAGGTGAATCGATGAGAGAAGATCGGGCGCATGAAGAAATGCTGTCGGACAGCATGAAGCTGGCAGCTCCCGGGACAATGCTCCATGACGGGCTGGAAAACATCCTGCGGGCTCGGACCGGTGCGCTGATCGTGATCGGTGATACCGAGGAAATGCTGCCTTTAGTGAACGGCGGATTTCGCATTGATGCCGAAATGCATCCGGCAGCCCTCTACGAGTTGGCCAAAATGGATGGTGCCATTGTGCTTTCCAGTGATGCCAGAAGGATTCTCTTTGCCAACACACAGCTGACGCCGGATCCGATGATTCCCAGTTTTGAGACGGGTACCCGCCATCGTACAGCGGAGCGGGTGGCCCGCCAGACCCACCAATTGGTGATTTCCATTTCGCAGAGGCGCAACGTGATTACCATGTACAAGGGGAATACGAAGTTCGTGCTCCGTGATGTGAGCGTCATTCTGGCCAAGGCCAACCAAGCCCTGTCGACGCTGGAAAAATACAAGAGCGTGTTTGAACAGGCCCTGACGAACTTAAGTGCTTTGGAGTTCGAGGATCTGGCCACCCTGTTCGATGTGACCACCGTCATCCAGCGGGGACAGCTGGTCAGCCGCATTGCCACGGAAATCGAGCGTTATGTGCTGCAGTTAGGCAGCGAAGGCCGTTTGGTCAAGATGCAGCTGGAAGAGCTGATGGTGGACATTGAAGACGAAGGCCTGCGGGTGGCGAGGGACTATTTCGAACGGGAAGACTCCACGCCCGAGGAGATGTGGGAGCAGTTCTCGGACTGGGGTTCCGATGATCTATTGAACTTGTCCATGATTTCCAAGGCATTGGGCTATGCTGGTCAGAGGAATGATCTGGATCAAGCTGTGACGCCGAAGGGCTACCGGATATTGACCAAAATTCCCCGCCTTCCCATGCCCGTGGTGGAAAATTTAGTGCGCAGTTTCGGTTCCCTGCCCGACATCCTCAATGCTTCCATTCAGGAGCTGGATGAAGTGGAAGGAATTGGCGAAGTCCGGGCCCGGGCCATCAAGGAAGGGCTCCGCCGCCTCCGTGAGCAGGTGCTCTTAGACCGTCACTTGTAATTGAAAAAGCATCTACCACAGCAGGCGTAGATGCTTTCGTTCCCGGGGGTCACCAAGGGTCCTATATCTCAGCGCAAATGGTACATGCCTAGGGTGCTAAGGCGTTTGGCCTCTTTTTCCAATACCTCGCTGAGATCAAGACCCAAAGTGCTGCAAAGGCCGGCGATATAGAAAAGGTTGTTGCCTATTTCCTGTTCTAGTACTTCGGTGCAAGTGTCACACAGATCTCCTCGAAGATGGGAATGGAAGTGCTCTCGTAGGTCTGTATAGGTGCAGTTTTCCGGCAGGCTTTGCTTGGCGGCATCCACGGAGACACAACCGCATTCCGTTACAGCCTTTATCACCGCCCGGTGAACCCGGGCATTCGTCTCCTGCAGTTTGGAGAGAACATCCAATATACTTCGATGCCGCAGCAGCGAACCGGCCACGGCCTCTTGGAATTCGCTACAGCCTTTTCTTTGATTATCCATGAAAACACATCCTCTCCAAAAGCTACCCTTATTATACGTCTAGAAAAAAAGCCCTGTCAACCTTGCATGATCGGGAGAGCGCGCGAGAGCTAGACTGCGGAAAAGAGTGCAATGATTGACTTTTCAAACATAAAGTGGTAAATTTAATAAAGAACCTGTTAGGCGCAGATTGTGGAATGGAGGTTCTATCGTGTATAATATCGGGGATAAGGTTGTTTATCCCATGCATGGTGCCGGCATGATTGAGGCCATTGAAGAACGGGAAGTGCTGGGCGAGACACAGGCATACTATATTATGGGGCTGCCCATCGGCGGAATGAAAGTCATGATTCCGCTCACCTCCGAAAAACAGCTGGGCCTTCGTGATGTCATTGATCACGAAGGCGCTCGGCGCGTGGTGTCGATTTTGGAAGGCGAAGAGACGAGGATGTCAACCAACTGGAACCAGCGCTATCGCGCCAATATGGACAAGATAAAGAGCGGCGACGTCTATTGCGTGGCCGAGGTGGTACGCAATCTTTCGATTCGAGAACGGAGCAAAGGTTTGTCCACGGGAGAGAGGAAGATGCTTGATGTGGCGCGCCAAATCCTGATCAGTGAAATGGTTTTGGCCCAGGATACCACAGAAGAACAGGTGGAGGCGATGCTGCTTCGGTGCATGGAATGATACAGGCTTCTTCAAGGAGGTGAATACGGCGTTTTATTCGATGCAGATTTGTGCTGCCAGCGGTAGTTTTAGGGGACTTCTACATCATCGTTCAAGGAGGTGAAACAGGAATTGATTAGATTTTGCCGACTGTTGTGTGTCTTGGCAGGAGCACTTATCGGCCTAAAAGGCTCTAGTCTTGCCCTTGAGCAGGACTGGATGGCGGACATGGCCAACCCGCAGTATACGATGGCTGCCTTTGCAGGTGCCGGTGCACTCATTGGTTTGGCTTTCGGCCCCGCCTTGGTAGAAGGGGCCCAGAAGAATATTCGGCGGATGGTGTCTGCGTTGAATAAGGCTCCGACTGCTGCTGTGATCTCCGGTGCAGTGGGGTTAATCATTGGCTTGTTCATTGCTATTCTTGTCTCTATCCCCATTCCCAACGAAATTCCGATGGTGGGCGAGTACCTGCCCCTGGGTATTACGCTGTTGATGGGCTATGTAGGTCTTTTAGTAGGCATGCGAAAGAAAGACGAACTTCTTACTATCTTTTTCCGCACCGGCGCGGCAGCCGTCCCCGCTGCTCCCCGTGGAAATAACGGAACCATACACAAGATCCTTGATACCAGTGTCATCATTGATGGCCGCATTGCCGATATCACCAAATCCGGGTTTCTGGAAGGGAACGTGGTTGTTCCTGGCTTTGTCTTAGAAGAACTGCAGCATATAGCGGATTCATCGGATGTGTTAAAGCGCAATCGAGGCCGACGGGGCTTGGATGTTCTCAACAAGATCCAAAAGGAGCCGTATGTGAATGTCCAGATTTTGGACCGAGACTATGATGATGTAGGCGAGGTAGATTCCAAGCTGGTGCGTTTGGCTAAGGATATGACGGGAAAAGTAGTGACCAATGACTACAATCTCAACAAAGTCTGTGAGCTGCAGGGTGTGGCCGTTCTCAACATCAATGAACTGGCCAATGCTGTAAAACCGGTGGTGCTTCCCGGTGAGGAACTGCAGGTGCACGTTATCAAGGATGGCAAGGAGCAGGGCCAAGGAGTGGCTTACCTCGATGACGGTACCATGATTGTCGTCGATGGGGGCCGGCGATATATCGGTGAAACCATCGGGGTGATGGTTACGAGCGTTCTGCAAACCGCTGCGGGCCGGATGATTTTTGCGAAACCAAAGGCGATGGAAAAGGCATTATAGGTATGAGTCCGGTCCCGGTCTTGGGGCCGGACTATTCTATGTACGAGGAGACGATGGCGTTGAACAAGCTTGCTGTCATCATCCCCGCGGCCGGGCAGGGCCAGCGCATGGGGGCGGGAAAGAACAAGGCACTGCTTGCCTTGGGCGGGGTGCCGGTGCTGATTCGGACAGTCCGGGCCTTTACCGGGCTGGCCTTTGTGGGCACAGTTCTAGTCGTCGTTCGGCCTGCCGAGCGCGGCGAAGTACGCTCTTTATTGGATCAATACGGCTGCCAAGACGTGGCCTTAGCCCTTGGGGGTGAAACCCGCCAAGAATCAGTGTATGAGGGGCTCAGAAGGTTAAACGCAGACTATGCTTGGGTGGCCATCCATGATGCTGCCCGGCCCTTGGTGGCAACAGAAACCATCCAGCAGGGGTACGAACGCGTCCAGCACTGCGGTGCAGTGGGGGTGGGTGTTCCGGTGAAAGATACGGTTAAAGTAGTGGAGGGGACAACCATTGTGGATACGCCGGAACGGAGCAATCTTTGGCTGATCCAGACCCCGCAGTTCTTTTCCTATCCCCTGATTCTACAGGCCCATGAGACAGCCCGCAGCAGTGGTTGGCAGGGCACCGACGACTGCTCGCTGGTGGAGCGCTCAGGCTCTCCGGTTTCCATCATGGAAGGGGATTACAGCAACATCAAGGTAACCACACCGGAGGATATTCCGGTGGCTGAGGCGCTGCTCGGCGCCGGCAAGGAAAGGAGCGGGGCGACAGTGGTTGGTTTTGGCTATGATGTGCATCGTTTGGCCGCGGGGCGGACACTGATCCTGTGCGGAGTGGAGATACCATACGAACGCGGCCTGGCCGGCCATTCCGATGCTGATGTCGCCTTGCATGCGTTGATGGATGCCCTTTTGGGGGCCGCTGGCCTGGGAGATATCGGGCACCATTTTCCCGACACAGACCCGCAGTATGCCGGAATCTGCAGCATGGATCTGCTTCGCCAAACCGTGCAGCGGATTAAAGAGCGGGGCTGGCAGGTGGAAAATGCAGATATCACCGTTGCAGCGCAAGAGCCGAAGTTAGCACCGCATATCCCGGCCATGCAGGAAAAGACCGCGGCAGCGCTGGGGCGGCCTGTCGAGAGGATCAATGTGAAGGCTACCACCACGGAGGGGTTGGGCTTCGTGGGCGAGGGCCGGGGCATGGCGGCGTATGCTGTGGTCAGCCTGAAAAACGGGCAGGTCTGACCCGGCCGGTGCCGGGAAATTTAACGCCGGCGGCGTTGACAGGGCAGAAGCTTTTTCTTATACTATGGGTAAGCTTTACCAACTGCGATAGCCATTAAAAACAAAGATATGATGAGGAAAGTATCCACGTCGGCCGGCCGCAGAGAATAGGTGCCAGAGGCTGCGAGCACCTTGGTACGGCGCCGTGGAGAAGTGCACCTCGGATCTGCCCCGCTGAAGAGCATCCTAGGCTGGGACGGCCGCATCCGTTATCGTGCTGAAGTGTCCGCTGGCTGCCTATGGGCAGCGGAAAACAGGGTGGAACCGCGTATGCCACGTCTCTGTCGATGAGATGTGGTTTTTTATTGGTCGCAGAACGGGTATGGCCCAACTCTTGTGAGGTGAGTAAAGATGTGGAAACAGCTGCGGCGCGATATGCAAGCCGTAATGGAACGGGATCCGTCCGTTCGCAGCGTGTGGGAAGTGATACTGGCATGTCCGGGTTTCCATGCCCTGCAGCTGCACCGAGTCAGTCATTTCCTCTACCGCAGAAGCCAGTTTGCTGCCGCCCGCTTTGTTAGTCATCTGGCCAGGTTTTTTACGGGAGTGGAAATCCATCCCGGAGCACGCATCGGTTCCGGTGTGTTGATTGATCATGGCATGGGGACAGTGATCGGTGAAACAGCTGTCATAGAAGATAATGTCACCTTGTACCAAGGAGTTACCTTGGGCGGCACCGGAAAAGAGAAGGGGCAGCGTCACCCCCGGGTGAAGGAAGGCGCTGTGGTGGCCTGCGGAGCGAAGGTTTTGGGTTCCTTTACAGTGGGCCGCAATGCCCGCATCGGAGCTGGAGCCGTGGTGTTGCGCAGTGTGCCGGAAAATTCCACGGTTGTGGGGGTGCCGGGCCGGGTTGTAGTGCAGAACGGACAGCGGGTTTCCGATCTCAATCATCACCAGGCGCCGGATCCCGTAGCCCGGCAGCTGGAATGCCTCCAGGCACAGGTTTCTTCTCTGCAGCGGCAGATTGAAGCCTTAGAAGCCGACAAAGAGCCACACGGCCGGCAGTACGGCGAAAGCAATCCCTGGCAGTTGTCCAGTTAGGCAGAGAAAGAACGAGGTGAAGAGCGTGGCTATTCAGGTATATAACACCTTGACCCGCACCAAGCAGACATTTGTTCCTAAAGAGCCGCAGCAGGTGGGTATCTATGTGTGCGGTGTAACACCGTACTCGGAAACGCATCTAGGACATGCCCGGCCCAGCGTGATCTGGGATGTGATCAAGCGCTACCTGCGCCGGTGGAATTATCAGGTGCTGCATGTGCAGAACTTCACAGACGTGGATGACAAAATTATCGCCAAAGCCCAGGAACGCGGTGTCGATGCACTGGAGCTTTCCGCCTATTATTCCCAGGATTATCTGGAGAGCATGGACGCGCTGGGCATTGAACGCGCCGATGTCTATCCCCGTGTCAGTGAAGAAATGGATGTCATCATCGACATGATTGAAACCTTAGTGGAGCAGGGCCATGCCTATGAGGCCGAGGGCTCGGTCTTCTTTGCTGTGGCCAGCTTCTCCGAATATGGACGTTTGTCCAACCAGCGCCTGGAAGAACTGCAGTCCGGCACGCGCTTTGAAGTCGATCCCAATAAGCGCAGCGCCATGGATTTTGCCCTTTGGAAAGCGGCCAAGCCCGATGAGCCGAGTTGGGACAGCCCCTTTGGCCCTGGGCGGCCGGGCTGGCACATCGAATGCTCTGCCATGGCCAGGAAATACTTGGGGGAAAATTTCGATTTCCACGGCGGGGGCACAGACTTGATCTTTCCCCATCATGAAAACGAAATTGCCCAAAGTAAAGGTGCTACCGGTTCTCCGGGAGCCCGGTATTGGCTGCACTCGGGCATGCTCAATCTGAAGGAAGAGAAGATGTCCAAGTCCACGGGCCATTTCCTGACCATTAAGGAGGCCCTGCAGCATTATCCCAAGGAACTGCTGCGGTTCTATGTCCTATCTGCCCATTACCGCTCGGAACTGGAGTTCCACGACGAAAAGCTCGATGAAGTACGGCGGGGTTGGCAGAGGCTGAACCAGTTTGTTAGGGAACTGCGAAGCAGCGTCGGTGAAGAGCTGCCTGTCCCGTGCCCTTTAAGCGGTGCTGAGCAGCAGCTGAAGGAAGATATCGCGGAACACCGCCGCCGGTTTGATGATGCCATGTGCGATGACTTCAACACGGCCCTGGCCATCGCCGTCCTTTTTGACCTCATGAAGGTGGTCCGTTCCTATATGGAGCAGGCGGCTGCAAGTGCAGAGAACCGCTATGCCCAAAGCCTTGCTCTGCAGTCCTTTACCGAGTTGGGCAGTGATGTGCTCGGAGTGGTGCAGTGGCACGATACTGAATCGGAAGCACCGAAGGATGGATATATGGATGCGGCCATGCGCTTAATTCTTGATGTCCGGCAGCGCCTGCGCCAAGAGAAAAACTTTGAACTGGCGGACCAAATCCGCAGTGAACTGCAGGATGCCGGAATCGTCCTTGAGGACACCCCGGACGGCACTCGCTGGAAGGTGGAGTAGCATGGAAAAGTGGCTGCAGCAGGTGCCATCTATCGATCTAAGGACCCTTTCACCTTTGGCCCTGGCCTATGTCGGGGATGCCGTTTTCGAACTCTACGTCCGTATGCAGTTGGTGGCTGCAGGGGGACGGGTGCAAACATTGCACAAGTCCGTTGTGGAATATGTGCGGGCAGACGCCCAAAGCGAGATCCTCAGCCAATGGCAGCCGCTGCTCACCGAAGAAGAGGCCGCCGTAGTCCGGAGAGGGCGAAATGCGAAAAGCACTGTCCCCCGCAGCACCGATATGGTATCCTATCGTCAGAGCACCGGTTTTGAGGCATTGATCGGATATCTGTTTCTTGCGGGGCAGGAAGAGCGGCTTCTCTATCTGCTCGGGCAGGTGAAACCAACGAAAAAAGGGGATGTATAAGCGTGGTTGCAGTACTGAACAGCGGTTATGTGCAGCTGTTGGAGAGCATGGGGGGCGATGCCGCGGTCATTCGCAATGCCCGCCGCTGCTGGCGCAGCGAAAGCAGTGGTGAGGACGCTGATCGCAAGTTGATCCGCCATCTGCTGCGCCAGGGACATAAATCACCGTTTGAAGCTGCGGTCTTTACCTATGATGTCAAGACACCGCTCTTTGTGGCCCGGCAGTGGTTCCGGCACCGCATGGCATCATACAATGAGGAGTCACTGCGGTACTGTACGGCCCTGCGGGAGTACTATATTCCGGATTCTCTCCATGAGGAGCAGCGACAGCTGTGGGTAGACCAGCAGGAAAAAGCTTTTGACGCCTATGAGACGTTGGTGGAAAGCGGCATGCGCAAAGAACAAGCCCGCAGTGTACTGCCTTTGGGAACCTATACGCGCTTCTTCTGGACCGTGAACGGAAGTTCGCTGATGAACTTTCTGATGCTGAGGCTGGACCGCCACGCCCAATGGGAGATCCAGCAGTTTGCCCAGGCCATCTTTGCACTGGCCCGCAAGGAAGCTCCGGTTATTATGGACGAGTTCGATGCGATCGTAGTGAGACCCCATGAGTCAAGTTGAGGGCCGCCGTGCCGTGATCGAAGCGCT
>PUOC01000302.1 GCA_003551965.1 Clostridiales bacterium | reverse complement strand
TGAGGCGAGTCTCTCGCTGGCTAAATACAGATCACAAAGACCTGCGTTGCGAGGGGTCTTGACGGGCCTGCCCCTAGGCGACAGGAAATGCCTGCTTTTGCTTACTCAGCCACTGCCTTTCCCTATGGCGAAGGCATCACCGCTGAGGACTTGCAGCGTGCGGATGGTTCGGAACAATTGCATCGTGTTCTCTAAGCAGGGATCGAATACCTGCCATCGCGAGGTTACTGACTTCAACGTTGGACAAAGCACTTAAAGCCGCCATGGCACCAGCCGCCTGTCCCATGGCCATACAGCTAGCCTGCGTTCTGAGGGCCGAATTCGCCAACTGGTCACTGGATACACAACGCCTAGCAACGATCACATTTGTACTGTTGACAGGCAGCAGCGCCCCTCTAGGAATGGACGCCACGACACCCTCGTCCAGGTATGTCTTGCTAACACCTTCGGCTCCATGCATGTCAACGGGATAGAAAGAATAGCACACAGCATCTTCCCAACGCCTACCAGTCACATAGTCATCCACGGTAATCGTTTCCTTACCCTGAATCCTCACGGTCTCCCGCATGCCGCATTCCGGGGCAATATCATCAATCTGCAAGTTCTCCATGCCTGGCTGCTTTCGCAGAAAACGATAGAGCCTGAGTATCGACCTTCGCCCTTCCATTGCCAGAACCGTTCTTCCTTCGCTGGACTCAGCGTGTGTCTCACCTAGATGAATGTGATTTGTCTTGGTTCCCGTGTTTTCCAAATAGTGTTCTGCAAACTGCGTGTTGCTCCATCCCAGATCAGAATACTCCAGTTCCGCTGTCTTCGCCTCGGCTTCAAACGCCTGCCTTATCCGCTGAATGTCCGCTCTGCTCACTTCGTATCCAGAAATGCTGAATAGATGCGATGCAGGCTGGGGTATGGGAGATCGCAGAACGCCGTAGCCGGCCATCCTCACCGCATCAGCGTCTCCGGTGCAGTCCACGAGTATCTTGGTCCGAACGGCCTTGAGTCCGTCTTTTGTACAGACCTTAATGCGTATATGGTCACCCCTTACCTCAATCTCCGCAACCATTGCCGAGAACAGCGGAGTGACTTCGGCGTCAACAAGCGCTTCATCACAAAGAGCGGCAAAAATGAACGGATTGATCCGTACCTGCTCTCGCCAGTGCTCCTCTGCTTTCTGCTTGGCGAAATCAGGTAGAGACGACCCGCTCTCCTCAACACACTTGACCACCAACTCCCAACCAATACCCTTTACGACCTGATGAGTCCAAGCATGGAATAAACCTGGATAGTTCACTCTCCCGTTAGTAATCGTCCCACCCAAGGTTTCGTTTTTTTCAACCAGTAACGTCTTGGCATTAGCTCTGCCCGCTTGTATCGCTGCCACAACTCCCGCTGTACCGCCGCCTATGACAACTACGTCATAGCTGCCTTCCATAGAAACCAACCCGTCTCGTATCACACTGAAACACCTCACATGGATGTAATCCCAGTCCGGTCTGCCAACGGTCAAGATGCCGAACTATGCCGCGAGCTATCCTTTTGTTTGATGACAGGCAGCGCCGAACCGTCTCGGTGACCTTCTGTCGACATGCTGTCGTTCGACCTGCAGGAAGAGCTATGGGTCAAAACCCAAATATTCGGCATGCAAAGGAGAGGGCCTCAACGTCAAGGAACGCAATCTGGCAGATCTTTAATAAAAGCAGTGTTCCCGCGTCACGACAATCTGGGATACCGTGACCCTAGGCGACACTTCGTTCGTTGTCGGTGCCGTTGTTCGACAACAAACACTCCATTCACCTAAACGGCGCCCGTCTGGAAGCTGATGTTGCTACGTCGGCTGGCAAGTGACAGCAGGCTTTAAACCCATTCCCGGATTTCGATGAGCAAGCTATCACCAAAGCACTGCGAAAACTGCTGGGTGTCCTCTTTATAAAGATTAAACTCCGTTTCAACTCTACCCTCAATGAAGTCGGGACTAACATGCAGATCGCCAGCCAAACGGCGTGTCCACCCCTGCATCTGATCTGCACCAGTATGGTGCAGTTTTCCACACGCCACCGTGTTTTAAGCATATTGGGAAAAACGTCGAGCAAAGATCATATATCCTGGCGCCAGATCTTCACCATATCGTTGGCCATTGCAGTGCAATGGAAATTGCCCGGTTGCCAGACTTTGCCGTCCAGGAATGCAAATCGGCGAAGGTGTATAGGCATTTGAAAATACCTCCCCGTACTGCGCCAAACCATCCAGAACAGGTGTCCGAATGACCGGGTTTCCTTCATAGCCGGTAACGTCAGCTCGATGTTCGTCACTCATGAGGAACAACATGTTCGGTCTCTTGCTCAAAACAACTACTCCTTTGCAGTTGGCGGCCTCTGCCTTTGATTCATCTGACGATAGTCACTTCCGCCCTGACAAAACGTTGGCACTTAGCGTCTGGGATAGCGTCAATACGAGACACATGCATTCACGTAACTCCTACGTCTTGCTCGGGACAACGGCAACCCTGAGTGGACCCTGCCATACACGTGCGATCGTTCACCGCTCCATCAAGTGCAGCCGGGGTTGAAAGCGTTGGAGGAACGGGGTGAACTAGCTCTTGTTTGAGCGCAACCTTTTGGCATAACGTTAATGTTCGCGCACTTGCCTGCAAAGAACGCATCTTAGTGTTTCCCCTGCAGCTTGGCGATCACGTGGTGCATGACGTTATCCGCCAATGGGAATTGGCCTTCGGCATCGGGATGAAGTTTGTCAGGAAGATATCCGACCTGAGCTGGCCCAAAGATCGACAATCCATCAACATAATGAATATTGGTATCACCATATTTTTTAAACGAGGATACGATATCCGCCAAAGCTTGGCGCATCTCAACTAAACACAAGCTGTCAGGCGTAATAGAGACTGTTTCTCGCTCGGGCGAATATAAGGGAGAAATGATTGCAAGTGGAGTGTGTGGATGTTTCTCCCGAATCAGAGCGATTAAGCCAATGGCATTTGGAGCAAATGTGCGCCTCGTCAAGAAACCTCTGTACACGTTGATTCCGAGTTTCAAAGATATAAGCTCGGCTGGTAAGTCCCGAATCAGACGACCGATCATTGGCTCGAGTACACAGTTGCCCCCAAAGCCTAAGTTTGTCAGCTGTAATCCAGCCCTTTGAGCGACCAAGGCAGGCCATGTTTGCGAAGGCGTTCGAGCAGCCTTTGCATGACTGATGGAACTGCCATAATGAATCCACCGCCGTCTATTGTCCTGGACCTTCCTAATCTGCGCGCCTTGATCCAGCGAAATCTTGCGCAGTCTTAAGGGATGGCGCGGATCCAACCAAATCTCCAGAGAGTGTGTGTCTCCATCCAATGGTTGAAATTCAACTCGATTCGCGTTGGCCGGCGTTTGCACGGTCTCCCGCAACTTACCGTCAACAAGAAGATCGAAACACATGGATTCATCGTAAGGTTCGATATCCAAGACGACGTGCTTACTGTTCGTTATGAATGTAACACGTACGCCAGAGCAGGCTTTGGCCACGTCGTCTACGAGGTATGGATATAGTTCCGATTGACTTACGGGGATTCTCCATGGGGCTGCCCAATGCTCTGTGAGCTCAACCGATACTGCTCCGGAAAATGTGAAGACATCGTCACAATAGCTATAAGACTGCATGGCATCGTTCTCCAATCTTTAGGGTATTAGCATTCGACGGTTGGGTCACCAGCAGCGGTTTCAGACCAATCGTGTGTGGACCCATTGCACTATGGGGGCCGCACATACCAAAACTCTTGCACCTTAATGCTGCCTATTCAATTTGACGCACAGTACCACCGCGAACATACTCACACGGCAGCAGGCATTGAACTTCTTCCTCCGCCTGTTCGCCACGGATCATCTTCACCAGTTCCTCGGCAGCCCGTTCACCCATGGAAACCTTCGGCATAGCCACGTGATTAACCGGCTGGTCGGCTATCATCAGTTCCGCAGTATCAAATCCTACGAAAGACAAATCCTCTGGTATGGCAAGGCCGCGCTTCCGCAGACTCAACTGCAGCGGCCGGAGGTGAACCGATATGGGCAGAAAGAAGGCCGTGATTCTTTGATCTACAAGGTAATCCGCCAGCAGTTCAGGCATGCGATCCGGGTCAACATCGCTGGCTTCGGGATTCACATTGAAAAGTTCGAGCCCCGCGTCCAACAGTGCCTTCTCGTAGCCGGCAAACTTATCCGCTTCTGCCTCTCTAGTCTTTGAACCGATGTAAGCGATGCGCCGGTGTCCATGTTCATAGAACTGCATGCCGTTCGCGCGGAAAGCTCTCTTCATAGGCATATACCCCGACAATCTCTGAGTGGCCCATGGCCAAGCGCTGCGCCAAGGAGTTGGGAACATAGCGGAGCTCAGTTATGACTTGCCGTACTCGCCGACGAGTCTTTTCTTTGACATCATGTTCGTCGTTCAACACCCTTGTGACCGTTCGTTTCGACACTCCAGCGGCACGAGCCACGTCATTGATTGTCACAGAAGCCTTCATCATACTTCCCACCTTCGAAAATGCTCACTGACCCGCACCCAAAACCATCTGCTCGTGATGACTAGCCGACAGATCGGGTTTTGCCCTGCTAACATACGTTCGCAACACCACGCCATCATTCCTTCAACTACGATCCCGCGCATGGAGTCGGGAAGGCGCAGACTGCTGCCCCGGCAACACTGCCGAATCCTAAAATTGCAGGGCTGAAGGACCAAACCCAATGATTGGAGATGGACACTACCCGCAGGCCCAGGCTCACGACCTCCCGCTGTGACTTGCCGATCCCATGACGAGTACCCAACCCAATACCGCCACAGTTCATCACGAGCTGAAGACGCTTCATCCGTTGCGATAGATATCGAATCCAAACCGAAAAAGCTCACTACCAAAAATTTCTCACTAACAATTGGGCAGATACGCGCCTAGCTGCTTCAACTTTTGCTGCAGCACCTTAACATCCGAGTCCCGTGGTGATGTACTGTTCATAGCGGCTAACCCAACGGCGATTCCGGCTGTCTGCCCACGTATATAGCACCTCGGCACAACCCGTATCGAGCCGCTCATATGACGATCGGTGCTGATACACCGGCCGGTCACTAAAGCAGTATCCAAATTCTGCAGCGGCAGCCCATGATAAGGAGTGCCGTAACTTTCCCTTGGTTGGTCCGCAGTTTAGGACAAAGCAACGCTCGTCAGGCCCATCAACACCGAGTACATGTCCGACATTGTCATCGGCAACTCTGTCACTCACTGTCCTCACTTCCGGTCAATCGGGATCCTCAACACAAAAAACACAATCTGTCCGAGCTTGATCCAGTGTTTTCGTCAGCGCTCTACTGGTTCACCCTTTTCCCTTCTACAACTTCCCCATAGGCTGCACACCATCCCTCACTCCATGCCGCCAGCGTCATCACCCTTAGCAAAGGGCGCTTTGCCCAAGGCGGCCGGATCACCATCAACAGGTACAGTCTATGAACAGTGTGGCTGCGATGGCAAAGATACCATTCTTGGCTGGAAAAATTCCCTGAGAAGTGGTATTGCCTTGGTCTTCGTTCGGCAACAAGCGTGCTTAGCAAACGGGGAGATTGCGGCGATGCTGATCGATGAGGAAGTGACTCTGAAGCGGTTCTACCGCAACAATGGAGACGTCGTCTTAAAGCCCGATACCAATGCCTATCCGCCCAAGTTCTTCACCGACCAGGACTTCAAGAACGTTCGGGTATTGGGCAAGGCGATTCTGTTTCAATCGAGGGTTTGAACGAGAAAGAGGCCCTACCCGTGACAGGGCCTTGCTATTCGACTTCGTACCAGCCAGTGGCCAGATTCTCATGCTGGGCACTCGGAAACCTGGAACAAGGAACGGCAAAGGAGGCGAAAACCATAGCCAGCATTAAGAAGCTCGACAACGGATTCTACCGAGCCAGAGTGTATGTGGGCAGAGACGATATGGGAAAGCAGGTCATTCGTTCTGTAACCCGCCGGAGTTTGAAGGAAGTGAAGAAGGCCGCACGCGAGATGGAGCGGGAAATCGAAGAAGGAGAGTTGATGAACGTTGCATCGATTCGCTTCGTCGCCGCTGCCGAACACTTTTTGAACCTGTACAAACACGAGTACGCCCCCGGCACCATCAGCTTATACCGCTCCTACCTAAAGAACCACTACAAACCATTCTTCGGCAAGTTGAAATTAGAGCAGATCGATGAAATGCACATAAAGAAATTCAAAGCCGGCCTACTGGAGCAAGGGCTTGAGGCAAGCTCGGTGCGGCGCATTATGGGCGCACTCAAACGCATTCTCCGCGAGTTCTTGAAAGACGCGGCCCCGACGAAAGACGTCCCCCTACCCAAAGCCAACAAACCCAAGTCTAAAGCACCCAGCCGAGAAGAATTCCAAGAGATATGGGATGCCTCCAAGGGCACGGAGATGGAGATCAAGATCCTGTTGGCAGGCTGGTGCGGGCTGCGGCGAGGTGAAGTGCTAGCACTGAAGCCAGACGACTTCGATTTCGAGGCGGGCACCATCCGCGTGGACGAGGCCGTCAGCATGGACGGCAAGGAAGTGCGTCTCAAAACCCCCAAGAGCGATAACGGCTATCGTGTAGAAATCATTCCCAGGTATCTCCTGCAGTTGATCCAAAACCTCATCAAGAAACGGAGTGCTGGCAAGGTTGTCGACATCAAGTCCCCGGAGAAGGACCGGCGGCTCTTCGAAGGTCGGCCGGACTCCCTCACCACCAACTACACCCGGTTTGTCGAGCGGCATCAATTGCCGAAATACACATTCCACGATCTCCGGCATTACCACGCCACGTGGCTCTACGACAACGAAGTTCCTGATCTTTATGCAGCCAAACGGCTCGGGCACAGCGTGGACACGTTGAAGTCTGTGTACCAGCATCTGGGGCTGGAGCGGCAGCGGGAAATCGAAAAGAAGATTTTGGCCATAGACCCAGAAACCCCACCCATGTGATGGAGCGGGGTTTGCCATGTTACCGATACCGACAACGGATAGGGTCGGCATGCCATACGCGTGTTTAGGAAATCAGCATACATCGGTTTCCACGAGCATTCTTCTGCACATAGCTTGGATACTTTTGTACAGTCGCTTGTTACCCAAGTTGTTCCACTATCTCCTTAGTCCATCCCAACCCGCACCGGCCGCTATCGATACGACGAACTGCACCGCATGTGGAAACATGTGTACAGTACAACGAACCCCGGCCTGGCTGTGGGTAACTCCCGCACACTCTACAAGTACCATGACCATTGGCGGATTCGCCAATGCTGTCTATCACTAGCACAGGTCTTGTGCGGACGCCCGTTGCATGGAAAACATCGGGCCCAGAAACCGAGGTCTCTGGGCTGTTGTGGAGTCTTGTACGTGGGCAGGAGGTTAATCCCAACGTAAAAATTGGCATCATTTTCCTGAAGGACAGTCCCTGTGGCAAAAAGTGGTAGGCTCGAAAGCGCCTGCAATGAGCAGTTTGCTAACTTGTCTACCAGTTTTTGCCGATCAATCACGGACTCATCAACACTAGTCTCGCTCCTCCCGCGTATCCACTCTCAAATTTGAGTTGAAGAATTGAAATGCCACTGATATCAAAGTCAAAAGCTTGCGGCAAGGCGCCTGGATAGAACGTCTGGCTAAAAACCTCCTCGCCGGAGTCGTAGGCGGAGAGCTGTACCTCAGACTCACCCACGTCTTCAATGGCTGCTTTTCCTTTAAGTCGTTCGCGTCCCACGTCCAGATTGAACCAGTATGTGATACTTCTACGATTATTCACTGAGTGCACTCTTATGACATCCTCATAAGTCACTCCGCCAACGGTCGCGGATTCCCTGGTATTCAAAGAGTAGTTGTCCACGTCACCGGTCTTTCGATACGGCTGTCCCTCCAAACTCCACAGAGACAACGGCGTCAATGCCTGCTCATCCACGACTCTCGTTGGTGCTTCCACCACAGCAGGTTCAGTATCTAGCTCCATCAGCGACGACTCCAGGGTATCATAGACTGTATCCAGCACCTCTTGCTGCGTCATCAGAGTGGCCATTAACTCCGTCAACGTCCAGTTCTTTTGGTGGATGAGAGACTCTATCCATGTCTTGTTGCCTGCTATGAGCTCCAAGACATCTTCCAAATCTCGATTGATACCACGAAGCTGCGCCTGTACGGATCGATTCTGATCGGCAACCTCTGCCGTCAGTTCAGCCACTAGATCCTCAAGCCTCTCGATACGTCTTTCCACATCGTTTGTGCCCGCCCAGACCTGTCCTGCCCCTAACATCATCAAGAGTAATAGACTCCACAACAGCATACGCATAGCGAGCCCGCTCGTTTCAAGATAACGCCGCATTCTGAGACCCCCTTGTTTGGTTTCTTAGCCGGAACTCCTACGGATGGTACCGACGACCAGCATCATCTGGTTTCTCGCTTCGTCAACTCATACACCACCTCCCTCTTGGTCAACAGCAGTTTTTGGCAAACAAGCCTTGATCGTCCCCTCCGTTTCCCTTTGCTATCGCAGGGACGGAGGGGACGAAAGACCTACACCCATAAACCCCAAGTGCAAGATCACAACCTGCACAAAGTAACAAAGTAACAAACCAAAAATCTAAAAATGCGTCCTTGCAAGGCGAAGCCCGAAGCTGCCGGTGACGTAGTCCGGTGAGAGACTGTTGACGAGGCCCACTAGCAGGATGTCGGCGCTGTAGAAGTAGCAACCGCCACGGTTCACCCGGAGGGACCCGCTTCTATCAGAGCACCACTCCCATACGTTCCCAGACATATCGTACACACCTAGGCCGTTGGCTCGTTTTAGGCCTACATCCTGGGTTTTTCTTCCACTACCATCTACATCGCTGTTTTCCCTACACCAAGCCACTTCCTGCGTTGCAGTAGCATTCGTGTAATCCGCTGTCGCCCCACTGGCATAGTTGCCTGGTGTCCAGTACAGTCCACCTCTTGAAATCGCACCATGAGAGCTGTTGTTGCCCTTGTATCGTGCAGCCAACTCCCACTCATTGCTGATCGGCAGTCGGAAGCCGTTGGTGTTCGCTTGCGTAGCACTATCACAGGCTGTTTCGTTAGTGGAATCCCTGATCACGTTTCCTTGGTACGTATACACTGGATCATATCCTAACATCTCGGATAACGCATTCGTCCACACAATACTGTCTCTCCAGCTAACCATCGTTACAGGCTCATTCTTCTTCGAGGTAGGCGGATTCCCGATGTTGTTGAAGTTTGGATAAGAACCTCCGCCGGTTGTTGAACCTTCCATCCCGGCATTTTCAAACGCATACCCATTCTCCAACGCCCACTGTCGTACCGTGTACCACAGCTCATACGTCACTTGCGTTTCCGCGATCCAAAACGGTGCATCCACAGTAGCCTCTCCATCGTCGTCCATTCCTGTGGGAAACGTCGCTGCAGGCGCTAGGCGCATATTGAACGCTACACCATCAGCGCTGTGGCGGGCTTGCTCACCGGGGTCACCAGGTCCTGGTCCAACTGTCTTTTCCTCGAACACTGTCGTCACCGTGTGGTCATCATCCATCGTCACCGTCGTTGATTCGGCATGGGGATCGGCCACAGGACCTTCCCAGTGGCCGAACGTCCAGTGCGTGCTTGGTGTGGCCGTGAGATGTACTACCGTGCCACTGGCGTATTCTTGTTCTCCTTCCTCGGGGTAGACAGTTCCCTGACCAGTAGTTTCCACCGTCAGCGAATATTGCTGTGTTTTGTCATCAGAATCGTCCTTCTCAAACACCGTCCTCGCCAAGCGAATCCCGGTTGTCCGAGCGACGCCGTCTTGGTAGCTGCTGCCTACGCGGCCTACCTGGAGTAACTCGGCACGGAAAAGCGAGTCGCCGCCGCGCAACACCTGGCGGACCTGGCGAGAGCCGGTTTGCGTAGACGTCCATTCCCGGACATTGCCGCTCATGTCGTACACACCAAGACCATTGGCTTGCAACAATCCTACATCCTTTGTGGTACCTTCGCTGTTCGCATCGTACCAAGCCACTGCCTGGGTCGCGGCTTCATCGGTTTCTTCCCAAGCCGGCCCAGTTGCTCCGCTCGCATAGTACCCCGGCGTCCACCATAAACCTCCTCTGGAAATCGCTCCATGAGAGCTGTCGTCGCCTTTGTACCTAGCTGCTAATTCCCACTCATTGCTTGTGGGCAGCCGGAAACCGTTGTTGTTCTCTTGGGTAGCGTTAACGCAGGCTATGCGACTGGTTGCGTCCCGGATGACGTTGCCTTCGTAAGTGTATACTGGATCAAGGTCCATCATTTCCGATAAGGCATTCGTCCAGACAATGCTGTCCCGCCAATTGACCATCGTTACTGGCTCGTTCTGTCTTGATGTAGGGGGACTTCCAATACCATCCTGGCGGCGGGGACCACCTTCCGTTCCTTCATTCGCAAACCGGTATCCGTTCTCCAGCGCCCACTGCCGTACTGAATACCACAGCGCATACGTTACCTGTGTTTCGCCGATCCAGAACGGTGTGTCCACAGTAGCTTCTCCATCGTCGTCCACTCCTGTGGGAAACGTCGCTGCTGGCGCTAAGCGCATGTTAAAATTTTCGTACCCCGCTTGGTGGCGGGTTTTTTCCCCGGCTGGCCCATGATCGGGCACCTCCTGGAATACCGCAATAACCACGTGATTACCGTCCATAAACAACGTCGTTGACACCGCATGCGGATCAGTTACCGGACCTTCCCAGTGGCTGAACGTCCAGTCCGTGCTTGGTGTGGCCGTGAGATCTACTGCCGTGCCACTGGAGTATTCTTGTTCTCCTTCCTCGGGGGAGACAGTCCCCTGACCAGTGCTTTCCACTGTCAGCGTATATTGCTGTGTTTTGTCATCCACAATCCTTGCAAGGCGGAGCCCGTAGTCGAAGAAGTTGACCGGGTTGTAGCCGTAGACGAGGCCCACTTGCAGGAAGTAGGCGTCGACGTTCCAGCTGCCGCCACGGAGCACCCGGACGAACCCGCTCGAGCTTGGATGATCAAAGCACCACTCCCAGACGTTCCCACTCATATCGTACACACCAAGACCATTGGCTCGCTTTACTCCTACATTCTGTGTCTCATCAGTATTCCCGCTACCGTCCAATGCACCATACCACGCCACTGCCTGCGTTGCAGTTGCATTATTATAATCCGCACTTGCTCCACTGGCATAGCTTCCCGGTGTCCAGTACAATCCTCCTCTGGAAATCGCTCCATGAGAGCTGTCGTTACCCTTGTACCTTGCTGCTAGCTCCCACTCATCGCTGGTGGGCAACCGGAAGCCGTTTGTGTTCTCTTGGGTAGCGTTATCGCAGGCTGTTTCGTTAGTGGAATCCCTGATCACGTTTCCTTGGTACGTATACACTGGAGCATATCCCAACATCTCGGATAACGCATTTGTCCACACGATACTATCTCTCCAGCTGACCATTGTTACCGGTTCGGTCCTCTTCGATGTGGGTGGATTTCCAATGTTGTTGTAGTTTGGGTGATCACCTCCACCTATTGTCGACCCCTCCATTCCTTCATTCGCAAACGTATACCCATTATCCAACGCCCACTGGCGTACAGTCCACCACAGCTCATAGGTCACTTGCGTCTCGGCAATCCAAAACGGTGTGTCTACGGTAGCTTCACCGCTATCATCTGTTCCTGTAGGAAACGTCGCTGCAGGGGCTTGGCGCATGTAGAAACCCACGCCGTCAGCGCTGTGGCTGGTTTGTTCACCGACTCTCGCCATTCCCGCATCCTCGTCTAGGACGCTCTCTTCTATGACCGAATCAGCCACCGCAAAATACAGTCGGTCTGACCAAGGAGTCCGTGTACCGTCTCGCAGGACGGCTTGTACGTTCCAACGATACTTCGTGGCCACGGACAGTACGTCGTCTGGTATTTCCCATGTTGTTGTGCTAACGGCTTCCTCGAAATGGACAAGATTGGCAGTTTCATAGGGCTCTCGGCTAACGGCTACACGGTAATACTCTGCGCTCTCCACACCTTTCCAGACCAAAGCGGGGGTTCGTGTTTCGATTACGGCGGCCGGCAGAGAGCGCTCTCCGGGCGACACCGGTTCCGGCGCACGTGTCCCTACCTCAGGCCAGGCCCAGCCAGTATAGGTCCATCCTCGCTGATCCACATGGCTGCCATGAATGTCCTCCTCCCGGACAGAACCGTAGGCATGGACCATCGCCTCTCCATCCAAAGAAAGCCCTACATGACCCCAATTCCTGTACTCAGGGCTGGCTTCAATGTGCCCCCACCAGTCGTAGAATACCAAGGCTCCACGGGGGATGGGTCGATCAACATTGGCTGCAGCTTCCATTCTTTCAGAAGCAAGAGCTGCATAACTGTATCGCTTGAGCGGGACGTTTGCTCCCTCTTCATAGGCATCTTGCACAAATCGCAGGCACCATTCGTTGTAACGGGTATCATCGCTTCCCAGAAAGCCCCGAGCCCACTGGAGGGCAGAGTCGATCTCCGACTCCGTTACCGTTACCCGCCGGCGGTCAGGATCAACATTTCGAAGCTCTGCAACAATGACTTGAGCTCGATGGGGGACCAGTTGGCGCCATTCCGCCAACACGGTGTCAGCCCGCCAACCTTTGGCGCTGCCATCGGCATTCACTATCTCTCCTTCCATCGCGCCTTCGATGTAATCGGCCATTTCCGAAAAGGTCTCCATTTGGAAGATACCGCCCCAGTTGCTTCCTATGAACTCGCCAGCGCCTACGTTATAGAGCATATCCACCGCTACAGCCTGCACTGCAGGCGGGAGATCGTCGAATCTACGAACAGCTGGCTGCATCTTCACTGTACCGTCAGGGAAACGAATGCCCCATGACCTAGCCTGGTCTATGGCCTGTCGCGTCTGACGCACATATTGGGGATATGTGTTCTCAAACAGTGCCCACTGCTGTTCGCGCGTGATCGTGGCCCACGGCTCATTCCGATTGGCGTTGTAGAAGACCTGTACATCGTTGCCACTAAGGTCAGCCGCCTCCGCGAGTTTCTCGGCCTGTTCGCGAGGCACTCCTGCCGCAGTCAAGTCTCCGAGAACCTCCTGGCGAGTACGCTGCCCCATGTCGTAACCGCGCCCGATGGTAACACCGGACTTCCCCGGCGGCAGATGAATGGACCGACTAAAGAAAGGACTATCCTCGTTGTCGTCTCCCTCCAGATCGAAGGTGAGCTGCCCTTGGCTTACCGATAGCCAGGCGTGATCGTTCTCAGCCCGCAATTCGGTAGGTACAGTCATATCATCTCCATAAGCCCTCGCTAGTCGGAAACCCAGGAAGTTGAGGGCAAGGCCGGGGAGCGCACTGTCTTCGCGGCCGATTTGCAGGAAGCTAACGCGGCCGAACCAGCTGCCACCCCGGAGCACCCTGTGGGGTTCACTCTGCGTTGAACACCACTCCCAGACATTCCCCGACATATCGTATAGACCAAGATGGTTCGCACCCATTAACCCGACATCCTGCGTACTAACCGCGCTGGAGCCTTCATGCCACGCTACTTGCTGAGTTGCTGCGGCATCGTTAATATTCGCTGTCGCTCCGCTCGCATGGCTTCCAGGTGTCCAATATATTCCCCCTTTGAACAATGCTCGGTCGGAACTATCGTTTCCTCTGTACCTTGCAGCCAGTTCCCACTCATTGCTAGTTGGAAGTCGGAACCCGTTCGCGTTCTCCTGTATGGCAAGATCGCAGGTATTGGCATCGGTTGAATCCTTTATGACCCTCCCTTGATGCGTATACACGGGATCATAATTTAACATCTCAGACAAAGCATTGGTCCAGACCATGGCGTCTCGCCAACTGACCATTGTTACAGGCTCCTCACGCGTCGAAGTAGGGGGGTCACCCGTGTGTCCATGCCCTCCCTCCCGACCAGCATTCGCAAAGGAATACCCATTGTGCAATGCCCAGTCTTTGACCTTGTACCACAGCTCATACGTAACCGGGGTCTCGGCAATCCAAAAGGGCAACCCCACGGCGGACATATCCGAATCATCGATTCCTGTAGGAAACGTTGCTGCCGGCGCTTGGCGCATACGGAAGGCGACACCATTGGCATTGTGTATTGTCTCTTGGCGTGGTTCGCCTAGCCCAGCAGGTTTGTCGAATGCAGGCGATACGGTCCTGACATAACCAACTTCCCCTGTACGGATCTCCATGATGTCCATAGCGACAGGCAGAGAACCTTCCTGCAGTAATACAACAAGATGCCGGGCTTCTTCATGGGTGAAGTGCCCCGTTATCTTGCTGGAGCCGTCCAGAATTGGATCATTGATCGTAATCTCTGATAGGTTATCACCGTCCAACGAAACCTGGAACGTCTGACCACTGAACTGTGTGGTTAGCTGAGCCCACTTTTCAGCGCCTTCCTTGTCAAACTGAATGTCTACTGCTGGACGACCATACCGATCTGTCCCTAAGGATGCGTCGAGTAGATCGACATCTGTCAAGATCGTGTTGCCAAAGGGGTCCTTGACCTCCAACCGAGCGGTCCTGCCCATTGTATCAATGGTCTGCCCTGGGTCGTACGCGCCAAACTCCGCTGTAATCCTACGACTGCCTTTGACCTGCACGGCGGGTGCAACGAGGCCTAATGCATACAAACGCTGCTGGATAATGCTCGTTGCTTCAAGGAGAGTTTGTGCCGTCACAGATTGCGGGGAATCTAGGGCCTCCAACTCAACATGAACACTCGGTATATCCTCGTACAACCCCCATGCCCGCAAAGGTTGGCGCTGGGATAGATGTTCGATAATCGACTGATTATGATCATCCCTTAGCATCACGTCAGCGCCTGCCTCTAGCAATGTGTCCATAACATCCAGGTTCTTTTGGAAACGAGCCGCCAGCATCAAAGCGGTCCGGCCGGTGTCGGTGCGTGCGTCTAGATTGGCGCCAGCCCCAATAAACGTCTGTAAGGTCTCCATGTTCGTATTGCTGTTAGCTGCAAGCAAGCATCAGCAGAGGCGTGCCAATTTCTTTGCGGTGGCCCGCTCGAAACTCGAAGCGTTCCTCGAGGTCTGCCCCTGCGTCCAACAGTATCTGTAACAGCTCTGGTTGTTCGTACTCCAACGTCCGTAACAGAAGGGAGATACCCTGGACGCGGTAGTTAACATCCGCTCCTGCTTCGATCAAAAAGGAAAACCGTGGCTCTAGATCCGCCAAGTCCATAATGCCTTCAGCCACACTCCCAATTAGTCCCCAAAGTGCTTGCGGCGGCACCTCAGCACCCCGTTGCAGAAGAACCCGCAACACCTCCAAATTGGGATTCGCAGCAGCCGCAACAACAGGTGTTAAGAAACCCTCGATCACCGCATCGACTTTAGCGCCGGCATGTATAAGCGTTGTGATAACATCGGGGTTCTGGTTCCTCCAGGCGGCAGCAATAAGAGGTGTAAAGCCCTCGTACTCACCGTTGACGTCAGCCCCTGCGTCGATGGCTGTCTGAACCTCTTCCGGGCCCCCAGACGTCACTAGCTCAAAAAACTCTTCCTGTGACACATCGGGGGATCTTTCTTCCTCTCTATTCCCTGGCCGAACAGTGATGATGTGTCTCCCCGAAGTGTGTAACCGAGACCAGCTTACCCTCACTTCGCTCCCCACATGGCTGTTGTGCCGATCACCGTAGGCATGTAGATTACCACCCGGATCGTTTACAATGAAGTCGATGTCATCACTTCCATCGTCGACATAGCCGCGAATCACGACGATATGGCCATCAGGCCAGAGTAATGTCGAAGCATAAACAGGGTATCCGGCATCGATCTGAGCCTTCACGTCCTGCGCCGAAGGACTTGACATGATCTCTGCTGACAGACCATGATGCTCGAAGAATCGCACAACCCTGTGCTTGTTGGCACCGGAATGTTCTACATAGACCAAGCTGTCCTCAAACTGCGTATGCTCCTCGGGTCCACTGATGGTCGTCCGGTTGATGAAGCCCCATGCACCGGCGCCAACCATCCGTCTTCGCCACTCGGAGTCCTTAGCGGGGTTATAATGCTGGGTAACCCATGCCATTTCCGTACCTAACGGCGTAGTGTAGGCCTGGTTGACATACCTGCCCAACTCGGCAAAATCGTTTCCTAAGCTTTCGTGAAAGGCAGCTATCATAACAGCTGCCGTAGACCCACAGGCATGGGCGCCCTCAAACTCATAATGCCTGTTCCACTTTGGACTCCAAACCTCGAACCCCGTGTCCAGAGACTGATGGATGTGTGGTACGTCCAGCAGGACCTCCAAATCCGTGTTGATCCTGTTAATGTGATCTTCGACGACGTACCCGCTTTCGGTGAAGCTTCGCACAGGCCACCAGGTGTAGCCATCAGCGACCGTAGGTTCACCTGTGATGGTTAACCGGGTTCGGTACGGCATGAGCCAGACGACATCGGCTCCAAGGCTTGGGTGCGATCGCAAGTTGAGTCCGCCAACAGCCTTCACTTCAACCCGATCGTTCATAGTCAGCTGCTCAACGGGCACCGTCGGCGCATCGTCAGCCACTTCCTCCGACCCCGGCTCCTCATCAACCACGGGCCTCGGCTCACCCACATACAACTCGTAGCGCCTGCCTATGCGCTGAAATCCGTAGCCGATGGCAAACAGATAGTCAACCCTTTCTCGAAAACCCTCGTTCGTCTGGTAGCGCAAGAGATCCGTGATGTCCTCCGGAAACTCGTGGCTGGTGTCCGCAAACAGGGCGACATCCAAGTCCGTCTGGTAGCCGTCAACAGATCGCAGCAAAAGGTCATCACTATAACGCTCTGGGGTGAAGGGCTCACCTCGGTAGCGTATGCGTTCACCGACGTACAGATCATAGTAGCCCTCAATCTGTCGAATGCCATACCCTAAGGATAGCAGGTGCTCCACCAAATCGCGAAAGTCGTCGTTTGTATTGTAGTGCGCAAACTCTCGGATATCGTCGGTAAAGAGCAAAGGCATGCTCCCCAGATCAGGCATGCTCCCCAGAAACGCATCCAACTTGGACTGGTTCGTGGATTGCCGGCTGCGCAGTTGAGCTTCCGAGAGTGGGTCTGGCTTCGCGGCCTCGGTTGCAGCCGGAGCTGACACTTGCACCTGGATGCCCAACCGGTCAGCATACCGGTGGGTATAGGAATTCTCCGGAGTGGAGACAAGTAGATCCGGGCACGCTTCAAACGCTCGCCCTCCGATGCCTGTCACGCTCTGCGGT
>PUOC01000209.1 GCA_003551965.1 Clostridiales bacterium | reverse complement strand
CGAGAATGTCCCGCAGGCCGTCTCCCAAAAGACTGAAGCCTAATACCGCGGCGGCAATGGCCAGGCTCGGAATAAAGACGAGGCTAGGGCGCAAAAACATGTAACCCCGCGTTTCATTGACCATCACACCCCAGCTTGGCGTCGGGGGCTGCACGCCTAGGCCAAGAAAACTGAGACTGGCCTCCACCAAAATGACCGCAGCAATGCCCATGGTCAAAGAAACGATAATCGGCGCCCAGGAGTTGGGAAGAATATACTTCAGCATGATGCGCAGATCAGAGATGCCCACGGCCCGAGCCGCATCCACGTAGTCCAGTTCCTTGATGGTCAGAACTTGGCTCCGGGCCAGACGCGCCATACCGGCCCATCGGACGATCCCGATGGCAAAAAACAATGTCAAAATTCCCGGCCGCAGGCTTCCCACTGTCGCCATAATCAAGATAAAACTGGGAAATGCCATGATCACATCCACAACCCGCATGATGGCCATATCCAAGTGACGTCCGTAATAGCCGGATAAAAGCCCTAGGACCACCCCGACCACCGTAGCAAAGGCCATGGCACCGAATCCGACCAACAAAGATATGCGGGTACCAAAAATGAGCCGGCTTAAAACATCTCGCCCCAGATGATCGGTACCGAGTATGAACTTGGGATTACTGAAGGGTGGATGGGGCAGGCCCATATCGTATCCGTCCCGGTGCTGTTCCCGGGGACTGTGGGGGGCGATCCAAGGCGCAAAAAGAGCAACACCGATGAAGAACAGCACCAAAATGGCCCCGGCCACAGTGGGTTTGCTTCTGGCCGCCCGCCGCAGGAATTCTCCCGCCGAGTGCAGTGCAGGAAATCGGCGTTCTCCTGTTTGTGTATTTGTCACAGCTTCTTAACCTCCTTTGCCGGAACGAATTCAATCATATCGTATCCTCGGATCAACAAATCCATAGCTTACATCAACCAGCAAATTGATAACGACGACAATAATAGCGGACACCAAAACAACCCCCTGTACCACCGGAAAATCCCTGGCAGAGATGGCCTCCACAGACATGTGTCCCATTCCCGGCCAGGCAAAGATGGCTTCTACGACCACGGATCCGCTCAGCAGGCCGCTGATCTGCGTTCCCATGACCGTAATTACCGGTATCAAGGTGTTTTTCAGGGCATGGCGGCCGATGACGATCTGTTCCCGCAGACCCTTGGAACGGGCCGTTCTTACATAGTCCTGGCGCAGCACTTCCAGCATCCCTGAACGGGTGATGCGGGCCAGCAGTGCCGCAGGACGAATGCCCAGGGTAATTGCGGGCAGGACCATGTGCATCCATGTCCCGTATCCTCCCAGCGGAAACAGCTGGATGTGAAAGCCAAAGAGATAAAGAAGGAATAATGCCACGACAAAGGGCGGTGCACAGATCCCCGCCAAGGCCAGGAACATCGTGCCGGTGTCGGCCCAAGAATTGTGCCGCACGGCAGCATAGGTTCCCAAGGGAATGCCCAGGATAATGGATATCAGATAGGCCCAGGCACTGACTTTTATGGTAGCCGGAAGGGCTCTAGCCAGCATATCCCGCACGGGCCGTCCCGTGTGATACGACCGGCCAAAGTCTCCCTGCACGGCATTGGTCACGAAACGGACGTACTGCAGGTGAATCGGATCATCCAATCCCATTTCCTGGCGGAGCATCGCGACCGTTCCGGGGTCCAGCCGTTCAGCCATGAGGATATCCATGGGATCCCCGGGCAGCACATACATCAATAGAAACGCCACAATGGTGATGCCCACCACCGTGGGTATAGCAATCACAAGGCGCTTTAACAGGTATTCCTGCACTGTTTTCACCTCACCTCTCTGCGGCCGACGCGTTCGCCCCTGATAGCCTGCCCAACAGTTCGACAGCAGAAGGGGCTCCCCACGGAACCCCTTCCTCACCGCACCGGCCCAATGCTTGTCGGTTCTATAAACTCACCACTACTCCGAGAACCAAGCTTCTTTGATGCAGAGATCTGGCCGGGTCGGGAACTGTCTGACGCCGTGCAGGTTCTCTGCGATCGCGCGATTGATATACGGATAGTGAATGAACGCCCAGGGAGCTTCCTCTACCACGATGGCCGCCGCTTCACGATACAGTTCCAGCCACTTTTCTTCGTCGGTGGTGACCCGAGCCTCTTCAACAATGGCATCAAACTCGTCATTCTTGAACACAGCCCGGTTGAGTCCCGGCGTTCGGCTGGAATGGAGGAACTCATAGAACACTTCATCGGGATCGGCCATCTGTGATCCCACATTCATGTTGCCCATGACCGCCTCGCCTTGGTTCATCATTGCAGAGTAGGCGGCCGGTTCCATGACCTGCACTTCCACATCGATGCCTACCTTTTCCAGGTCAGCCTGGACACCTTCCAAGGTCAGGCGCTGCCATACAGTCGGCACAGTGGGTGCTTCAACCGAGAACCCATCCTCGTAACCCGCCTCGGCCAGCAGTTCCCGGGCCTTATCGGGGTTATACTCATAGGCGTCCTCCAAGCCAAGCAGTTCGGAAATGGCCGTGGGGGCCGGCGTATAGGCCGGTGCTCCCAGACCTCCGATGACGTCTTGGGTTATGCGCTCGCGGTCAATGGCATAGAGCACTGCCTGCCGGACACGCTTGTCGGTGAACGGCTCTTTTTGGTTGTTGAGTGTCAAGATCTGCACACTAGCGCCGCGGCGCTGTTCGATGGTGTCGGCAAACTGCGGCAGACTCTGCAGCGTATGCAGGATGACTGGATCCACAATATCCATCAGATCCTGATCGCCCACCTGGTACCGCATCATCTGAACGGAGTCATCCACCAGCATATCAATGTGCACGGCATCCAAATACGGCAGTCCTTCTTCCCAGTAATTGTCAAAGCGTTCCAGCTTCACATGCTCATTGGGTTCATACTCTACATATTGGAAAGGACCGGTACCGATGGGCTCAATCAGTTCCATCTCATCACCGATGCCGTCGCTGCAGACAATCGATGCATAAGCCGTTCCCAATTTGCGCAGGAAACCGCCGTCGCCAGTTTCCAACTGTATCTCGACGGTATAGTCGTCAATCACCCGTATTCCTTCGATCTCGTCGGCTTCACCGTCGGCATAGGCAATCTTGCCCTTGATACTGTCCAGAAGCCAATAGCCCAGAGCTTCGGTTTTGGGGTTGGACAGACGTTCAAAGGAAAATTTCACATCCGCCGCGGTCATCTTGCGTCCGCTGTGGAAATAGACGTCCTCTTCCAAATAGAACGTATAGGTCATACCATCATCGGACACATCCCAGCTGTGGGCCAAGTCAGGCACCACATTGGCGTCTTCGTCAAACTGCACAAGGCCGTTGAAAATCATATTGGAAACGTTAATCCGCGGTGTTGAGTGTGACGAAGCCGGATCGACACTGCCGACGTCCCGGGGCATGGCCCAGTTAAATGTTCCGCCATACTGCGGCGTATCTGCGAGAACCGTACCGCCTGCCAACACCAGCACACAAGCCAACGCTACAGTGAAAACAGATGCTTTCTGCCAAGACAAATGCATCGTAAAACCTCCCTTTGTGATCTCTTGCCGTCTGTTTTTCGACAACTCCGTGGGACGTTGGCGCTTCTCCTTCAGCATCACCTCCCCTGCTGCTTCTGTACCAATCCCTATCCTAACGTGGAAAAACGGATATGATTGGTTCGCTGTTCCATGACACCGGCCGCGCAACCTAAAATGCCTGCATCCTCTTGCATACGGCTGACAATCACCTCCGGCGGGTAGGGCACCACTGCCTGCACAATTCTGCGTATCGGCTGCAGAAGCATCTCCCCGGCGGAAGATACGCCTCCGGTCAGGACAACCCGCTCCACATCCAGCAGCGTGCACATATTGGCCAGTGCTGAGCCTAAGACTTCCGTGGTTTCGTTGACGATGGCCACAGCCGCCGGATCGCCTTGCGCTGCGGCCTCAAATACATCCTTGGCGGTCAGTTGCAGTCCCCGGGCCTTGAGCCTAGATTCGGCCCCGTTGGTGTCCGCCAGGTACTCTGCAGCACGCCGGGCAATGCCCGGTCCTGCCGCAAAAGACTCCAAGTGTCCGAAACCATTACCCTGCCGCTCCAGGGCTTGTTCGCGAAAAACCCAATATCCCACTTCACCCGCGGCACCCATCTTGCCCCGGTATACCTGGCCGTCCAAGAGCAGCCCCACACCAATACCTGTGCCAATATTGACGCAGAGACCATACTCCACATCCTCCAGAGCACCCCGCCAACGCTCACCCAAGACCGCCGCGTTGGCATCATTGTCCGCCCAGACTGGGACCGAGAAATGTTCTGTCAAGATTTGGCCCACGTTGAGGTTGTCCCACTCCAAACCGGGGATCAGCGTAATACTCTGCCCCATGGGGTCCGTTACCCCAGGAACTCCCAGACCGATGCCCCAAATCCTATCCGGAACAACCTGGGAGGCATCGATCAAGTTGCCAATCAGTGCAATCAGCCTTGATGTGGCCCGAACTGGAGACACCGTCTTCGTGGAAAGACGGGTGACAATCTCTCCGCCTAAATCAACCACGCCGCCCGTGATTTTCTGCGCCCCGACATCGACACCGATCAAGTAGCCCGCCCTGGGGTTAAAGCGCAGCAGATGGGCAGGGCGCCCGCCGGTACTTGGTGCCTTTCCCACCTCTTCCACCACTCCGCGCTCCACAAGATGATGGATCAAGGTTGACACCGCTGGATTGCTGATTCCGGTTCTGCGCGCAATGGCAGAACGGCTTAAGGGTCCCCGGCGTCGGATAACATCAAGGACCAGCGACGTGTTTAGTCCCTTAATCAGCTGCGCACTGCCTTTTACCGTCTTTCCCATGTTTCGTCATCCCTTGTTCCTTCTCCGACTTAATTAGACGACCTTAAAAAGATGCTGTTAACTTCGAACTAATCAATTGAACTCCTGCATTTTATTTGTAATGTTTTAGTAAAACTTACCTCCTCCTCTGTGTTTTACGATCGTTGAAGCCCCGCTAAGCGTCTTTTCGTGTATCTGGGGCAGGAAAAACAAGATCCATGTTTAAAGAAAACAGTAGTCTTTTTTAGTCCAGTGAAGAAACAAAGAGCACAAGAAAGGAGCCCATTCAATGTACGCAGGCTTAACCATCTTCGATTCTCACGCCCACTTTCCGGTCACCGATGTATCGATTCGAGAGATCTTCGGTTTTCCAGAGACGTCTCGCCGCAGCCATGCTCCCAAGCCCAGGGACCGGGAGTCTTTTCGGGCCCAGCAACAGTGGGGAAAAGCCTGGGGATTCCCCCCGGCTGACAAAACCCAGCGCAGTGACGAAGAGCTGGCCGGCATGTGGCTTCAAGAACTGGACCATTACGGAATTGAACGTATTGTTTTCGTCACTGGCGGAGGCAATGATCGGCTGGCCCAAGTGGTAAACCATGCTCCCGACCGCTTCATCGGCTATGCCCATCACGATCCCTTTGCTCCCGACGCCGCCGACGAGCTGGAACGGGCCGTGACAAAACTAGGCCTAAAGGGATATAAGCTGCTGGCACCTATATTGTCGAAATCGATTACCGATACCGCAGCCTATCCCGTGTGGGAGGTCTGCGCCGAACACGACATCCCTGTTCTGGTCCATTTCGGCATTTTAGGTGCCGCAGGCGGCATCGCTTACAACGAGAACATCAACCCCCAGGTATTAGAGCCGGTGGCCAAAGACTTCCCCGATGTCAATTTCATTATTCCCCACTTTGGCTGCGGGCATCCCCGGGAACTGCTGTTTCTTGGTTGGGTATGTGAAAATGTTTATGTGGACACCTCCGGCTCCAACCAGTGGATGCGGTGGATGCCCTATGAGATGACCATACAATCGACGTTCCTGAAATTCTACAAAACCTTCGGCGCTGAGCGGATCATATTCGGCACGGACTCTTCCCACTTCCCGAGGGGTTTTGTCATGGACTATCTAAAGGAGCAGAACAAGGCCGTGCGTTTCCTGAACATTCCCGACAGTGATGCCCAACTGATGTTCGCCGGCAATCTGGCCCGGATCCTGCATATGGAGGATGCGCTATGAGAGAAGACACGTCGAAATTTCCGGCCGAAAGTTTCAAGGATAGTGTTCTGTCACCTATCTTCTACGACTTCCAAGAGCATTTCTTGGAAGCCATGGACGCCATTAACACGGCCCACTGTATCATGCTGTTTGAACAGGGCATTCTTACCAAAGATGAAGCCGAGCGCCTCTTGGCAGGATTGACTGAACTGCAGGAGGAGCTGGACCTATCCGCAGTCCAATACACCGGAGAGTTTGAAGATGTCTTTTTCTACCTGGAGCACGCGTTGACGGAACGAATCGGGACCGACACGGCCGGGAAGCTGCATACCGGCCGCAGCCGCAATGACATGGACATTACCATGTACAAGATGAAACTGAAACAATCGCTATTGGACCTCCACGACCATCTGCACCAACTCATAGAAACCTTGATTGCCAAGGCGGAGGCGGAAAAGGACACCATTGTCGTGGCGTACACCCATGGGCAGCCCGCGCAGCCCACAACCTTCGGCCACTATCTGGCCGCCTGGATCGAAGTCCTGCTCCGGGATCAACAGCGTTTTCTGCACGCCTTCGATGATGCGGACTGCTGCAGCATGGGTGCAGCGGCCATCACAACAACGGGCTTCCCGCTTGATCGTCACCGCATGGCTGAGCTGCTGGGGTTTTCCAGACCGCAACTGAACTCCTATGGCTGCATTGCCGCTGCGGACTACCTACTGCACGTCTATTCGGCGTTGAAAATACTGATGACCAACATCGGCCGCTTCAGCCAGGACTTAAACTTCCAATCCAGCTACGAAGTGGCACAGATCTACGTTCCCAACAGCATGGTCCAGATCAGTTCTATCATGCCGCAAAAACGCAACCCCGTGCCCATTGAACATCTGCGGCTGATGGCTTCCAAAGGGATCGGTTACTGTGACCTGGTGATGACGGCGGTGCACAATACGCCCTTCACCGACATGAACGACGGCGAAGATCCGGTGCAGATGGCGGGGCTTCAAGGCTTCGACGAAGCAGCGCGTATCCTGCCTCTTCTCAATGAACTCATGGATGGTGTACAGATCAACACAGAGACCGCCAGGCGCCGCATTGCAGAGAGCTACTGCAGCATCACCGAACTGGCTGACTCCCTAGTCCGCCTCGAAGGCCTATCCTTTCGACAGGCCCATCAGATTACACAAGCCCTGGCTAAACGTGCTGCGGAAGCGGGTGTCTCCAGCGACGACATGGAGTACCGCTGGTTCCTTGAAGCCTTTCAGGAAAGTGCCGGCCGTAAGCCCAGCATGGACTCCGAAGAGCTGCAGGTACGTCTCAGCCCCGAACACTTCGTGGCAGTCCGAGAGCGCTGGGGTGGTCCGGGTCCCGACGCTCTGCGGGCACAGCTGGAGATCTACCGCGAACGCTGCCAAGCACTGCATGATTCCTTTCTGGAGCATAGAAAGCGGCAGGACGAGGCAGCTGCTCTCCGCAAGACCTTGACCGCGCAGTACCGCGGAAGCAGTGGGGCCTAGCTGCTTGTCACTTAAAAGGCTTGCTTTGTCAACCACTGCCGAAGATCAACAGGGCTCGAATGATCGCATCCCCGGATGCACATTCGAGCCCTTCTCCCCTTTACGTGGCCTGCAGGTGCCGACTGCCGCTGGTATGCCCCGCAATAAGACGCCGCCGTCTTGTCCGGAACAATTATCTGGACCCAGGGGGGCGGCGGGATTGCGCTTTTTCCGGCATGCTAGCTCCAGATCCAGAAGCTGAATACCACGGTCAGCCAGGTGCCGCCGAAAAAACCACAGATGAGGGCCTGTTTCCAGCTTTTGCTCAAGAACAAACGGCAGCCCGCACAGAAAATGCCGACGATGGGCAACCATCGTAAAACCGTTGCCGTGCCGTCCCAACTCGGCTGCAATGAACTGTCGGGCCACAGAACGGCAATGGCTGTCATGACCAGAGCACTGGCACCGCTGACGGCCACATCCCGCCTGCGTACCCTGCCTTTGTGAGCCAATGCATACAATATGCCCAGGAAAAACAGAACCCCTGCCATAGCCGCTGCTGTCAACATGTGTCAAGCTCCCCTTTCATATAAGGGGCCGGCAGGCGCCGGCCCCGTGCCTTCTCTGCTCCCATCTAGCGGAGCGAAGCTCCTCCCGCACCGCTGACAGCGCCGGCCAAAGCGCTGCGGACAGCGCCGGATACCGTCCATCTCGATCGCGGCGTAGTGATCATGTAAGATGTGGTTCCAAAGACGGCACCGGCAGCCGCTCCGGCCGCTATGTGCTTGAACTCTCCGTCAACCTCTTCCATTTCCGTGCGCTCCATCGGTTCCAACGACTCCCCAAACGGGGCTGCCAAGCCCAGCGACGATACGCTCACAACCAAAACCAGTGCCAAAATGATGGATAGTTTTTTCAATGTGGTTCCTCCTGTCATGTTTTTGGGGCCCCTCTGCGCATCTTTAGTATACACTCTTCTGAGTTTTCTGTCAACTATTTTTAAAAAGAAAAGACGGGTTATCCCATCTTTCGTTCCGCTTCCGCTGCCAAATCGGCTATATGGCGCTTGAGCCGAGATACCATGATCCCCAGTGCCACCGTATTGTAGCCGCCTTCCGGCACGACAATGTCAGCGTACTTCTTAGACGGTTCCACGAATGCTTCATGCATAGGCTTAACGGTGGCTAGATACTGATCGTACACTGACTGCACCGTACGGCCCCGCTCTTCAATGTCCCGGCGAACCCGGCGCAATACCCGGACGTCGGCATCGGTATCCACATATACCTTGATATCCAAGCACTGCCGCAGCTGCGGATCGTCCAAGATCAGTATCCCTTCCACGAGCACCACCGCCTTAGGATCGACCCTGCGCTCCTCGCCGCTTCTGGCATAGCGCTCAAAATCATAGACAGGCACTTGAACCGATTGTCCGGCCCGCAGAGCGGTCAGATGCTCTACCAAGAGAGAATTTTCAAAGGATGATGGGTGATCGTAGTTGACCTCTCTGCGTTCTTCAAAACCCAGATCCGGCCGGTCATAGTAGTAGCTGTCTTGGGGAATGATCACCGAATCCCGATCGAGCTGCCTTTGGAGCGCCTCGGCAAATGTGGTCTTGCCCGACCCAGACCCGCCTGCAATACCTACGATAATCATCAGAAAAACAACCTCCCGGGAAATATGGTGTTGGCGGCAGTCCACCGGTCACCGCAGCCAGACCCATACGTCTGCGCCTCTATCATTATACCGTCCCCAGCGCCACAACACCAGGGGTGAAAGCGTTTTTCTACCGTTGGCGTTTGAGATAGGCAATGGCCAGTTGGGTCCGGTCCCGAACTTGCAGTTTATCGAGGAGTACCGTAACATAATTGCGAACCGTACCTTCACTCAAGAACAGGCTGGCGGCAATTTCCCGATTGGAGTATCCTTCTCCAATCAGGCGCAGCACATCGGTTTCCCTTTCCGTCAGTTCCCATGCTTCCTGGCAGTCAGCGGGGGCATCGCCTAGCATCTGCCACAGGCTTTGGGCCACATCCTGCTGAAACACCGCCTGGCCTCTGCGGACGGCCCGCAGGGTATTGATGATCGTCTCCGAAGGCTGGTTCTTCAAAAGGTAGCCGGCTGCCCCATGCCGGACCGCTTCACGGATATAGGCATCATCCTTAAAGGTTGTCAAAATAACCACCGGCAGGTCCGGATACAGTTCTTTGAGCCGCTTGGTGGCTTCCACGCCGTCCATATGCGGCATACGCACGTCCATCAACACTACATCGGGCACAGCCTCGGCACAAAGCGCAAGCGCCTCTCGCCCATCGGCGGCAGCCCAGACTGTTTCCACATCTTCCTCCAGATCCAGCAAGATCTGCATGCTTTCGCGAATCAGGGCATCGTCATCCACTAAAAGCACCTTCACGTCAACACCCCGCTTTCGTTGGACAAGGGCAGAATACACAGAATCATGAAACCCGGCTGCGAGCGGAGGGATACACTGCCGCCCATGTTTTGAACCCGTTCACGAATGCCGGACAGACCCATCCCTTCCTGCACCGGTCCGGAAACACCGACACCATCGTCTTCTACCATAACCCGCACAAAGGAATCGTAGACATCAATCTGCACCAGGACCGTATCCGCCCGGGAATACTTACTGGCATTGGTCAATGCCTCTTTGATCACGGCTCCGGCCATTTCCAATATGTGTCCAGGTATGCGGCCCACATCGCCATGGGTACGGAGCTCGGTCGGACAAAATTGAAAGGTGTCGACGATTTCCCGCAGGTATTCTATTCCCAGTTTGGTTTTCGGGCGCAAATTGTGCACCGTCTCCCGCATCAGAGACACCGACTGCGACAGCCTCTCCACGCTGTTGCGGAGCATGTCCTTGGCCTTGGCCTCGTCCCTGTCCATGAGCTTATCGGCCGCCTGCAGCTGCAGCAGTACGCCGGCTAATCCGTGTCCCACATGGTCGTGAATGTCCCGGGCAATGCGGCCCCGCTCTTGGGCTTCGGCCAGCTTGACCTGTTCTTGGATTGATTGCATTAGGCGGTTTTTCGTTCCTTCCAACTCGTAGCGTGTCCGGCGCTCCTCATCGTAGAGGGCTTCATAGGAGCGGGCCATTCTCAGGCGTTCACGCCAGAGCGAACCAATCACCACAGCCGAAATCACAAGGAGGCCCAAAAAAGGCTGCCACGGGGCGTTCACGAACAGCAGAGCCAGGCCCCCGGCCGCCAGAGCCGGCCAAGCAAGACCATGGGCAGAAGCAGCGGCCAGCGCCACGGGCAGCAGCAGCCAGAAGGCTGGCTGATAAAGGGCTGCGGCAAAGATCAGCAGCGCTTCTGCCGTCACCGTCAAAGGCTGATCACAGAAGCGGTGACGGAAAATGTCCGCGGCGGCCAGAGATAGCAACATGGCCGCCGCTTCCACGGTGATCCCCTGATACAAATAGAGGGCAGAGGCAGCTGCTAGAAAGCACGCCGTTGCATATAACCCGATCATGGGCGGCATTCACCTTCCTTCAGCGCACGAGATCCAGCTTCTTCCACGAACCCAGTAAAAAGAACACGGCAGCGAATAGGGCCAGGAACAGCATCTCCGTTTGCACCGCGGCCAAACCATGGCCGCCGAGGGCTTCCATGGAACCGCGCATGGCCCACGTGGTCGGCACGAAATACGAGATCTGCTGCAGAAAGTCGGGCATGATTTCCCGCGGCCAAAAGCAGCCGCCGAGCATGCACATGGGCATAATGATCAGAGACGAAATGGTACTGGCAGCCTGCACACTAGGCACATAATTGCTCACCCCAACTCCCAAAGCGACCCCGACGACAGCGAATGCAGCCAAGACCGCCGCCACCATCGCGGGCTGGGGACCCAGATCAAAATCCAGCACGACGTGAAGGACAAACAATACAAGCCCCACCTGCAGCACCGATACCGCCAGAAAACTGGCAATGGCTCGGGCCATGTACTGCCTCAGGGATACCGGTGCCAGCAGAATCCGCATAACCGTCCGGGTCTGGCGGTCCCTGACCAGATACAGCGTGGAAAAATTGGACAAAAACAGCATGCTCATGATCAGAAATCCCAGTGACATCGTCGACTGATCCAAGGATCGGCCCTCTCGGGCCGCCTCTTCCACACGGAAGCGGCCCCCGGTATAGGAATTCCACCCGCCATAGAACAACTCCTTCTCTCCTAAGGCGCGGTCAGCCAATAACACCGCTGCATTGAGTGCATTGTCCAGGGCAAAGGCAAACGGTCGATACACGTTGCTGTCCTGGATACCCAATCCCCGCACCGCAGCGCCGCCATGGTCGATGATGTTTTCCGTGAGACCTTCGGGAAGCACCACGGCATACTGCACCCGCAGTTGTACCAGCTGGGCATGGATCGCGTCCTCTTCCATGGGAATCAACCGGGCATGCTCGCCCAGATATTCCTTGAGACTTCGCGTGAAAGGCGTTTGATCCTGATCGGCCCAGGCCACAGCCATTTTTCCCGACCCTCCCAAGGCCATCAGGGTCAGGGCCGTCAGCACCACAGGCACCACCAACATGAAGAACAGATGGATTCTGCTCTTGAGAATGCGTTTCCAATACATCTGGATAATATTCATGCCGCTTGCCTCCTCATGGCCGTAATGCCCGCAATGAACAGGATGAGGATCAGAGCCCAAAGGGACGCCATGTACAGAAGCGTTTCCCGCTGCGGGCCGCCGTAGATGGTGTTGAACATCGCCGTCTGCGTCAAGTAGTTGGGGCTGATGCGCTGCAGAAAGCCCAGAACAGGCCCCGGATGGTCGAGACGGACGTATCCTCCGGCGACGAAGGTGGAAATGGGAATCAGCACATTGAGCACACTGGCGGCAGCCTTCACGTCCCGCAGGGCGGCCAGTACCGCCACACCCAGGGCCGTGGCAAACACCGATGCCGTGACGCAGATGACAGCCAAGAGCAGATAGTCGCTCCCCCAGTTGACATCGTAGACAACGGCCGTAAACAGCAGCAGAGCCGCCACCTGCCACAGAAGCGTAAAAACAACACCGAGAACTTTACCCGCAAATAATGCCGGCGCTGAGATCGGTGTGCTGCGGATGCGGCGGCCCACCGGAGCGGTAAAGTCCTCCGCCATGCCGTCACTGGCATAGAGCGCTCCGAAAAAAATGATCATGACCAGCATTGTCACAGCATAGTAGTCGGTCGCTCCGGTCAGACTATCCCGCCCGGCCTGCTCTTCAGCGACGAAAGGACCCAGATACTGATACTCCATCCTGAAATCACCCATGTCCGCCAGCGCTTCCACCGTACTGGCGCCCTGGGTAAAGCTCTCCAGCACTGTCTTAAGAACCTGGCCTGCTACCAGGTATCCGGAAGGATGGGGGATGAGTTCGATCACCACGGCATCACCGCTGTTTACCTGTTCGTGGTAACCATCCAATACCACGACCCCGCGCACCTTCCCTTCTGCCAGCCAGGCTTGGGCTTCCTCCCGATCCGCAGCCTGCCGCACTTCTACCAAACTGCGGATCTCTTCGTCACCGAAAAACTGCATGATGCGATCCGTTTCTGTTCCTGGTTGATGTCCGACAACAGCGGCCGGAATAGCGTCCATGTCCCGCGGTTCGTACTCCCCTCCCAGCGCACTGCCGAGGATGAAAATGAGAACAATCGGCAGCAGCAGCATGTTGATCAGCGAACCGCGATCACGCATGTTGCGCAGCACCGTCGTTCGAAACACTGTCCATACCTTCACTGCCTTCACCTCCTAGTGGTCCCGCAGACTGCGTCCGGTTAGTGTCAGAAATACATTTTCCAGTGTCGGGCGCTCAATGGACAGCGATTGGATCTCTCTGCCCTGCTCATACAATGCTTGGATGATGCGGCCGACGTTTTTGGCATCCTTATGGGAGACGATCGTGAGCTGGTTTTGATCGCCCTCACATTCCTTGACACCTTCAATGCGGCCGATGGCGGCAGCCTCATCACCGTTGCGGCCGGCAATGGAAACATGGATCACCTGGTCGGCCGCGATCAAATCCTTGAGCTCGTCTTTGCTGCCACTGGCAATAATGCGGCCGTTGTCCATGATCGCAATCCGATGGCAGAGCTGCTCGACTTCTTCCATGTAGTGCGATGTATAGAGGACAGTCGTACCAGACGCATTCAGCTGCCGAACGGAATGCAGAATGTGATTGCGGCTCTGGGGGTCAATACCTACGGTGGGCTCGTCCATGATGACCAACCGCGGGCGGTGCACAATGCCGCAGGCGATGTTCAGTCGGCGCTTCATGCCGCCGCTGAACGTTTTCGGATACTGGCCGGCTCTATCCTTCAGTCCGACGAAATCCAATGCTTCCATGGTGGCCGTCCGCAAGCCCTTCCCCTTCAACCCATAGAGACTGCCGAAGAAACTGACATTTTCTTGCGCTGTCAGATCTTCAAAGATCGAGAGCTCTTGGGGTACCACTCCCACATGCTGCTTGACGCGGCGCTCATCTTGGCGGTGATCGAGGCCGAAGAGAGTAATGGTACCGCTCTCAATGGCAACGAGCCCCACTATGCTTTGAATCAGCGTTGTCTTCCCTGCTCCGTTTGGCCCAAGCAGGCCGAAAATTTCTCCTTCCTTGATAGCCATGGAAACCTGATCCACGGCAATGACCTCCCGATACCGCTTCGTTACATGATCCAGCTGTGCAAGCACAGAGAAGACCTCCTTTTTCCTTTGTTGTCTGTGTTGCTGGTTTCATTGTACAGAGACTCCGTTGGCAACACCAGTGCGCCGAATCATTATCTGCCGTGACAAATGTCATATAATCACCATGTGTCCCTTTAGCCAGCAATACGCAGCCCAGATCGGTCGCTGCGGTACGCCCTGGAACAGGTCCGATACGCCGAAATTCTTTATTAGAATCGCCCATCCGCGCTTGACAACCTGCCAAGCACTGTATATGTTTGACGTAATGAACCATCAATCCGGCCCAACTGCAGTCCGCCGGGGAATACGAACCGCCGCGTGTTTTTTCCAGGAAGGAGTTCGCCCATGGATTCTGTCATCACCTTTGAAGAAGTAGAAAAAGAGTTTACCGGCTTCCGCCTTGGACCGCTTTCCTTTGCGGTGCCTCAGGGCCAATTCACGGTTCTGGCTGGAAGTGAAGGAGCCGGCAAAAGTACGATTATCCGGCTGCTCATGGGCTTGATGTACCCAAGAAGCGGCCGCGTCACCGTATTCGATCGGGACACCGCCGCCTACGGAAGCCGGCTCCGCCAGTCCATCGGGGTCCTATTCGACAGCTGCCACTTCTATGAAGAGCTCAATGCTAAAGAAGTACGGCGTCTCATCGGTCCCTTTTATCCAAACTGGGACCAGGCCGTGTTTGAGGAGTACGCCAAACAGCTGGAAGTGCCTCTGTCCAAGGCCATCCGGGATCAATCCGAAACCGAAAAGCTTAAGGTATCCCTGATCTTCGCCTTGGCCCATCGACCGCCGCTCTTAATCATTGACGAACCCGCTGCGGGCTTTGAAGAAACCTTCCGCAGCCAGCTTTTGGCCATTCTCCGGGAGAAGAAGGGTGAGGACGGCTGCAGCATCGTCTTTGCATCTGACACCACTGCAGAATTAGAGGAAGTGGCCGATTACGTCCTGTTTCTTTCGCAAGGGCAAGTGGCTTCCAGCCAGCCGCTGCGGAACCTGCTCCAGGGTTATGTGCTGGCAGCGGGCAGAATCCGCTACCTCCACCCCCGGGTGCAAAATGCTTTCGTTCACATTGCAGAAAAAGACGGCCAGTTTGAAGGCCTGATTGCTTCGGACAGGCCGGAACTGGCCGAACTAAAAGAACATGCTTCCCTGCAGGAGCCATCGCTGCAAGACGTTTTGTCCCATCTGGAAGGGGTCGAATAATATGTTTTACCTAGTGCTGAAAGATTTTTGGATTCAAAAGCGATATGTTTGGTTTCTCCTGTCCTATTCGGCCTTCCTTTTCGTCATGTTTCAAGACGTGCCCGGTTCTGAATTCTTCCCTGTGGTGCACCTCATGGGCGGCATCATGACCACCTATTTGCTTCTTCTGCAGAACTCTGTCAGCGAAGAGAAAAACAACACACATCTGCTCACCAACAGCCTGCCCGTCAGCCGCAGCCAAGTGGCTGCGGCCCGCTATCTCACTGCGGCCGCCGCCGCACTGCTGGGTTTTCTGACCATGGGGTTCGTGGGTATCGTGTTAGCCGCCCTCCCCTTCGACATTGCGGTAGAACCCTTTCGCTGGGTGGGTCTGCCTGCGGTCCTGGCATTCAGCCTTGTGGGCACCGCCGTCTATCTGCCGCTGCATTTTGCCTACGGATATCCCGGCGCTAGAATGGTAGGCATTCTTGTGTTCATCGGTCTGTTCCTTCTGCCCAACGGTTTGGCCAACATGTATTTGCAGGGCGAAGGGGGGGCGCTCTTTACTCCTCTCTTCCAATGGGCTTCCGGACACTCCTTTTGGTTTCTAGGCATGGTAGGGCTTATCATTTCCCTGGCGGCAGTGGGCCTGTCTTTGGTTGTTTCGTGGGAACGCTATAAGTGGAAGGACCTCTACCCCAAATCACCCGCGCGCACGCGCCCGTGACTGTAGTGCGTCCCAGGCAGCAGGAAACGAAGGCTAGCATCGAGAATCTATTCCTTAGGATAAAGGCCAATTTTATGGAGGTGGTTTCTGTGAAGAAGGCAGCCTTGGTGATAGCGGAAAAATCGTTCCGGGATGAAGAATACCAGGTACCAAAGGAAGTCTTTGAGCACCACGGCGTCAAAGTTGTGACCGTCTCGACCACATTGGCTAAAGCCGTCGGCAAGCTTGGCATGGAAGTGAGACCGGATGTGCACATTGATAATGTCAAAGCATCGGATTTTGACACCGTAATCTTCGTTGGTGGCCCAGGCACCGAACAGTATTTTCAGGATCCCACCGCTCACCAGTTGGCCAAGGACACCCTCTCCGAGGGACGCATATTGGGAGCCATCTGCATCGCCCCGGTCATCTTGGCCCGGGCCGGTCTGCTGCAGGGCAAGAAAGCTACTGTCTTCCCGGACGGCGCCGATGTGCTGAAGGAAGAAGGCGCAGATTATACCGGCCGAACAGTGGAACGGGACGGCTCCATCATCACAGGCAGCGGCCCGGAAGCAGCCGAAGAGTTTGCCATGGCCATTTTGGAAACCGCAAAAAAGAAGGCATAGCACAAGAAGCTGCCCGGCTCTGTGAAGAAAGAGCCGGGCAGCCTGTGTTTTCAGTGAATAATCAACTCGTCCAAGGAACGCTTCGGCACGTGATGCACCCCTTTGTCGTCACGCCAGTAGCGGATCTCGCCTTCTTTGGCTTCATCGATGACGACCGTTTCCACCGGCTTGCCCAATGCCACAACCAGAAGAATTTCGTATTTTTCGGGGATGGCCAGCAGCTCCCGCAGCTTCGCCCGGCGGACCGAACCTATCATACAGCCGCCGAGACCTCGATCGGCCGCAGCCAACAGCATGGTCTGGGCTGCAATACCATGATCGCAGCCGAACGTCTCAGCAATATCCTTATCGCCAAGAATAACGATGTAACCGGTGGGACGTTCACCGGCACTGGGTCCGGGCCAATCGGTCAGGTGCCCCGCCCAGCTTAAGCAGGCAAAAATGTCGTCATTGACATCTTCGCTCCAAGCCGTGTAATACTTCAAGGGCTGTTTGTTCTGACCGGACGGGCTGAGGCGGGCACAATCCACCAACTCCTTCAGTGTCTGCTGATCCAACGGATGCGATTCGTCAAACCGGCGATAGCTTCTGTTTTTCAACACCAATTCCTTAAACAACGTCCTGCCACTCCTCTCATCGACTTTGTTTTGACTTGATTTGACCTCCGTTAGGCAGTGAAATGTCCGGTGTCTCTACCCACTCCTCGCTGTCGCGGTCTTCTTTGAAAAAGAGGTCATCCACGGAGACTCGTTCCGGCCGGTTGTCCTTGGATTGGCTGGGCAGAATTCTTGTTTCTAGGATGTTCAACTTCCGCTGCAGTTCTTCTTTGGCCTGTTTCTCGATTTCCAGGTCGCTGATGGTATCCTTTAGTTCCTGGATCAAAGTGTTCTTTTCTTCCAGCTCTTCTTGATGGCTGTACTGCATACGCTTCAATTCCCGGCTGAGGAACCGTACATAAGACCCCATCTCATCCGCGCTCCCGGCCAGGCGGTTGAAGATAACGAGGTAATCGGATAGAATGGAGTTATCGATGTCATAGGGATATCGTACGGTGTGGTCGATTTCGCTCCACCCTTCTTCAAAAATCGTGCGTACTTGGATCTCGGCCACATAGTAGCCCTTGGCTGGCCTCGATACAATCAAGTAGTGCAGCGACCGATACCCATAGGGATGTTCCACAATGTCCAGGCCTTTGTTTCGAAAGCCTTCGATCAGCTTGGCCTTATCGCCATGCCGCACATTGGCAATGGGCGTCTCCACCTGTTCCCAGTTTTCAGTGATGAAATCATGAATACGAACCCAGTCTTCTTTAAACAGATGCATAATGCGGATGCCCACCAGATCAGTGATAATTTCTTGGTAGTTGTCCGCGGTGATCTCCGTCTGGGGACAGGCAAGCCTTTTGCGGATAATCTTCTCCAACAGATGTTCCGGCTCCTTCGTGCGAGCCTTGACGGTGTGCACTTTGTCTGCCTTGCGAAGATACTCAGCCAAAAGGGTCAAAATGGTTTCCAGATCAGGCCGGAGTGCCAAATAGTGGTGGTAGATTTCCATAAGCCGGCCCCAGGATATACCCGCTTTCTCAAAGTCCTGCTCACTGATGTTGTACTTGGCCAAGAACCGCTGTCGATTCAAAGGATCCCCTCCTAAAGTGGTGGTGATCAAGAGGCTCCCGAGCGCCGCAGAGCACGGCGAAGCCCTTTATGGGAGAGCTCCGGGCGCTTTCCTCATTGTACAAAGGGGGCATGACCTGCCGTGAAAAAAATACTCCGCACTGCCATTATTCTATCCATCGTAGGTTTGGTCCTTTACAGTATATGGTGGCTGCGGCCCCAGAGTGTCATGCCCGAGGGTTACGACGCAGCGCGGACCACAGAACAGGTTGCCTTCAGCGAAAACCGTTTCCTCAGCTTCAAACCGCGCAACGCTCCTGAAACCTTCTCCACAGGCCTCATCTTATATCCCGGAGGACTCGTGCCGCCGCGGGCATATGCCCCCTTGGCCCGGGAACTAGCCGCCGCAGGCTATCCCGTCTGGCTTGTGCCCATGCCGCTGCATCTCGCGGTCTTAGGCAGCGGCCGGGCGGCGGAGATCATCCAGCAGTATCCTGCCATTTCCCATTGGGTGGTGGGCGGCCATTCCTTAGGAGGAGCCATGGCGGCCCGTTTTGCCGCCCAGGACGAATATCCGGTAAAAGGCTTGGTGCTGTTGGCTTCCTATCCCAGTGAAAGCGATTCTCTGCGCGGCGAAAACCTACCGGTTCTATCCATATACGGCTCTGAAGACGGCCTGGCATCCCCCGACGTAATCCGCCAACACTCTGCGCGCCTTCCCGAGGATACCGTTTACCTAGAGCTGCAGGGAGGCAATCACGCCCAGTTCGGCTGGTATGGCCAGCAGGATGGCGATGGACAGGCAAAGATTTCCCGAGAAAGCCAGCAACAGCAGATTGTGACAGGAATTACCTGGTTTTTGCAATCCCTGGAAGTAAATCAATAACCGTTTCCTAATGTAAGTGTAACATGACTGACCAAGGTTTCCAAGGGCCTTCGGCCGCATCCAAGCGATGGACGGCATTGGATCAAGAAAAAGAACAGCCAGGTCACGGCTGTTCTTTTTTGCGTTCTATGTCCCACGCATGCAGTTTTTCATCCATGGACTGCAGTACTTCGTAAACCCGAAAGCGAACCAACAGTGCCTCGCAGAGCAGGCGCCACAGAAGATTGGCCGCCAGCCAACTGAACAAAAACCCGGCGATCACCCCGGCTGACGCCCAAACCCCACCCACAGCCGTCTCCATGCCCGGAGGAGGCGGAACAAAGAAGTTTCCGGTGAAGGCCGTACCGATCACAGCCACAATAAACGCTCCGTTCAAAAGGATAAAGCCGATGAAGAAGGCGACGCGAATGAGTGTGATGCTCCAGAAATGACTGAAGTTGAAAAAGTTATCCTTGCCCAAAAAACCGCGCTGGCGCTTACGCCGCTGCCGCCCTTCCTGCTCCATTTCCCTCAGTGCCCGCCGTACCTGTTCTGCCTGTTCAGCTGGCGACAGACTTTCGGCAGCTGCCGAATCTTTCTGCTCCTCTGCCGGCATCTCTTCTCCCGGGACACGCTTCTCTTTTTCTCCAGCCACTGCAATCCCTCCCCACAAATTCCTTGAAATCGATCTGACATATCCCAACGGGCCCCTTGCAGCTGAGTGGACATTGCTTACTGCCGTCGTTGGCCGTCCCTTCCCCGGCAGGTCCTGTCAAGCCTTAAAGCGGCAGGTCGACAGCATCCGACGGCAGGCTGCGAAGCGTCTGCAGATAGTGCAGCAGCTGCTCTTCATTTTCCTTGGGGTAATCATAGCCCAGATAGGCCGCTGTTTTGGCCGCTGAACGGCGAAACAAACGGCAAGACGCAAAAAGAGCGTCCCAAGTACTGTCTATGGCGGCATCGCTATATGAGGACAGCAAGTCGTGCCAGTCGTCGGTTTGGAGATAGCGGCGCAGGTACTTGCCGCACTTTCCGATACTCACGGATGCATCGGTCTCTGCACCCACCTGCCATTCGAGCATCTTCAACAGCATGGTGCGCAGTGGATCGTGCATGTGGGCCTTGGCAAACAGAATTTCTTCCCGCCACAGACCTTTCGCGACGTAAGTTGCAACAAGCCAAAATTCATTGCAGCAGTCGTCAAAGAAGTCCTGCGATGGAAGCTCTGTCCAATAGTATTCGTCACTGGCCTTGGGAATAGGTGGGAGTACAAGGTCTTTATCCATAAGAATCTCCACCAATCCATCTTCGGGAATATATTCCCGGGCCCGCTCGACGGGGGCCAAAGTCAGATCAATTTTGACGCCGTCGCAGAGGATCATGAGATAGCTGAACCATTCCATGTGAGGCGGAAACATGGCCATATTTTCCGGGGTCTGCAGGATCATCCTTGGGCCAAAGACGTCAATCCACTGCGGCCGATCCAGAAACCACTGCATATCCGTGACCAAGTAGGCAATGTCATAGTCCTGGAGGATGTCCGGCGGTGCCTGGGGATTGGTCCGAGATCCTTCTAGGAGCATGGCGCGGATGCGCTCGTTTTCCGCCGCTGTTTGGTATAAGAGTTTCATCATTTCTTCTTCCGTGCGCACAACTGGGTCACCCCTATCGATCCTTGTCGCCGTTTCTTTCCACACAGCCGGCAGAAGTCCTGCCCCGACACCCGCTGCTTCCCCTGTACAAAAAGAAAACAGGCCGCATGGGGCCTGCGTCTGTCCAAGGAAGAGGGGTCAGTGGACGGCAACCCGTTTGGCACCGCGGGCCGCTGCCTGCCATCCGATATCCGTGCGGTAGTGCATACCTTCAAAATGAATTTCATCAAGCCGGCCATAGGCAGCCGCCATGGCATCAAAGAGATCGGGACCGAATCCCGTTACGGTCAGGACCCGTCCACCGGCCGTTACAAACCTGCCCACGCGGCGTTTTGTCCCGGAATGGAACACCACGCTGTCCGGGCGCCGGCTGCTGACATCGCCGCGGATCTTCTTGTCCATGGCATAGGGCCCCGGATATCCTTGGCTGGCCGCCACAACGGCACAGGCCGCCTCTGGTTTCCACTGCACTTGAATTTCGTGTAAGCGACCTGCAAAGGTGGCGCAGATAATGTCCACCAGGTCCGTTTCCAGGCGGGGCAGCAGAGCCTGCGCCTCCGGATCGCCGAAGCGGACATTGTATTCCACAACCTTAGGGCCTTCGTCGGTAATCATCAGTCCCGTGTAGAGAACGCCGCGGAAAGGTCGGCCCTCTTTTACCATGGCTCGGGCTGTGGGCTTGACGATGGTCTCTAGTGCTTCTGCCATCACTTCGCGGCCGAACTGAGGAACCGGCGAATACGCTCCCATGCCCCCGGTGTTAGGGCCGCGGTCGCCGTCAAAAACAGGCTTGTGATCCTGGGCAAACTCCATCGGCACAACCACGTCTCCATCGACGAAGGAAAGGAGCGATACCTCTTCACCGACCATAAACTCCTCCATGACAATGCAGTTGCCGGGAGTCAATAGATGTTCGATCGCCTGTTTGGCCTCTTCCTCAGACATGGCCACCACAACGCCTTTTCCGGCAGCCAGTCCATCGGCCTTCACCACAACAGGAAGCCCCTGCGCTTCCAGAAATTCGAAAGCTTCTTCTTGGTTAGTACAGGTCCTATGGGCAGCTGTGGGAATATTCCAGCGGTTCATGAACCGTTTTGCCTCCGATTTGCTCCCTTCCAGCACGGCTGCGGCCTTTGTCGGTCCGTAGGCGTCAATTCCCGCGGCCGCGAACGCGTCCACGATACCGTCGAGCAACGGTGCCTCGGGCCCCACGATGGCAAAATCCACCCGTTCCTTGGCAGCCAGATCAACCAAGCCTGGAATGTCATCGGGCTCCACGGCATACGACGAAGCCAGATCGCCCATGCCGGTACCTCCCGGGGCCGCCAGCACCCGCTCCACCTTGGGGCTCTGCCTGCATTTCCACGCCAGTGCATGTTCCCGGCCTCCACAGCCGATGATCAGAATCCGCAGTCCCATGTTGGCTCCTCCTTCCAGATTGCGCGCCGCGCCTTAAGCGTAACCTCTCCCTGAAAATATGCTTCCACCACTCTAGGATACATACGATGCTCCACAGACGCGATCCGCTTCTGCAGCGTCTCGGGGGTATCGCCGGCGAACACCGGCACCGGCTCCTGGTATAAAATGGGCCCCGTATCCATACCTTCATCGACCACATGAATCGTGACTCCAGATACCTGTACACCATAGTCTAGGGCCTGCTCCACGGCGTGCTTGCCGGGAAAGCTCGGCAGCAGCGCCGGATGGATATTGAGTATCCTGTGGTCAAATGCCTGCAGAAGGGTCGGTCCGCAGAGCCGCATATACCCGGCCAGCACCACCATATCCACTGCACTATCTAAGAGAGTGTCCCGAATCCAACGTTCATAGCTGTCTTTGTCGGGGAAGTCCCGCACCCGTTGGGCTGCGGCCGGAACACCGAGCCGTTCGGCCCGATTAAGACACTGTGCCTGCGGCTGATCGGAGAGCAGGAGCACGATGTCCGCTGTGGCCTGCTGCCTGAAGTAGTGCACCATGGCTTCGAAGTTGCTGCCGCTGCCGGACGCCAATACCGCTAGTTTGCTCACTGTTTCGGCTCCTTCCAAGAAAGGCCCTCACCGCGTTCTACGATACCGATGCTGTATGCCTCCAAAGACTGTTCTTCCAGACTGCCCAGGACAGCCTCGGCCTCTCCCGCTGCCACACAGAGAACCATACCGATACCCATATTGAACGTTCCAATCATGTCCGCAAAGGACAGCTTGCCTGCTTCCTTGACCCAGGAAAACACCTCCGGAACATGCCAGGCATCGGCATCCAATCGAGCTCCGCACCCTGACGGCAGCATGCGGGGAATGTTTTCGGCGAGCCCGCCGCCGGTAATATGGGACATCCCCCGTATGGAAAAGCGGGAAAGCAGATCCAAGACCGGACGCACGTAGATCCGTGTCGGCGTCAGCAAGCTTTTGAGAAACGGTCTATCCTGGTCGCGCCCGGCATCCGCTGCAATCCTGCGCACCAAGGAAAACCCGTTGGAGTGCAGTCCGCTGCTGGCAAGCCCAATGAGAACATCCCCAGGTTCTATGGCGCGGCCGTCAACAATGTCGTCCTTCTCCACGACTCCTACGCAAAATCCCGCCAAATCATAGTCTTCTCTTTGATAGAAACCGGGCATCTCCGCCGTTTCACCGCCGATCAGAGCGCACCCGGCCAGGCGGCAGCCGTTGGCTATGCCCGCAGCGATCTGCTCCACCTTCTTAGGAACCACTTTGGATGTGGCCAAATAGTCCAAGAACAACAGCGGTTCCGCACCCTGGACCACGACATCATTGGCGCACATGGCCACAAGATCAACGCCGATGGTGTCGTGAATGTCCAGTTCAAAGGCCAGACGCAGTTTCGTGCCCACACCGTCGGTACCCGCAACCAGCACTGGCCGCCGGTATCCCTGGGGCAGTTCAAACATCCCGCCGAAGCTGCCGAGACTTCCTAAAACCTCCGGCCTGTGGGTGCTCTCTGCATGCGACTTGATCCGTTCCACAGCTTCATGGCCCGACCGGATATCCACACCGGCACGCCGATAGGCATCGCTCATCAGTGTACCTCCTTGGCCATGACCGTATCGGGATAGATCTCGGTCGGGTATTCGCCATTAAAGCATGCCAGGCACAAACCGCAGTTCTGGCTGGATTGAGGGCGGTCAAGCGCCCGCAGCAGGCCGTCCACGCTCAAAAACGAAAGTGAGTCGGCACCGAGGAAGGACTGAATTTCTTCTAAGGACTTGCGGGATACAATCAACTCGTCCCGGGAAGAAGTGTCGATCCCGTAGTAGCATGGATAGCCCACGGGCGGAGAACTGATCCGCACGTGCACTTCCACCGCTCCTGCCTCCCGCAGCATATGAACCAGGCGGCTCATGGTGGTGCCGCGTACGATGGAATCATCGATCATAACCACCCGCTGACCCGCAACCACCCTCTTTACCGGGCTCAGCTTCATCCGTACACCCTGGGCCCGCAGATCCTGATTGGGCTGAATAAAAGTCCGTCCCACATAGCGGTTTTTTATGAGGCCCAGCTCATAGGGTATCCGGGCCGTTTCTGCATAACCGATGGCGGCAGAAATGCTGGAGTCTGGAACGCCTGTGACCACGTCGGCCTCCACCGGATGTTCTTGGGCCAGCATCGCACCCAAACGTTTACGGGCTTGATGGACATTGATGCCCCAGACATCGCTGTCAGGACGGGCAAAATAGATATATTCGAAGCTGCAGATACGCCGTGCCGTCTGCTGGGCAAACCGCACGGAACGCATGCCGCTGCCATCGATGATGATGAGCTCACCGGGCTCTACTTCCCGCAGGTATTCGCCTCCCACCGCCTGAAAGGCACAGGTTTCCGAGGCGAGAAGGTAGGCGCCGTTTACGCGCCCGAGGCTCAAGGGCCGCAGTCCATTGGGATCCAAAGCCGCCATCAAGGTATCGCCCTGGAGAATCAGCAGTGCATAGGCACCCTTGATCATGCTCAAGGCCTCCTGGAGAGCGTACTCCAGTTCATCGTATGCTGAGCGGGCAATCAGATGCGCGATAACCTCAGTATCACTGGTGGTCTGGAAGATCGACCCCTGGCGCTCTAGGTAACGCTTAATCTGGGACGCATTGACCAAACTGCCGTTGTGGGCCAGGGCCATGGTACCTCCCCGGTAGTTGAACACCAAGGGCTGGGAGTTTAAGAGCTGTGAACTGCCGTTGGTTGTGTAGCGGACATGGCCGATAGCCCGTGGTCCTTCCATGGTCTCTAGGCGTTCATTGGAAAAGGTTTCACTGACCAAGCCCATGCCTTTGTGGCACTGCAGATTTCCTTCACCGTTGATCCACGCAATGCCGGCGCTTTCCTGACCGCGGTGCTGCAGGGCATGGAGCCCGTAATAGCTCATCTGGCCAGCGCTCTGGCATCCATGGATGCCGAACACCCCGCACTCCTCGTTCAACGTATCTTCACTCAATGGGTCACGGCGCATGAAATAGCTCCTTCCCAAAGCTTCTCTAATTCGTCCATGGCACAGGCAATGACTGTCTCCCCGTTCAGGGACACGGAAAACCGCTCATCGGCAATCACTCGGCCGATCCCTTGGCAGGGCACGCCGGCAGCCTGTGCCTGCTGCTGCACGAAGGATTGACTTTCTTCATCGACTTCCAGAAGGATACGAGACTGGCTCTCAGAGAAGAGTTCGATGGGCGCCGCCAGCCCACTATCCAGGGACAGGACTGCCCCTAAGCCACTGGAGAAGCACATCTCGGCCGCGGCCACAGCCAAGCCGCCTTCACTGGTGTCATGGGCGGCGGAAACCACTCCGGCATGGATAAGGGACAGTGTCAAAGCCTGCAGTGCCTTTTCCCGCTCAAGGTCAATCTGCGGAGCCGGGCCGAAGTTCGCCCCCGTTCTCAGGTACTGCAGTTGACTGCCGCCCATTTCGTTGCGCGTTTCGCCCAAGAGCAGAAGGCTGCTTCCCGCCTTTTTCAAGGTCTGGGTGGTAATCCAATCCAGATCGTCCACCAGCCCAACGAGTCCAATCACTGGAGTGGGATAGATGGCCGTTCCTTCGCGTTCATTGTATAGACTGACATTTCCGGAAACCACAGGCGTGTCCAGTGCCAGGCAAGCCTGGCGGATGCCTTCGGCCGACTGCTGCAGCTGCCAGAAGACCTCCGGGTTTTCCGGGCGGCCATAGTTGAGGCAGTCCGTAACCGCCAGGGGTTTGGCACCGGAGCAGACCACATTGCGGGCGGCTTCTGCCACTGCGGCCGCACCGCCAGCCCTGGGGTCCAGATACACATAGCGGGAATTGCAGTCACTGCTCACGGCCACTGCCTTCCCCGTGCCGCGAATGCGCAGCACGGCCGCATCGGAACCGGGCGCAACAACGGTGTTCGTACGCACCATGTGATCGTATTGGCGGTACACCCATTCTTTGCTGGCAATGGTCGGCAGTGCCAGCAGGTCGTTCAATGCCTGCTCCGGCTCTTCTGCCGCCGGGTCCCACGATGGACTTGGCGCATCCAGATAGGCCGGGCGCTGCGCCGGGCGCTGGTAGACCGGGGCCTCCTCAGCCAGGGCATCTACGGGCACATCCGCAGCCACTTGGCCCCGATGCGTCAGGCGCAGGCGCTTCTCTGCGATCACTTCGCCGATCACCGCGCCCGAGAGGCCGTACTGGCGGCATACCGTCAGGATTTCGTCTTCCTGCCCTTTTTCCACCACCAAGAGCATCCGTTCTTGGGATTCGGACAGCATCATTTCATATGGTGTCATCCCCGTTTCCCGCTGCGGCACCTTGTCTAGATCCATGGCAATGCCGGTCCCTGCTTTACTGGCCATTTCCGAGCTGGACGACACCAAGCCCGCAGCCCCCATATCTTGGATTCCAAGGAGGCCCGGGCAGTGTATCAGCTCCAAGCAGGCTTCTAAAAGCAGTTTTTCCATAAACGGATCACCCACTTGGACAGCGGGGCGCTTTTCTTCCGAGGCGTCGCTCAGTTCCTCGGAAGCAAAGGTGGCACCATGGATGCCGTCCCGTCCGGTGGATGCTCCCACGTAGATCACTGAATTCCCTACGCCTGCCGCCAAGCCTTTCTTCACATCCTTCTGGTCAATCAGTCCCACACACATGGCATTAACCAGCGGATTGCCGGTATAGCAGGGGTCGAAATAGACGTCGCCGCCCACTGTAGGCACGCCGACGCAGTTGCCGTAGCCGGCAATGCCCGCCACCACTTCTTCGAACAAATATTTCACACGGGGCGTGTCCAACGGTCCAAAGCGAAGGGAGTTCAACAGCGCTATAGGCCGGGCACCCATGGAGAAGACATCGCGCAGAATACCGCCCACGCCGGTGGCAGCTCCTTGGTACGGCTCAATGGCGGAGGGGTGGTTGTGGCTTTCCATTTTAAATACGACCGCCTGTCCGTCTCCGATATCCACCACACCGGCCCCTTCTCCCGGCCCCTGGATCACCTGGTGTCCATGGCTGGGAAAGCGCCGCAGCACCGGCTTGGAATTTTTGTAGCTGCAGTGCTCCGACCACATGACACTGAAGAGCCCCACTTCGGTATAGTTGGGCAGCCGTCCCAAAAGCGCCTCAATGAGCTGAAATTCTTCATCGCTGACGCCCATGGAACTGTAAAGCTTCTGGTCGCGGATTTGCTCCGGCGTCGGTTCATTCGACTGCGGCATGGCGAGATCCCCTCCAGTCTTGCAGCATCGATTGAAATAGGGGCAGTCCGTCCGTACTGCCTAGGATGCCTTCCACGGCCCGCTCCGGATGGGGCATCATGCCCAGGACATTGCCGCGGCGGTTGATGATCCCGGCAATATTATCCAGCGACCCGTTGGGATTGTCTTGATAGCGGAACACAATTTGGTTGTTCTTTTTCAGATCGTCCAGTATATCGGCATCGCAGAAATATTGGCCTTCCCCGTGGGCCACCGGCACGACAATACTTTCTTCCTCAGAATATTGGCTGCTGAATGCTGTGTCCGCATTCACCACCTGCAGCCGTACCGGGGAGCAGTGGAACTTGAGGCTGTTATTGCAGTACACAGCACCCGGCAAAAGGCCGGCTTCCAGCAGTATCTGGAACCCATTGCATACTCCCAATACCAGCGCTCCCCGCTCGATGGCTTCACCAACGGCATCCATGACCGGCGAAAACCGGGCAATGGCCCCGCACCGCAGATAGTCACCGTAGGAAAACCCGCCGGGCAAAAGGATGCCGTCGTACTGTGAAAGATCCGTACAATGGTGCGATACGTACGAGGTATCGGCGCCAATACCGTCGGCTGCGGCATGGTACATGTCCACATCGCAGTTGGATCCGGGAAAGACAACTACAGCCAGCTTCATGACGTCGCCTCCGTTATCTCGTAGCGGTATTGCTCAATAACCGGATTGGCCAGCAGCCGCTCACACATGGCCTCCACGTTTTTGCTTGCCTCGCCGCGGTCGGATGCCCGCAGCTGCAGTTCCATGTACTTGCCCATTCTTACATCTTCCACACCCGTATAATCCAGGTAATGCAGGGAGTCCTTAACGGCCTGTCCCTGGGGATCCAGCACACTGGGTTTCAACGTCACATAGACCTTCACCGTGTACATTCTGCACCGCCTTCCGCTGTCTGCTGCAGCCGTTTCCAAATTTCCCTATAGCCATCCAGCGTACCGCCGAGGCCCTGGCGAAACCGATCCTTGTCCATTTTCTGACCGCTGCCCACATCCCAAAACCGGCAGGTATCCGGTGATACTTCATCGGCCACAATAAGCTGTCCCTTGGCATTGATGCCGAACTCCAGCTTAAAATCGACCAAAAGCACGCCCAGCCGCTGCAGGAACGGATGCAGAATATCATAGATGCGCAGTGCCTCCCGTCTCATATGCTGCAGCTGCTCCGGTTCGGCTGCCTGCAGCAGGCGGATGTGCTCTTCCGTAACCAATGGGTCCTTTAGGGCATCATCTTTGTAATACCATTCTACGATGGGCCGCGGCAGTTCCCACCCTTCCCGCAGGCCGAGCCGGCGGCAGATACTGCCTGCGGCCACCGCCCGGACCACTACTTCCAGCGGCAGGATGTTCACCGGCCGCACCAACTGCGATTGCCCGTCCACTTTCTTGACAAAGTGGTGGGCTACGCCGTGCGCTGTCAATAGCGCAAAGAAATGGCTGCTGATAGCATTGTTCAACGCACCTTTGCCCGGCAGAGGTTCCTTCTTCTCGCCGTCAAAGGCCGTGGCCTCATCCTTATATTCGAGCCACAATAAATCCGGGTCGTCGGTTGCGTACAGCCGCTTGGCTTTGCCTTCGTACAGCAGTTTTCCCTTATTCATGATCGGCCTCCATCTGCAGCAGTTCTTCCGCCAACCGTGCGCTTTCCCGGGCTTCGGCAGCATTGGTGCCGGTGCAGTTGATATGGGCCATTTTTCTGCCCGGGCGGACATCATCCTTGCCATAGATGTGCACAAAACAGTTGGCCGGCAGTGTATCGATCCCGGCCAGAAGCGCTGCATAGTGCTGGCCGAGAACATTCAGCATCACCGTGGGACGTGTCACCACCGGCTCGGCCAGAGGCAGGCCCGTGACAGCACGGATGTGCTGCTCAAACTGGGACACACTGCAGCCGTCCAAAGTCCAGTGCCCGGAATTGTGCGGGCGGGGAGCCATTTCGTTGGCCACCATGGTGCCGTCCTTGAGGTAAAACAACTCCACGGCCAGGATGCCCACGTAGCGCAGACGCCCGGCCAACGCCTGTGCCCACTGCTGCACCCGCGCTTCCTGCTGCGGAGCAAGGGCCGCCGGTGCCGTTGTCCGATGCAGTATACCGCTGCGGTGGACGTTTTTCACTACGGGAAAACTGCGTGTCTCGCCTTGGCTGCCCCTGGCCACCAGAACCGAGAGCTCGCACTGAAACGGCACCCACTTCTCCAAGATCCAATGTCCCCCGGCATCCATGGTCCCATGCAGGCGCTGTAGATCGTGGCCGGTCCGCAGCGGCACCTGGCCCTTGCCATCATAGCCGCCGCGGCAGGTTTTGAGAATAGCCGGCAGCCCTATTTCGTCTGCGGCTTCCTGCAGGTCCTCGAAACTGGTCACAGGCCGGTACGCCGCCGTTTCAAACCCTGCTTCCCGCAGGGCCTGCTTCTCGCGCAGCCGGTCCTGGCTGATGCGCAGCGCTTCGCCTCCCTGGGGAAACCAGCTTTCCTGTTCCAACGCTGTCACGATCTCGGCGGGGACGTTTTCAAATTCGTAGGTGAGGACGTCGCACTGCCGGGCCAGTTCCCTTGCTGCTTGCACCGAATCAAAGGGCGCCGTCACGGCACCATCGGCCGCAACCCTAGCCGGGCAGCGGGATGCAGGATCAAGAACTCGAACACCGTAACCCATGGAACGCGCCGCCAATGCCATCATTCGCCCCAGTTGTCCGCCGCCAAGTATGCCGATAACCGCCGGTGGCCTCGCAATTCGACGGGCCAATCCGGTCTGCTGACACTCATTCATAGCCGGCCAAATCCTTCACGTCCAGCACCTGCCGTTCCTGTTCTCGGCGGTACTGCCGCAGCCGCGCAGCGATATCCCCATCAAAGCCGGCCAGCATCTGGCCGGCCAACAGCCCGGCATTGACAGCTCCAGAGGTTCCAATGGCTACGGTCGCCACCGGTACGCCTTTGGGCATCTGCACAATGGAGAGCAGAGAATCCCACCCGCTTAGGGCACGGCTTTGGATCGGGACCCCGATTACAGGCACGATGGTTTTGGCAGCTACCATACCGGGCAGATGGGCAGCGCCGCCGGCCCCGGCAATAATCACCTTCAGGCCGCGTTCTGCAGCAGTTTCGGCAAAACGGAACATGGCGTCGGGCGTACGGTGGGCCGATACGACCTGCTTCTGAAAGGGTATACCCAGTTCTCCCAACACCGCACAGCTGTGCTTCATGGTTTCCCAATCGGAGGTACTTCCCATTATGACGGCTACCTGAGGCTGCATGTGTCGACTCCCTTCCCTGCAAAAAAAGTAGGCGGAACCGTTCTTCACTCCGGAAGAAACGACTCCGCCTAGCGGCATATGGACAGCACATAAATCTGCCAATATCCTGCAGGCCCTTTGTCTTCGCAAAAAGGGCCGCGGTATTTGTCTCCCCCGTAGTCTGGATATTTGCGGTATCCAGGTAGAAACGCCCAAGCCCTATTCCCGAGCATATACGAGGTATGCTGTTTCACGTATAGTATAACAAAACTTGACTGCAGAAATCAAGAAAACCCGAACATTTATCTTGTTAAATTGATCTATCGTTCGTCATTCTTGGCCGAAAAAGGTCAAGACCGCAGCGCAGAACGCTTCCACCGCCACCGGCAGAACGGACTCAGGCACGGCATACTCGGGGTGGTGCAGTCCGACACCCTGCTCTGCACTGCCTGTGCCTAAAAAGAAAAAGGTCCCTGGTATTTCTTCTAGAAACAGCGAAAAATCTTCACCCACCAGCGACACTTCCGGCAGTTCGATTACCTGTTCCGGAGAAAACCACCGCTGAAGGCCAGCTTTTGTCTGCTGCGTAAAGGCCGGATCATTGTTCACTGAAGGAATGCCCCACTGGTAGTCCAATACAGCGCCGCCGCCAAAGGCTGCAGACACTCCGTTCAGCAGCTGCTCCATTTGCTGGGGTACGGTGCGCTGCAGTGCAGGATCCGCAGCCCGCACAGTACCGATCAAGGTTACCTGATCGGGAATGACGTTGAAAGCCGTTCCGCCTTGGATTTGGCCGATGGTTATAACCAGGGGCTTGATCGGATCATTGCACCTGCTCACCAAAGCCTGCAGAGCAGTGACACTGTGGCTGGCGATGAGAACGGGATCCACGGCCTCGTGGGGCCTGGCTCCGTGTCCCCCCCGGCCGCGGATCGTAATCTCGAACCGATCTACAGAACCGGTGACCGGACCCGAACGCAACGCCAGCTGCCCCGAAGGAAGGTCCGGCCAATTGTGAAGAGCTGTAATGGCATCAGGACGAGGGTTTTCCAAGGCACCGTCCTTGATCATGGGGCCGGCCCCCGTGGGCTTTTCTTCCGAGGGCTGCAGCAGGATCTTAACGCTGCCGCGCAACTGTCTTTGAAATTGAGCCAACACGTACGCCGCTCCCAATACCGAAGCCAGGTGGCTGTCATGGCCGCAGGCGTGCATCATCCCTCGATGCTCCGACGAAAACGGCAACCCCGTCTTTTCTTCCATGGGCAGGGCATCCATATCCGCCCGCAGAGCTATGGTTCTGCCGGAGGCCGGCGCCCCCTGCCCTTCTAGCAATCCCACCACACCAGTGCGGCCTATGCCTTCCTGCACCTGATACCCCCACCCTCGGAGGTATTTTGCTCCTAGGGCGGCGGTCTTGTGCTCTTCAAATGCAGGTTCGGGAATGCGGTGAAACTCCCGCCGCAGATGGGTAAAGAGCGAGTCGTGGTCCGAAACTGCTTTCTTGATTGCTTCCTGCATATGTCAGCGCCTTTCTCTCGGGATTTTTGTCTCTACCAATGCCACCCAGGCAGATATGCCTTGGTCGCTTCTAACATTCTGTGAAACATTTCTTCGGCATCGGCGGGCGCCAAATCCACCAAAGGATCTTGAAGCAGAGCCTGGAACGCCTGCTGGGTGTCCCTGCGCTCCGCGGCCTCCACGGCTGCTTCCTGGTTGGCCGCATGCAGCTGCAGCCATCCCGCCAAGGGCCAGGGCACGGCCGTAGCCTGCTCGGGCTGGATGCTGTCCCTGCTGAGTCGAGCCTGTGTTTCCACGATAGTCCCCGGCTGCAGTTCGGGCACCTGGCCCCGATTGGGCAGATTGATGTTGGTGCGAAGGGGAGCCATACCCAACAAAGCTTTCATCTGGGCCACTCCTTCTTCTCCCGAGGCTTTCAGGGGAAACTTTTCCGTGCCGGCGATCACCCGCTGCCGCAGGTTGTTAATCTCCCGGCGCACTCGCACCCGGTAATCCACGGAGGTGAGATGGAACTTCCAGGCAGCGGGCGCCTCGGCATCCGCCAGGTACCAGGACTTGGGACAGAACTCCGCTAAGTGGCGGTCACCGGCTGCGGCAATCAAACCATAGCGCAGGTGCAGGTCAAACTTGACCCGCTGGGCACTGGCAAATACGCTGTGCTCCCAAGTGCCCCAGCCCTCCTGCCAGTTCTGCTCGGCAAATTCCGTGAACAGCGGCATCAGATCCACGTCCTTGTACGAGGCTGACGTGATCCAGGTGAAGTGGTTCAGGCCCGTCACCGCCGTATCCAGATCCTGTCGCTCGACGGTTATGTCCGGCATCATCTCCGAAGCAGCTGCGGCCAAAAGGTCCTGGGTACCGAACACTTCATGGCAGCAGCCGAAGGCCTTGATCGCAGGAAACGTCTTATATAGGGTCCGCAGGCAGACGGCCATGGGATTGGTATAATTGATGACCCAAGCACGCGGACACGACTCTTGAATGGCCCGGGCGAAGCCCTGGTAGATAGGGACCGTACGCAGTGCCCGCAGAAGCCCTCCCGGACCGGTTGTATCGCCCACCGGCTGAAAGATGCCGTATTCTTCCGGCAGATGAACATCGGCCTGCATCTCCCGGAAGGTTCCCGGCAGAATCGAAAGCACGACAAAGTCCGCCCCTTCCAAAGCACTCTGCAGATCCGGCACCGTCTCATACCGCCACCGGCTCACGCAGCGGGGATCCTGGTGCAGGCGGCTTCCGATCAGCGCGTTTTCCTCTGCTGCTTCCCTGTCAATGTCGTAAAGTCGGATCACCCCCGACAAGGCCGGCTCCAGGGCCAAATCAGACATCAATTTCCACGCCCAGCCCCGGGATCCGCCGCCAATGTACGCAATCGACAAGGATTCACGGGACCGCTTTGGTTTTACCGCCACAATCGCACCCTCCCAATCCAGGAATCGTTCCGGCACGGTGCAGCAGGCACCGGCGGCGGAACGACCCCGCCTTCTTGATTTGAACCGCCTCGAAGCAACGGCCGCTTTGACAACACCTTCTAGGGGAACATATTAGTAAACCACAGTACCCAGAACATAGCTATGCTTGACAGGGCAATAAGGCTGTAATGCAGCCTTGCCGCAGTTGTCCAGTAACGCCGAAACCAAGCCGCAGCGGCACAGACCACGGTAAGTGCCCCCAGGACGATCATCAGCCACGGAAGCCAGAACACAATTTGCGTCAGAGGCGTGGTAATCCCGAAAACAATATCCGGTACGCCGTAGGCGGGGTCCACTTGGCCAAAGGTATAGGCCATTCCTGCCAAAAAGGCGGCTGTCGTCAGCGAAAACCCGACGGCCGCGAATCGCGCCGCCCGCTCTCCGGGTTTCATCACCGTCTCGGTGCCGGGGCGAGCTCTGCGTACGGCCCAAGCCCCCGTCCAACCCATCAGGGTCACGATAATCATCAGAACCGAGAATGCCATCAAGGCCCCCAAAAACGTCAGACTGCCGTACCAGGGTGCCTGCAGATAGGATGCGCCTCCCATGGCCAACAAGGTCTGCCCGGAAACATGCTCGGACAAAGCCAGCTTCCTTACCATGGGGTTCTCTCCAATGTCGCGGTTGATGTAGAGGCCGGGCTCCAACTCCACGAATTCTTCCGCACTGCCCATGATGCGGGCCCGCAGATAGCCGTCGTCTCCTCCTTGCAACTGCACCGCCTGTATGAGGCCCATGAACTTCTCGTCGCCGGTAAAGCTCATGCGGGTGGGGTGATACTCCCCGGCAAACCCCGCCGCCCGCGCTGCCGCATCTTCCTGGGGGCTTGGTACAGACACTTCCGGCCCAGGAAAATACTGATCCATGAATGCCTGGAACAGCTTCCTCGGCAGGCGCAGCACCTCACCAGCCTCGGTACCGCCGCTGTAGGAGACAAACAGCCCCACATCTTCTTCGGGCACCAAGAACATGTGGCTGAAAAAGAGCATGGTACCGCCGCTGTGTGCCAGTATCCTTCTGCCATTGACCGTGTCTTCAAAAAACCCCAGGGTCACGCCGGAAAGCTGCGGATGGTGGGTAAATTGCCGGGCATGCATTTTCTCCGTGGTCTCAGGGAGCAATATCGTCTCTCCCTGAAATGTCCCGTCTCCCAAATGAGCCATCATAAAGCGCGCCATATCCGCCGCGGTCGTACTCAAAGCCCCGGCCGGTGCGGCAGGGATGAATTCAAAGTCACCTTCGTGAAAGGTGTCTTCAACGTATTTGTAGGCTCGGGCCAAGTCCGCCTCCCATTCCGGGGGCAAGGGCTGTTGGAAGCTGCTGCGTTCCATGGCCAGGGGCTCGAAAATATGCTCATCCACATATTCCGCAAACGGCTGCCCCGTGATCTGCTCTACGGCATACCCGGCCAGTGCTGAGCCGTAGTTGGAATACCCGAGCAGTTGCCCTGGCTCAAATACGCCCGCGGGTTTATACTGCTGCAGATACTCCCCCAACGGCATCATCCGGTCCTCGGACAAAAAGAAGAGTCCGTCGGCCGCATCTTCCAAACCGGGCGTATGCGTCAGCAGGTGCCGCATGGTAATAGGTGCCCCGGCACCTTCGCTTAGAACCCGGTCCGGAACTTGAAAATCGAGGTAGTCATTGATGTCGCGATCCAGCTCCAACTGTCCCTCTTCCACCAATTGCATTACGGCCGTCCCAGTGACAAGTTTGGAAACGGAGCCCACACGGAAGAGTGTTTGCTCCGGATCAACGGCCGTATAATCGTCCAAATCGGCATAGCCGTATCCCCGGCTGAACAGCACATCGCCATCTTGGACAATGGAAAGTGTGACACCGGGTACACGATACGAGTTCAGTTGTTCCGTCATGATGCCGTCCAGAAAGGCCCCCAGTGCCGCCTGGTCGTTCAAATCCGGGGCCGCGGCCGCGGGCAGGGCTACCAGCAGAGCTGCCATGCACCACAGCCATACACAAACCACCGTCCGGGCCCGCCGCCGGTACCCTCCACTGCTCCTCCAAAAACGTTTCACAGCGCCCGCCTCCCTATCACAGATACCGCCTGTTGCGGCGCCAAGTGAACCACTGCCATCCGGTTCTGACCCCGCCTCTTCAACAAACGGCCTTGCACCTTCCCATGGAGATCCGGTTTTCCGAGTCCGCTGTCCAATGGATAATACTTCCCGGCATGATCTAGCGCCTCCCCAGAACATCCACGTTCCAACGAAGATACCGCAGGCCCAAGCGAAAGCAGAGCCGGCCGGCCATGGCGGCCAGAAACAGCACAATCAACCCTACGGCAGCAGAGCCGAAGCCGAGAACCAACATATTGAACGGAAGGAACAGCACCTGCGGCTCGAGAAAGGTCCGCAGGGCGGCGGCCAGGATCCAGCCGGCGGCAAAGGTCAAAAAAGCCCCAAGGGCGAAAATGGGCAGAAGCATTACCACAGCGGCCAAGACTGGGCCGAGGATGGAGAGGAAACTGAATACCCCCAACGCTGCAGCGGCGCCGAAGGCCTCCGCAAACCGGACCAGGCTGCCGTGGCCTTCTGCCGCATCCAACGCGTGCCGGGCATGGTGGTACCTGGCCAGAGACCGCGGATGCCCCAGTTCCGAAACAACCTCCTCTTCACCTCTGCCTGCTTCTGCGGCGGCTTGGAAACGCTGTTCGTAATCGTCGAGAATATCCCGGCGGGCGTGCTCAGGCAGCACTGCAAGTCCTTTGGCCAATTGGTCCATGAATTCCCGCCTGTTCAACGTGTCCACCCTCTTCCGCACAATACCAGTTCCTGGCCATAGAGCTTATCATGGTTCTGCGTAGCGGGCCTGCACCTTTAGATCCTGCTGCAGGCCCGCGTCGTCGGACAGCGAGCCCGGGCAGCCGGGCCCAGGCACTACTGCAGCCGTTCATTCACTTCGATCAGGTTACCATCGGGATCACGCAGATGGGCGGTGCGCACGTCCCAGCCCGGGCGGTCCACAGGTTCGGCCACCAAGCTTACACCTTTCTGCCGCAGTGCGGCGGCTTGATCGTCCACGCTGGCTACCCGAAGTATGATCACCATGGGATCCGCCTGCGCGCCCGAGCCCGGCCGGTGATCGGCCCCGACAATATCTGCCATATGTTTGCGGCAGAACAGTGCCAATCGCACATCACCCGCCCCAAACTCCGCATATCCGGACAATTCCGTGCCGCGCTTAACAGGCAGTTCCATAATGTCCCGGTAGAAAGAAAATGCAGCTTTGTAGTCCTCCGTCAACAAACGAAGATGTGTTAGTTCCACGGTTGTTCCTCCTTATTCTGCAAATAATAACCACTGTCAATATTCGCAGGTTCACCATCGGATCCCTGCCGGCAGTTACAGCATTTTTGCGCCTGCGGCCGTGTGGACGCACGGCCATGGCAGTGTCGGGCACATCCCTAAAAACCTTCCTCCCCGTAGTCCTCTAAGCCCGGCTCCTGCCTCACAGGTCGACGGGCCTCAAAACTGGCGGCCAGCGCCAGTAATCTAGGCTCAGAAAAACCGCACCCTGTGAATGTCATCCCCAGGGGCCGCCCCGTATCAGAGGCATAACCGGCCGGCACAGTCACCGACGGATAGCCTGCCTTGGCGGGAAGCCCGCAGCCGCAGGCTGACGGGAAGATCATGGCATCGAGTCTGTATTCCTGGAGGACTCGATCCAACCCTTGGGTCCGTGAGATCCGCAGATCCCGTGTTCGGGCCTGGAAATACCCGGATTGGGTCATTCCGCCTTTTTCTAAGGAACGGATGAACAACGTCTGTCCATAGGGTATGGACTGCGGCTGGTGCTGATAATTCCATTGGATCAGCTCTTCAAGGGTTCGCAGCGGGACAGACTCCGCCGACTCCAGGTAGCGGTCCAGCGCCGGCGCAAATTCATGCAACAGCACGTCAATGCCGTCGTCTGCCTCCGCCGGCGGGTAGGGAAGCTCCTCCACCACCTCGGCACCGGCATCCCGGACCGCTTTCAGTGCCGCCTCCATCACCCGGCACTCCGCCGCCGACAGCTTCTCCCAAAAGGGTTCCCTGGCCAAGCCAAGGCGAGCACCGGCCAGGGACTGGGTCTGCAGAAACTGCGTATAGTCGGATGCCGCCTCGGACTTGGTCCCGAATGTGGCCGCGTCCCGCGGATCTTCACCGACCAATACATTGAGCAATTCCGCAGCGTCACGCACCGTTTTCGCCATAGGGCCGGCGGTATCCTGACTGAAGGAAATGGGAACAATGCCCCGTCGGCTGACCAATCCCACGGTAGGCTTGATGCCCACTAAGGAATTTTCACTGGCCGGACTGAGAATGGAGCCCTGGGTCTCTGTTCCCACCGCCATCGCTGCCAGCCCAGCGGCCACGGCAGCACCGGAGCCAGAACTGGATCCCCCTGCATCCAAGGATTGGCCGTAGGGATTCCTTGTCTGGCCTCCCAATGCACTGAACCCGTTGGGCGAGGACTCGGAAATAAAGTTGGCCCACTGACTCAGATTTGCCTTGCCTAGCAGAACCATGCCGGCGTCATGGATTTTGTTGACCAGGTGGGCATCTTCTCGCGCCCGGTGTTTTGCCAAGGCCAGGGAGCCGGCCGTGGTGTACATGGCGTCGGCGGTGTCGATATTGTCTTTGATCACAATGGGAATGCCGTGCAGCGGGCCGCGCACTCGGCCCTGGGCCCTTGCACGATCCGCTGCTTCGGCCAACGCTAAGGCATCGGGATTGAAGCTTATCAGAGCACACAGTCGGCTGTTATAACGGGACCAACGCTTCAGGTATTCAATTGACAGCTCCAAGCTGGAAAAAGCGCCATCCTGCATACCTTTCCGCAGCCGCCCGGCATCCCATGTCCATATGTCCTGCTGCATGTCGACACACCTTCCCTGCTTCGTTTATCGTTGCAGCGCACGGCCAAGCTCCCGCAGGGTCGCGGCGGCAGGCACTGGTTGTTGTTTCGGCGCCGGCAGTGGGAAATTCCTGCAGTACTGCGATAAATTCGGCGACGGCGGCATGATCCTGTCTCCCATTGACGAATTGATGTAGTAAATATCTATGGACAGTCTGTTTCTGCAGCCGGGCACCGCCCTATCTGCTGCCGACACAGGCTGCCGAGAAAGGTGGTCTGCAGTGAAACACATACTATGGCTTGTCATAGCCGGATCCTTCGCCCTTGCCCTGCTGTCCCCAGGTGCTGCCGCTGGGGTGATTGAAGTGCAGGGCCGCGGCGAGGCCCTGGCAAGCCCTGACAAAGTAACGGTACGGATCGGTGTCCAAGTTGAAGACGAAGAGGCCCAGGCAGCCTTGGCTGAAACCAATGCAGTCATGGAAGCGCTGGTGGACATTTTTCTGGAGCATACCTCTGAAGAAAACATCCATACCGTCAGCTTCGATCTGCGCCGCAGCGAGCACTGGGACGCAGATCAGGGAACCATGGTGTCGGGTCCTTTCCGAGTGCGCCATGTCATGGAAGTATCGCTGCATGAGATCGAAGCGGCAGCGGCTATGATCGACCGGTCGGTGGAGGCCGGCGCCAATATTGTCCAGAACATCCACTACAGCGTGGAAGACACAAAGGCATTGCAGGAAACGGCCTATGCCGCCGCGAAGGAGCAAGCTCGCTGGAAGGCTGAACAGCTCAAACCCAGGGGAACGGTGCTGGAAATCAAAGCAATCCGGGAAGCAGAAACGGTAACCCCGCAGCTCCGGACCATGGAGGACGCCGCGGCCGCAGGCACCATGATGCCGGGACAGATGCATGTGACAGCAGCCGTGGAAGTCACATATCGCATGGTGCAGGAGTAGGTCCAGCAGGGCATGCAAAACACAACGGCGAATACAATGAGGAAGCAGACGTAAGGGAGGCTATGCCATGAAGCAACATAACGCAACGGCTCTGGTTTTACTCCTGGGGCTGCTGGCCATGCTGGCACTGCCCGCCGCGGCGCAGCAGGTGGTCAGCGAATCGGAAAACGGTGCTCCCGGGAAGGACGGCTTTCTGCTGCAGTCTTTTTCGCTCCTTGATGAACAGGGCGACCCAGTGAGCCACGTCCAACCCGGTGAACCCTTCACTGTCAAAGTGGAGTTCCGGGCGGCAGAGGAGTCAAAAACCCACGGTTTTGGCGAGCTCGCTCTCTGGCACGGTGATGATCTCTTGGCCGTCAGCGGCCAGCGTATTCCTTTGGAACAGGGGCGCGGCAGCGTAGCTGCGGAATTCACGGCGCCAAAAGACGCTCGAGAACTATCCGTGGAAGCGGCCGTGGACATACAACGGCCCGCAGATATACTAGGCTCCACCACCATCCTTGTGGGCGACAGACTCAGCCGCTATGAACCGCAGAGGATGTTGGTGCGCAAAAGCGGCCAGCTGGAAATGATGTCCGGCCAGCACTTCGACGTGCAGGAACACGCCCTGGTATTTCAGCATTTTCACGGCGTGAAAGAAGGCATCCGGGAAATTGCTTTCGACGAGATTATGGTCGGAGCACACGATGTGGTGCTCTCGACACTGCAGGGACAGGTTGTGCAAATTGATGTGCTGGCACCGCAGTACGTTGATTTCATTCGCGTCGGATTAACCACCGAGGATTTCTCCAGCCTTGATCACTCGCGGGCTGTCCTTTCCTCGTCCACAGGATTGCTGGTCAAAGATTACCGCAATCAAGTGATGGTGCGTTCCTCTCCAGGACTGCCCCTGGAATTTCATGTGGAAGACGGCTCCCTGATTGTACACCAGAACGACCGTGAAGTGCTGCGCACCGACGAACGGCTGTTCATCCATCCTGCCGACGGCGGAATGATCCGGGTTGAGAGCTTCAAGCGGGGCGGCTCACACTCCTTTCACCCGGAGTACCGCGGCTTTATGGAACTGACGGCATCTGGGCCTTCGGTACTGCAGATCATCAACGAAGTGGAGATGGATGAATACCTTTACGGGGTGGTGCCCAGCGAAATGCCTCCGCGCTGGCCCATGGAAGCCCTTAAGGCCCAGGCCGTAGCCTCGCGGACCTATGCAGTGCGCTCGGCCCTGCACTCATCTTACAGTCATCGAGGATTCCACGTTCAGGACAGCACCATGTCACAGGTGTACAACAACCGCCGCGAAGCGGGCAAGACCAATACGGCCGTCAGTGAAACGGCGCCCATGCTCATGAGCACATTATACGAGCAAGAGGTCATCCAAGCGGTCTATCATTCTTCTAGTGCCGGAGTGACAGCCAGGGCCTCGCAGGTCTGGAGCAGTGCCGACCACAGCTTCCCGGGCCCGGATCGGCCCTATTTGCAGGCCCGCAGCATTATTCCCGGGTTTTCGCTGCCGGAGCAGTGGACTGAGGACGAGGCCCATGATTTTTTTACCGACGAATCGCTGCAGGGGTATGACGCCGTTTCACCGTGGTTTCGCTGGCAGGTAAGGCTCACCGCCGAGGAGCTGACAGCCGCTGTCAATGCCAGTCTCTACGACCGTTGGCAGGCCCAAAGCGAGTTTGTCCTCACCCGCCGGGAAGACGGCTCCTTTGTTTCCAAGCCCATCCCGGAAGAAGGCATTGGGCGCATCCGGCACCTGGAAGTCGCCAAGCGCGGCGACGGCGGGCAGGTCATGGCTCTGGACATCTACGGCGAAGACGCGGTCGTCCGGATCCAGAAGGAGCTGAATATACGGTTCGTTATCCGTCCTTCCCAAGCCTTTACCGGATCTGATATCACCATCCAACGGCTCGGAAGCGGTACCGATTTGGTCAATTACTCGCTACTGCCCAGCGCCTTCATGAGTTTTTCCCTGGAGCATGGAGACAACGGCAGCCTGGAATCGGTCACCTTCTACGGGGGCGGGAGCGGCCATGGTGTCGGCATGAGCCAGTGGGCAGCCAAGGCCATGGCCGAAGAAGGCATGGATTATAGGACCATCCTCCGCCAGTTTTATGAAGATATCCAGTTTACGCCCATTCAAATGGAGTACCGCTGAGAACAACAAGGTCCCGCTGGCAGCGCATCTAGGTGCCAGCGGGACCTACAGCAGCATCAGTCCTGCAGAAGGAATGTGTGCAGGGCATCCACGAAGGCCTCGGTTTTTTCGGCGAAAGCCAGATGGGCGGCGTTCTCGAGCACATGCAGCTGGCCCTCGGGAAGCAGCTCTGCCAACTCCTCAGCCCTCTCGATAGGATCCACCACGTCGTGCGCACCCCACACCAGCAGGACCGGCCGGTCCAACTCTGCTATTTGATCCCGGACATCCCATTGGTCCCATTCCTTCTCCATAAAATAGGAATTGGCTTCTAAGCTTACATCCAAGTAAGGAACCAGCCAGTCAAATTTCTCCGGATCATAGTCATAGAAATCCAGCAAAAGCGTTGCCTCGGTGGAGTTCTGTTCGTAGCCGGGCAGTTCCATGTACTCCTCGTAGGCTGGATGGCGTTGGAGGGCTTTCTCCCGCTGGCCGCACCATTCCTCGCCCAAATAATGGGCACCGCCGCTTAATACCAAGCGGTCCAAGTGCTCACCGTATTCCAATGCGTACTGCAGGCCTACCATGGCCCCATGTCCGTGCCCTAGGATGCTGAGGCTCTCCAAGTCCCAGTGTTCTCTGAGCCGGTCCAGGTCCGACGCCATGGCCTTCATGCTGTAATCGCCGTCTTCGGGGGTGCCCGATCCACCCGAGCCCCTGGGATTGACATAGAAAACAGTCATGTCGTCTTGCAGGTCCGACAGAATCCGGGCGTAGAGGCGGACATCCATGCCCGGGCCAGCGGGAAGGACGACCAGCGCCGGTCCAGCGCCAGCTCGTCCGTATTCCAGCGTAAGCCCGCCCACTTCCGCACTGTGCCAACCGTCTCCCGGCGCGGCCCAGCCGGCTGTCCATACCAGCAGCAGGCCCGCCAGCAGCGGCAGGCCCGCCATGATTTTATGGTACATCTTGATCAGTCTCCTCCGGTGTTTTGGCTTTCGTGTCCAGCATCCCCCCCGCCGGCGCCTATGCTCACCCATGCCGCGGGAACAACCCCCAGGGCAAGGAAGGGGCTGGGTCAGAGGATCAACAGCAGCAAAATGGCTGTTACATTGATCAGCACGTGAACAACCATGCCCACATAAATGTTTCGTGTTCGCCAAACCACCAATACTAGCGGTAAAAACAGCAAAAAACGGGATGGCATCTGCCACGGCGAATACAAGTGATAGAGAGCAAACAGTCCTGTATGCACCACCGGCGCTGCCCAACCGGCCAGCGGCGAGCGGGGCAGAAGAAAACCCCGGAAATAGACTTCTTCCATAATTGGTTCTACCACGCCATATATGGACAATCCCAGTACAAACACGGTCAGCTTCATGGCTGCAGGGACGCTGTCCATATCCACTGCCTCTTCAAAGAAAAACCATGTGGGCAGCCAAGCAAAAACGGTCTCTTGAAACCAATCGTCCAGAGGGCCGCGCAGCAGCAGAACTGCCACCGAGAACAAGAACAGCAATGAAATCGCCCAGCGGTAGATACTTCCTGCCATGGGTTTTTGAAATCCGACAATGCCCCGCAGGGAAAACTGGGCATGGGTCTTCCAGCCAATGAACAACAGTATGGCTAACATAACAGGTATAATGACCAAAGGCAGTGCCATCAGCTTGACATAAAGCGGCGGATATCCAGATTCCACAAACCCCGGGGCCAACCACATGTACACCCAGAGAATGGGCAGAGCCGGCAGGAGGTGCAGGAAAATCCAGTATTTCAATGAGTGCTTGCCCGATGCCTTCGATCGCACAGCCATGCCGGCGTCCACTCCCTCATCATCGAATTGCACTACAGGTTGAGAAGCTCTTGCAGCGCCTTCCTGCCCTGTTCTTGCAGATCTTCCACTGCCTCATGGAGCCCGAAGGCCAGAATTTCGTCCCGCTGCCACGGCCCGCCGATGGGTTCTAGTACCTGATCGGTAAGAAACTGCAGATAATCAACCTTCCGTTTCAGGCTGCGGGCCGCGTAGAACTTGGACAGTGCCTCATAGAGATCCGGCTCATGCTGCTGCCAATGCTGCAGCGCCGGCGCATCCCCGGGGAAAAATCGGCCTCGAACGCGGTAATAGCTGTGCAGAAGCCAGTGTACATGGGCATGAAGCAGATACTGGCATTTAACGGGCTCAGACTCCAAGCGGTGCCGTACTTTGTCGAGCACGTGCTGCTTGCTGAACCGCTCAAATGCCTGTTCGTGCTCGGTCAGTGGTTCGGTTTCCTGCACCCACCGGCGGGGCAGTTCTTCTAGCAGTTTTCTGATCTGGCCGCTTCGATCAAAGAGCAGCTCGCCGCTGCCGAGGGCAAAGTCCAGTTCGGTCAACGGCCACGCTCTCTTCAGGTCGCTAACGGTTCGAATATTGAGATCCACAGGGATATCGTTGACGTAGAAATGCAGGCTTTCTATTTCGGCGGGGCGCTCTTTGACAATGACAAAGAGATCCAGGTCACCGCCGGGGCGTTCATCGTCCGCGGCCCGGCCCCCATAGCGGATCAAAGCTTCCACCCGCCGATTTTGCTGCAATCGTTCGATGAGCTCCTTTAGCGATGCAATACCGATGCCCATACATGCTCCCTTTCCTACTGCGAAATTAAGGATTTGGCGAAAAAAATGTCCGGTTGGCCCCGGCCGTTGGCATCAGGAAGTAATCCTGCCGCTTCAAAGCCTAAGCGGCGGTAAAACGTCAGCGGGTGGCCGCCGCGGTCTTCCAAGTCGCGCAGATGGCGCCAGATGTCGCCGTAAAGCCAGGTTCCGGCCGCCGACGTCAGCCCCGTGTGATCATCGGAGCCCAACCACAGCGTCATGCCCCCGGCCCGGCGCGCCTCCGTCTGCAGATGTTCCATCAACGCCCGGCCCACTCCCCGCCGCCGGCAATCGGGATGGACCACCAAGGGATGGACTTCCCAAACGTGACCGTCATACTCAGGCCTGGCCCCAACCCAACCAGCCAATACGCCGCCATGGAGGGCCGCATAGGCCAGATACGACGGATCCAGGCATTCCTGCACTTCTAACCGGGCCGCCTCCATAGACGCCAGCCAATGCGGGGCGATCTCGGCAAAGCCAGCCAAAAGCACTGATGCCGCCTGCTCTCTTACGGAAGCATCCTGCTGGTGCAGATCCACGATTTCCATATGCCACCTCCGTCTATCCAAGCAGGCCGCCTCGCAGGGCCCAGTTCTCCCGTTCTACTTCGGTAAAAATGACATACAGCTCGTACGCCGTAAAGGATAGCAGTTCAGCGTACAGAGCATTGCATTCCGATACAATGCTCTGTTTCTGCTGCTTGGACAATGTTCCCGCCACTTGGACTTCCACAACAGCGAAACGTTCTGCGGCCGTACCACCGACCAGCAAGGTTTGGCCGTCCTGGAACTGGACCACCAGGACGCTGCGGGGCTTTTCTGCCACCTGCTGCAGGATATTGGCAAATCCTTCCTCCAACTTTGCCTGCTGATCCTGGGACAGCGAACAGGTCGTAATGGATCGGATAAACGGCATTCGCACACCTCCACATAGAATAGTTTGGATATCAAACTGCCTGGCGGTTTGTCTACCGCCGTTTGGGCAGCACACGCTACGTCTCAAAACGAACGACTAGATCTCCCCGGCCTGTCCATACCTGCAGCCGTATCCACTGGGTGTCGGCATCAACCAGTGCCCGTCCAGCCTGATCACTGGTGGGAAAAGAGAGCAGATTGACACCATAGTACGGCTCCTCTTCCTGTTCCACGGGGAAGTACTCGATCTCGGCAGCATCCACCACAACACCCTGGTCATTTTCCAGGTACGCCCGCCCCAGTCCGACGCTGTTATGCTGCAAATCGGTCAGGGCTGCGGCATGATTTGACGTGAAAAGGTGGACCAGTACCACCTGCCGGTCCTCGCCAAGCTCTCGCCATTCCTCCCACTGTTCTTCCCGTTCGTCCTCGGACAACCCGGCACCGTCTGCGTACTGCGCAAATGCCGAACGCAGCCCCCCTGAGGACACGACTTGGGCATAGGAATCCGGCTCCCACGCCCAGCGGCCTAAATCCCCCGGTCCCCGGGCCTGCTGCCTCTGCAGCTGGCTCTGAATCTGCTGCCCCGACTGCAGCGCCGCATCCAACACTGTCATGCCCGGGGGCAGAGACGTCAGGGGTGCATAGACAATGGCACCGACCACCAATACCATACCGGCCGCGCGCAGCCACTGCAGCGTGCTGAACCTGCTAGAGCGCACCAGCCAAAACCGGGTCGGCAGTCCCACAATCCCTACGGCCAAGGCACCGCCCACAAAACCTCCCGCATGTCCCCAGACATCCAGGCCCGATGGATTGGTTAGATTGATAAACAAGTTGATCAACAGCAGGCTGATGGCCCACTGGGAGATCGCCTGGGGAATGCTGCGGGGATCCAAGACCTTAGAAGCAATAATGTAACCCAAATAGCCCATAATTGCGCCGCTGGCTCCCACCGATATGACATGGGGCTGGTTTAACAGCGCACTGAACGCCGAACCGGTCAGTCCGGCAACGATAAAGATGACAAAGAACCGAAGAGCGCCGGCCAAGGTTTCGACCACAGTGCCCAAGAGATACAGGACAAGCATATTCATGAGTAAATGAAAAAGGCCAAGATGAAAAAGGACGGCGGTAACCAAACGGTAAACCTGTCCCTGGGCAATGGCAGAACCGCTGACGCCGAAGATGCTAATCAAGTCAAAATCGGTCAAAATCCCAAGCAGCAATGTTCCCAGATGGATTACACTTAATAGGCTGATGGTCAAGTACACGGCCCAGACCTGAGGTTCGATTCCCTGCCAGCGGCGGTACCCCCGGCCCACCCGATGAATTGGCCTCATTGCGATCATTCCTTCCTAGTCAACTACAACACTGCGGCGTTCCAGCAGAATGATGTCCTGCCAGCGTCCGTCGGGACGGCGTCCCAGTTTCTCCCGCAGGCCGACCGTACGAAACCCTGCCCTGCGGAACAGATGCAGGCTCGCTTCATTCTCCGGAAACACCAAGGCCTGCAGAGTCCAGTACCCTTCACGCTCCGAGGCTTCCACCAGGTGCCGCAGCAGCAGGCTTCCGATGCCCCGTTTCTGGTATTCGGGAAACACGTATATACTCACCTCGCCGACGCCCGAGTAGGCCTCCCGGATCGACGCACTGTAGACCCCGGCCCAACCGGCCAAGGTTCCGTTTGCCAAAGCTCCAAGCCGCAGCCGCTGGTGATACTTCCGGTCCCACTGTTCCCACGTGGGAAGCGATGGATCCAACGTAGCGGTGTGGCGGTCCAATGCCCTGCGCAGGCAGCTTCGGACGGCAGGCCAATGTTTTTCTTCCAGCTCCACGATGGTCGTATTCTTCACTCCATATCACTCCCAAGGCGACGGGTTTGTGGCCGTGCCGGCATAGGGCAGCGGGTCGCTGTGAAGGGCATCGCTGGGCCGTTCCTGTGCCAGGCCGTTGGTAATATTCTTCGCTGTCTCTCATTCAATTCCCCACCGACATGGGGAATTCCTGTTGCAACAGGAAAAGCAGAGGTCTACGTGGAAACTTGCACTGAGGTGATTGCTGTGTTTCTCTTTCGGCCAAAGCCCCTCAGCCTCCACCCCTCAGCCGAAGCCGTGTGCTCCCGCCTGCACAGCCTTGGCTTCAAGGCATACGTCGTGGGAGGAGCCGTCCGGGACAGCCTTCGAGGCCTGCATCCCGACGACTGGGATATCACCACCGATGCACCCCCTGAAGAGGTGGAACAGGCCTTTACCGATACCTATCCCACCGGTAAAGAATTCGGCACCATATCGGTGAAAAAAGGCGGTATGCTCTTGGAAGTGACGACCATGCGGCGGGACAGTGATTACAGCGACATGCGCCGTCCCGATCAGGTCTCCTATACCCGCTGCATCGAAGAGGATCTGAAACGAAGGGACTTCACCGTCAATGCCATCGCCTATGATCCGGCCTGCGGGCGCTTCATCGACCCCTATGCCGGCATTAAGGATATAAGAAGACGCTGCCTCCGCACGGTCGGTGACCCTTCGGACCGTTTTGCAGAAGATCCCCTGCGCATGCTGCGGCTGCTTCGTTTCATGGCTACACTGCAGTACCGTCCGTCGCGAAAGACCTGGACCGCCGTGGAGCCGTCTTTGATCGACACGGTCAGCCGCGAGCGGATCGCCGACGAACTTTCCAAGCTTCTCACCGCGGCAAAACCCGCTAAAGCTCTGGAAGGCATGTATGATCTAGGCATCATGGATCGGATCCTGCCTGAGTTGGCCGCCGGGGCCGGCATTGCCCAGGGTGATCGTCACCACTGGGACGTCCTCGGCCATTCCATCCGCGCCACTGAAGCGGTCAAACCAGAACTGACGCTGCGCCTGGCCGCCCTCCTCCATGACATCGGCAAGCCTCCCACCTACGAGGAAGCCTCCGATCGAATCCGCTTTTCCCAACACGAGCAGGTAGGCAGTGAGATGGCCCGCCGACGCCTGCTGAAACTGCGTTTCCGCCGCAGTACGGCAGACTACGTCGCCCACTTGATACTCTGGCACATGTTTCCCATTCATCCTCGCTCGACGGATAAAGCCCTGCGGCGCTTTGCAGCCAAAGTCGGCCTTGACGCCGTATGGGACCTGCTGGAACTTCGCCGGGCCGATATCATGGCCATGCGGTTCCAGCCGCGCCAGGCATTGGAGTACGGCCGGACCCTTGCCCGGCGTTTGGAGGAAGTGCTATCCCAATCCAACGTCTATTCCACCCATGATCTGGCCGTAGGCGGCGAAGACATTATGCAGGTGTTAGGTATTGAACCTGGACCTGAAGTGGGCAGAGTACTAAACTATCTATTGGATCAAGTGCTGGCTGATCCGGACAAAAACCAGCGTGACGTTCTGCTGGCATTGGCCCGGGAGTACTACCACGGCCGCAAGAGCAGTTAGGCCTGCAGAATATGCCGCTGCAAAACCCGCCACAGCTGCTGTTTTTCTTCCATATTCCTCGCTTTTTTCGTGGGAATGGGACTTGATGACGGCAGCTCGACAAAGGTGATCCCGGGGTAGCCGCTGCGGCTAAAATGCCTGTCAAAGGTATCTTGCGCCTTTTTGCCGTTGAATGCCACAGTTTGGAGGCAGGGGCACTGGGCCAGCAACCATGGGATATCATTGGGCACCGCCTCCCGGATCGAATGATCGAGGCTGCCTGGGCGGACACAGGAAGCCATCACGTCCCACAGTCCTATGCGGTAGCGCATCAGCAAGTCCTTCTTGCTGTCATAGCTGTCTTGGTATGGCTCTTGACAGAGGGAAAACAACATCGGCCAGAAATGGTTGCGGGGATGGCCGTAGTACTGGCCACTGCGCAGAGACTGAACACTGGGCATGGATCCTAAGATTAAAACCCGCACTCCCTGGGTGATCAAGGGCGGGAACGAATATATCTTCACTGATTTCAAGAAAAGCACCTCTGCAATCCTAATTGGAACAGATACTGCATACGCCCCTTGGTAACTGGGCCGGGCAGCAGCGCGATCGTCTCCCCGCGTCCGGCCCTCAACCCACGCTAAGATCCAAGGCTTGGAGTCAAGTACCGCTGTACCACGGCATAGTATTCCTGCAACCAATGGCTGCGACAGGAAGGCTGGCCTGGATGGCCGGAAAACCGCCGCCAGTACCGCCGGGCCGCAGCAATATCTTGAATGAGGGTCGCGCAGTAGGCCATGCGCAGGAAATTTTCGGCCATTTCGGGGTGTTCCGCAAACGGCTCCATATTCACTTCCAGATAACGCAGCTGTTCTGCCGCGATACTGTCATCGTGCCGGGCTGCGGCATCCTCAGCCCAGACGAGGTGTGCCTTCCAGGCCAGATAGCGGCGCTGGGCGGAACGATACAGCTGCACCAACGCCCGGTACAAACCGTAGGTCTCGCCGGCATTTTGTGATTCCAGAAACCGCTCCCGGACACGCACCTGCTCCCACAGCGACCAAGCCCGGCCGTCCACCGCTTCCTGAGGCAGCCTTCGGTACCAGCCGTCCAGATCAGTGAGGGCCCGATCCTGCATATAGAGTCGAATCGGTGTTTCCATGCTGTGCTGGAAGTCGTGGGGCGCACCGCGGAATTCTTCGAGCAGTCCATAGATCGCTGCCATGCCTTGGTAGCGTGTGGGCATCGCCGCACGGCGATAATCGCTGAAGAGTCCTAAGGAACGAACCAGCCAATAGTCGGGCGGCCATCCTCCCCTGCTGGCCGCCTCTATGACCTGCCGGTGGTAATGCAGACGCTGCCGGACAGACAGCTTCTCGCGAAGGGACGCATCCCAGTGTTGGGGATGATGGGAAATACCGCTCTCCCACAGACCCTGCGGCCCGGCCTCCAGCCTGGCCAACAGCTGATCCAAGGAGCCCTGCACAAAAAAGGGCCTCTCACTCCGCCACCGGCTCCACTGTTCATACAGTGCTGCAGCATCCCCTAATCTGTCTTCACGCAGCCAGAGGCGGAAAAGTGCCAAATATGTCTTGGAAACCCAAAGCGGCCGGCGATCGGCCCGTGCCTCTGCTAAGGCCTGCTGGAGCCGTTCTTCATGCTCGCCCCAACTGCAGCGTTCGGCCGCCCACACCGCCAGACAGAACAGCCCGGCGGCATCGGCGCCCTGGCGGCCAGCGGTTGTCGCCGCCGGTTGCAGCTGCGTCATGCCTTTTCGGAGGTGCTCCTCGGCAGCAGCGGCCTGGCCCTGCAGATAAAGGCACTGGCTTTCCCAGAGTGCTCTTTCCCCGTTGCGGTCGGCGGAGCGAAAGGCTGGCAGTGCCTGGGCCGCTTGGGGACAGCCCAGCGACAGCAGCAGCGGCAGGAGCCGACGGTCTCGCTGATGCTTCTCGCCCGCCAACAGCTTCCCCTCACCATGGCCGTTTAGCACTTGGTAAGCCGCCAGGGGACGGCCCTGTGCGGCTAAGGCGCTGCTGTAGAGCAAGGCCCACTCCCACTGGTCTTTCATACTCACTGCACAGCGCACCGCATCCAACGCCTGCTGCACTTCCCATGCTGCACCCTGTTCCAAGCGCCGCTGCAGATTTCTGCGGCACCGT